>CADCOT010000052.1 GCA_902803145.1 uncultured Spirochaetales bacterium | reverse complement strand
GCCTGGGCATTTACTTCCGGATTTTGAAAGTGGGCTATTGCAAACAACAGACCGGAGGCAAGAACAGTCTTCCATTTGACAGGATTTTCATTCGCTGCAAAATGAGCTACATATGCTCTGAACAACAGCTCCTCATACAAAGCTGCAAGAACTATCAGAATCAGTGAAAGAATCCATTCATAAAAGTATGCAGGGTTAAATGTAAACACATAAGACTGCGGATTAATCAGCATGAAGACAAATTCAATCGTACTGAACATAATAAGCGAAAGCAGAATGGCTATGATAAGTTTTCTAAATGAGAACTTTTTCCCGCTTGGAGTGAAAAACAGTTTCACATCAAAATTAAGAAACTTTTTACAGATAAAGAGAAAAATTGCAATTATAAGAATATATTGCAGATATAGAAAAATGGGGCCTCTTTGGGGAAGAATCAAAGCTATTACTATATACAGAATGTAGGTCAGCGGAAGTGCAAAGCACCATTTAATAGTTTTACTCATCAGATTCAGAGTAATGTTTCTTTTCTTTGTTATCAAGTTTTGTTAACTTATATATAGGTTATGCGTCTGCAGAATAGAATATTCAAACTGATTGAAGAGCAGAAACTGCTTGTTTTCCCAAACCAGATTTCAGCTGACAGCTGGGCAGGTTTTTATGCAGTAAACAACCCGGGAAAAGCGGTGTTTACAGACAGGCTGGTTTCCTGGGATAAAGTTCTGGATTCCTGCAGGCAGATACCTCAGAACGCAGAAAAAGCGGAACCGGTACATAGACTTCTTTTTGTTTCCAACTATCTGAAAAAGGAAAAACTCAACACTCTGTGTCCGGACAATTTTCCTCAAAGCAAGGCAAACTTTGAAGATGAAATTGCAGCATCTTTACCGGACCTTCCACGCACTCTTGAAACAGAGAACCTTGATTATGCATTGAAGGCAGATATTGCCAAAGTATTGGATGCATACAGACAGTACCTGAAAGAAAACAATCTGTATGAGAAAAACTACCTTGCTCCTGATTTTTCAAAAGCTCCGCAGGGTACAACGCTTGTTTTTGCTTCTGCTCTTACAGACTCATATGAAAACAGTTTTGACACAATTGAGGCCTCTGATGAAGATCTGGCAGACAAGATCAAAGTCTTTGACAACAGCCTCTCTGAAATCAGATACACATTTTCACAGGTAAGAAAACTTTTGGAAGAAGGATGCCGCGGAGCCGATATTAAGATAACAACTGCTTCAAAAGAAATGCATCCGTGGCTTGAAGCAGAAGCCCAAAGGGCGGGTCTTCCCATCAGTATTGTTAAGGGAAGAAAGCTGTCCGACTTCAACGCAGGAAGGTTATTCAAAGCAATCAAAAACGTTGTTTCAAACCGCTGGAGTGCAGAAAGTGTGCAAAACCTGCTCCTTAATCCTGCGTTTCCCATTAAGGACAGGGAAGACTTTGAAAAGCTTGTTTCATTTGCAGTTGAGTACAAGGTTGTTCCGTCAGACGGGGCGTCTTCCTGGCTGTTCAAATTAACTGACGAGCACATGAGACTTCAGTTTGCATCTTTGAAGGACAGACTTCAGGCCTTTGAAAGTGCAAAGAGTTTTGATGCATTAAGGCAGGCAATCCACGGCTTTGCAGATGACTACCTTGAATTGAATCAGGAGGAATTCAACACCGCCTACACAAGGTGTATGGAAGCCCTTGAGAGTCTTGTAAACATAAAGGTCAGCAATTTTGCAATTTCTGCATTTGACATGTTCCTAAGGCTCATTTCCATGACACCTTACACTCCCAAAACGCCCTCTGATGCCATAGCCGTCTACACTTATCCTTCCAACGCTGCAATGGTTGCAAAACATCATTTTGCAATTGCTTTCAGCGATACAGACACGGTTGCACAGCGCAAGGTTCCGCCTTACACAGACAAGGAGGGTCTTCCTATAACAGATGGCTTAATCAGCTCATACCTTGCCTGTGGTGCTCAGATATCCTGTGCAATTCAATCGTACGGTGGAGAAGTCTCAATTCCTTCGTTCTTTACTGACAGAAACCAAATAGAAGAGTTCAATAACACGGTTACAGATCCTCTTTCAGCTGAAGAGGCCATGTGGAGAGACGGAAGCATTTCAAAATCAAAAGCTCTTCCGGTTCAGAAAGAATGGTTTGAAAAGGCTCTTGTAACATCGCTCAGAGAGCGAGGATTCAGAGAATTCAAAGAGGTTGAGAAACCTTTGAAGATAACTGCAACAGCACTCTCTGATTTTGTAAAATGCCCATTCAGATGGTACTGCTCCTATGATTTGGGAATTAAAGAAACCGACTACCAGGCAGATATGGTGGACAATCTTGAAGTGGGAAACCTGCTTCATGACTGTCTTGAGCAGTGGCTCAAAGAGGTTGGAGATCTGTGGAAACTAAAGTCTGAAGACTCGCTCAACAAACTAAATAGGATTTTTGCAAAGCGCCTAGAAAGATACAGAACATATGAAAAAGCAGCCTACCTTCCGCGCCAGGAGAGAATTCTCCTTCATTACCCGCAGTTGCTGCTTCAGTTTGCAAATGTGGAATTTGAACCGGGAATGAGGCTTCACAGCATAGAAAAAGAATTTGATGAAACATTTGACGGTTACAGAATAAAGGGCAGGATAGACTGCATTCTTGAATTTCCGAACGGAGACTATGCAGTCATAGATTTTAAGAAGAAGAACATTGATAAAAAATCCGAGCAGATTCAGCTTTATGCCAAGATTATGGAAAAGATTATGGATAAGCGTCCCATTATGGGTGCTTACTACAGCATAGAAGACGGGGACTTGGAAGTAATCTGGAAAACAAAAGAAGAACTGAATAAACAGCTTGAAGAACTGGATAGTGTGATAGAGCGCCTGAAAGAGGCAGTTGAAAACTCTGATTTGCAGCCGACTCCTTCTGATGATAACTGCAAGGGTTGCAAATTCAGGGGCATCTGCAGGACAAGGTACGTAATAAAATGAGCAGAATTTATACTCCTGAACAGATTGATGTAATTAATGAAAAAAGCAGTTGCGTAGTTTCCGCAGGAGCCGGAAGCGGTAAAACATCTGTACTCTCAGAGCGTTTTTTACGTCATGTTAAAGACGGTACTCCCTGCAATAAAATCCTGACAATTACATTCACACGCAAGGCGGCAATGGAGATGAGAGGCCGTATCAGAGGCCTTCTTGTAAAGCACAATTTATCTGACCAAATAGCAATCTTTCACAGTGCAAAAATCTGCACTGTAGATAGTTTCTGTCAGGAAATTGTAAGAAACGGCTGCAGAAAATACGGCATTCCCGGAAACTTCAAAGTAGCATCTTCCAGGGAGTTGAACACAGCCTCACGTCAGATTGCAACAGACCTTCTTACCCTGCAGGCAAAAAGCCAAGCTGCCCATTATCTTCTTTCTCTTACAGATCCCTCTTTTATAGTTAATTTCCTCTGCGGAATTACCAAAGAGATAAACATTGTTCATCCGCTTTTTACTGACAACTCTTACAGCTATATAGTTGAACTTGCAAAAACCACACGCAAAACCCTTCTTCAAAGCATTGAGCAGGATGTTCTTACCTTTGAGGAGATGTTCTCAAGCGAGCCAAAACTTGTTCCGGATGTAGAAATTGCAGTCAGAGGACTTGAAAACTTGAAAGCCGGAATTTCGTTTTTCCCTAAGGGAGTAAAGTTTTCAAGGCTAAGCGGAAACAAAGAAATTGGCCCAATTGTCTCAGCCTTAAAGAAAAACATAAACGATAATGTTAATAAATTTGTTCTTTTCAATAACGCAGTTGAAAACGAAGAAAACATAAAGGCTATGTATTCTCTGTTCTCTCTTTTTGAAGAACAGATAAACAACTACAAAAGAAGTGCAGGAATCCTTACTTTCCAGGACTGCATGAAAATGTCCATAGACATTCTTCTTTCTGATAAGAAGACTCGTCAGTTCTACAAAAACGCGTTTTCATACGTGATGATTGATGAATTTCAGGACAACAATGATGACTACCGTTGTCTTTTGTACCTGCTTTGTGAAAAGAAAGAACTCTTTACAAACGGCATACCTGAACCTTCGGCTTTGGAAGAGGGAAAGATATTCCTAGTCGGTGATGAGAAGCAGAGTATCTATCGCTTCCGCGGTGCAGATGTAAGTGTTTTCAAACGCATGCAGCAGGAGATTTTTGCCTGTGGCGGAAAGCTCAAAGAACTTACTACAAACTTCAGAACAAACAAGCCTCTGCTTGAGAACCTGAACACTCTCTTTAGCGGAATTATGAGGGAAAGCAGTAAGGACTTTGAGGCGCGTTTCAAAGCCCTTAAACCCGGAATAGACACCGGTCTTCCTTCAAGAATTATTCTTCACTGCAACGTACATAAAGGGAAGGGTGACAAGGTTGAGGGACTTGCAGACTATCCTTCAAGTGAGGCTGCAGGAATTGCAAATCTGGTTTTGGAGATGACTCAAACAGACGGTTTTCTCTTAAACAAAAACAACAAAGTTTGCAGACCGGATTTCTCAGATATCGCAATTCTTCTGCGTACAAGTTCAAAACAGGCTGCCTTTGAAAAGGCCCTTAGGCTCAAAGGAATTCCATACGTATTGGTTCAGCAGAAAGATCTGGTAAGAGAGGCTCTGGTAAACGACTTTTACAGTCTTTTGAATCTTGTAAGTCACAGAACAGACAAACTGTGCATTCAAAGTGTAATAGACGGTCCGTTCGGAGAAGAGGCCGCAACTGACAGCCTTCTTGATTCAATTACAAATATTATTGCCACAGGCGGCATTGCAGCTGCTGTAAGATACCTCTGGTTTGACATGGGATATAGAGCCTTCATAATTGCAAATCCTGCAAACCAGGTATATACAGAGCACTTTTTGAATCTTTACTCCATAGCTGCTTCCTATGACGATCAGGGCTACACTTTGTCAGATTTTCTTCTTTACCTGAAGGATGCAATTGAAGACGGGAAGACAGATGATAAGGAAAGCAACATTATTTCTGACCGCAACGACGGTGTGAAGATAATGACAATCCATGCCTCCAAGGGTCTTGAATTTCCCATAGTGATAGTTGCAGATATGGACTCTTCTTTGAACTATGACACAGACCCTATGAAGATGGTCAAAGATGATGCCGGAAATCCCTATGTTTCATGTGCCCTGTCCCATGAAGGAAAACTTGCCAACCTCTATGACAAACTTAACGGAGACTTGGACAAGCAAAAAGAAATTGCAGAGATGATCAGGGTCTTTTACGTTGCAGCAACACGTGCTCAGCAGCATCTTGTCTTCTCCGGAGCTCCGAAAGAAACAGACATTACTCAAGATAAGTTGGATAGGGGGCCGTCCGGTTCAACATCTTTAATGCAGATGTTTGCATGCTCAACAGGAATGCATGCAGACAAGGAATCTCTTGAGCTGATTGACGTTCCGTCTTGGGTTGAACTTAGGACTTTTGAAAGAATCAAAGAAGAAGATACTTATTCAACAGCTCGCTTAGACAGGCGCAATATTGAGAAATTCAAACCATGGTACGAAAGTGCACAAAAGGATAATTTTGACTGGTCTGAAAAAAGCGTTGCAGTAACATCCTTGGGAGAGCAGGACCATGAAAACAGAAGGGGAAAGATTCTCAAAAGCCTTGATTCAGATACCTTCATTCAGGAAAAAGGCCTTCAGACTGAGTTTGGAACCTACGTTCATGCTTTAATAGAAGATGCAATTAACAAAACTCAAACCAAGCTTGAGCTTCCGCAGGGTCTGACAGAAAGTCAGGCCCTCCAGTTTGTCAAAGATGCCAAAGCTCTTAAAGATGCCTTTATTAACAGTAGCCTGTACAAAGACCTTACAAAGAATAACTATAAACTGTACTCTGAAAGAAGCTTCCGCTTGTATGACAGTGAGCGCAACGCGCTTTTGAAAGGAACAATTGACCTTTTGGCAGAAAATGACCGACGCGTCATGATTATTGACTTTAAAACAGACATTATCAGAGATGAAGAAGAACACGAAATCCAGCTTGAAACGTATTCAAAGGCCGTTTTCTCGCTTTATTCAAACAAGGATTTGACATCTGCAGTCTTCTATCTGAGAGACCCTGACAACGTGCTTGTAAGAAAGCGCAGTTTTTGAAAAAATACGCGTATGAGTAAGAAGGTATATTTT
>CADCOT010000051.1 GCA_902803145.1 uncultured Spirochaetales bacterium | reverse complement strand
TTCTTTTCCGGCTTCAGCCTTGTACTGTTTTCCGAGAATTTCTACGAGTGCGTACATTTAACACATCCTTTTTCTGAAATTTACCCTGAACTTATACCCCTTATCTTTCACAAGCCTCAACACCTTGCACAAAAATAGATGAATTTAATCCCATTGACAACCGACCGTTCGTTCGTAAATAATACCCCATATGGAGACATCAACTCGCCAGAAACTGATAGACTCATACTTGGCTTTGGGAGAAGAACACGGCTTTGATACTGTTTCTTTGGGCACGCTTTCCAAGGAAGTAGGAATTACAAAGTCTACAATCTTCAGTCACTTTGACGGTTCGGAAGAGCTCCACCAAACTGCAATTGACTACTGCACTCAGACAATAGCAAACACACAAATCAACGTAGATTTCTCTGCAAATGATCTTCAGACTCTGTTTGTCCGTCTAATCAACCGCCTGGTAGATGTCTTTACATCCTTTCCTCAACGCAACTATCTGTCCTACCTTGACCAGAAACACCTTACAGATAGCAGTGCCCTACTTCTTTCCAATCAGCTTGATTCAATGATTCGTGCCCGTATTCTTGTAGCCTTGGACTACGCTGTCCAGCGCTCATGGATATCCATCAATGACACAGATGCCACTGCAGATATACTAACCCCCTACTTTCGCAGGGGGCTAACAAACACTGATGAATCTTACTGGGACAGTCTTTTAGACTTTCTGAAAAACCTGTAAGAAGGTTTACATTTTCTCCAAGAACGGAATTCCTACAAGTTCAAAGGCATTCTTCAGGCAGCAAAGTACCATTTGGCAAAGCGCAACACGGGAGACAACAAGAGCAGGAGTCTCTGCGTTGAGAATGCGAGTGTCGTGATACCAGCGTGAGAAGCGCTTTGAAAGGTCATAGAGGAAGGCGCAGATTTGTGACGGATCATATTTTTCTCCGGCCTTTGCAACAACTTCAGGATAGGAACCTACAAGTTTGAGAATCTCCCTCTCATCCTCAAGATTGAGAAGAGAAGAATCAAACTGCGCATTACCCAAAGTCGGAGCAACATCTTCATACTTTCTAAGCATTGAGCAGATTCTTGCACCCATGTACTGAAGATAAGGACCGGTGTTTCCGTTGAATGAAAGGCTCTCTTTGGGATTGAAAGTAATGTCCTTTGCAGGGTCAAACTGAAGCATGTAGTAGTTGATAGCACCAAGGGCAATGTCATGGGCAGTCTTTTCAATATCATCCAGTTCGCTTTCTCTGCCCTTTTCTTCAATCTGCTGTTTTGCCATCTCTGAAAGAGAAGCCATAAGGTCGTCTGCATCTACAACAGTGCCCTCGCGGCTCTTCATCTTACCTTCAGGAAGGAAGACCATTCCGTATGACAGATGATGAAGGTTCTTTGCCCAGGGGTAACCCAACTTATCCAAAACGTGGAACAGAACCTTGAAGTGATACTGCTGTTCAGAAGCTACAACATAGACAAGACTGTCAAACGGCCAGTCCTCATGGCGGCTGATTGCAGTACCAATGTCCTGTGTAATGTAGATTGATGTTCCGTCCTTTCTGAGAAGAATCTTCTTATCAAGACCGATATCTGAGTTGTCAATGTAGATTGCGCCGTCTTCCTGCTTCTGGAAAACACCACGTGCAAGGCCGTCAAGAATCTTGTCCTTACCAAGTTTGTAGGTGTCTGACTCATAGTAGTAGCGGTCAAACTCTATGCCCATGTTGCGATACGTTTCTTCCATACCGGAAATGGTCCAGCCGTTCATCTTCTTCCAAAGTGCAACAACTTCAGGGTCTCCGGCTTCCCACTTAACAAGCAAGTCCTGAGCCTGCTGGTCAGCAGATGGGTCTTCCTTCTCCCACTGTGCAAAACGCACATACCAGTTACCTACAAAGTGATCGCCTTTGATTCCTGTGCTCTCAGGAGTTTCTCCGTTACCGAATTTACTGTAGGCAAGCATAGATTTGCAGATATGAACTCCGCGGTTGTTAATCAGATTTACGCGGTTTACCTCTGCTCCGTTTGCCTTGAGAATTCTGCTGACACTTGAACCAAGACAGTCATTGCGAACATGACCTAGGTGAAGCGGTTTGTTTGTATTGGGACAGCTGAACTCAACCATCATTCTTCTGCCCTTCATCTTTGAGGTCTTACCCCAGTTGTCAGGGTTGGCAGAAATGTCTTTGTAGAGGTTATTTGTAAGACTGTCCATCTGAACACGAACGTTCATGTAAGGACCTGCAGCAAAAGCCTGACCTTCAGGTTTGTCAGAAAGGACATTGATTGCCTGAGTCAGCTCCTCTGCAATTGCATTAGGAGCAATTTTGAAAGCCTTAGCATACATAAAAAGCGGAAAGGCTAAATCGCCCATCTCGGGCTTAGGCGGAACCTGAACCACAACGGGAGCAAGAGAGCCTTCTCCTCCCCGTGCAGCATAAAGATTCTCAAGTGTCTTCTGTACTGTGTCTTTCCAACTCTGTCTGTCTATCATCAGCTTAACCTCAACG
>CADCOT010000050.1 GCA_902803145.1 uncultured Spirochaetales bacterium | reverse complement strand
GTTCCAATCTCTTTCATCTGAAGTTTTGCAATAATCAGAAGCGGATGTGGGCAAATGCCTTGTTTGCTTCTGCCATGCGGTGCATGTCTTCCTTCTTCTTGAAGGCTGTACCTGTATTGCCGTATGCATCAAGCATTTCGGCTGCAAGCTTTTCTGACATTGACTTACCTGCACGACCACGTGCGGCAGCAATGAGCCAGCGCATTGCAAGAGCTTCACGTCTGGGCTCACGGATTTCCGTAGGAACCTGGTATGTAGCTCCACCTACACGCTTTGACTTGACTTCAACAACAGGCTTTACATTCTCAAGAGCCTTTGTGAATACATCAAGCGGAGACTCACCGGTCTTCTCGCCCATGATTGTCATTGCATCGTAGAGAATGCGAGTGCTGACAGACTTCTTTCCGTCGAGCATCATGCGGTTGATGAATTTCTCAACTGTGACGCTGTTGTAAACTGAATCCGGAAGGATTTCCCTGACGGGTGCGTTTGTTCTTCTTGACATAACAGTTCCTCCTCATCAAGCCTTTGGTTTCTTTGTACCGTACTTGGAGCGGCTTCTCTTTCTGTCGGTGACACCCTGAGTATCCTTTGTACCACGGACAATGTGATAACGAACACCAGGCAGGTCCTTAACTCTACCGCCACGGAGGAGAACAACGGAGTGTTCCTGCAGGTTATGTCCGATACCGGGAATGTAAGCTGTAACTTCAATTCCGTTTGACAGACGTACACGGGCAACCTTTCTCAGAGCTGAGTTAGGTTTCTTAGGTGTAACTGTCATAACCTTTGTGCAGACACCACGTTTCTGCGGGCAACCTTCAAGAGCCGGAGACTTTGTCTTTGACTTCGGCGTTGAACGACCCTTTCTGATCAACTGGTTAATTGTAGGCATTTCTTATGCCCTCCTCTCCGTAAACAACGCTACGCTCAAGGCGTAAATCTGTTGAATACGCAATTCAATCCGGCATACGCCGGACATATATCTCTGAAGACAGAGACCGATTATATCAGTCTCAGTCTTCTTCGTCCATATAGTCAGCATCGGAATTATCATCTTCTACAAAGGACATCTCCGGAACAAGATCCTCTGCAAAATTATCCTCAGCCTTGGCCTTCTCTGCATCCTCAAGACGATACATATCTTCATTCTTGAGTTTGACATCACGATAGCACTTCATACCTGTTCCTGCAGGGATGAGGTGACCGATAATGACGTTCTCCTTAAGACCTCTGAGCTCATCACGGCTACCGGCAATAGCAGCATTTGTAAGAACTCTTGTTGTCTCCTGGAATGATGCAGCACTGACAAATGAGTCAATTGAAAGAGATGCATGGGTAATACCGAGCAGACACGGTCTTGCAACTGCAGGCTGTCCGCCTCCTGCTATTACCTTGCGGTTCTCTTCGTGGAAACGGAACTTGTCAACGCGCTGATCCTGAATGAAGGAAGTATCGCCAACACGGACAATCACAACCTTGCGGAGCATCTGTCTAACAACAATTCCCAGGTGCTTGTCGTTGATATCTACGCCCTGAAGTCTGTAAACTTCCTGGACTTCATCAAGCAGGAACTGCTGAAGTGCGTTCTCTCCGTTGATTGAAAGAATGTCGTGCGGGTTGTAGTTTCCGTCACACAGACGCTCTCCTGCATCAACATGGTCTCCGTCTCTGACCAGGATGTGCTTTCCAAGCAGAATCATGTGCTTGTGAAGCTTACCATACTCGTCTCTGACCAGAATCTCTCTCTTACCCTTAACAATCTTACCAAAGATAACCTCTCCGGAAACTGCAGCAAGAACTGCAACGTTTCTGGGTCTTCTGGCTTCAAAGAGTTCTCCGACACGGGGAAGACCACCGGTAATATCCTTAGTCTTTGCACCGGCTGTAAGCAGCTTGGCAATTGTATGACCCTTCTTAACAAGCTGGCCTTCCTGGACCAGGATGTAAGATGAACCGGGCAGCAGGTATTCTGAAACAACCTTACCGTTCTCTTCGTACGGATCTCCGAACTCATCGTAGATTACGAGAGCAGGTTCTGTTGACTCCAGAACATGGTCTGTAACTCTGTATCCGATTGTACCGGTTTCTTCGTTGACTTCCTTGACAAGTGTTGTACCAAGAACAAGATCCTTGAAATGGACCATACCGTCAAACTCACTGATGATCGGTTCTGAGAACGGATCAAATGTGATAATTGCAGTATTGGCTTCAACATAGCCGGGTCCTTCAATCTTAAGTTCTGCACCTGTTCTTGCGTTTACGCGCTCAACAGGTCCCAAAACATAGAGCTTCTTCTTTCTGTTGCCGGTAATTCTGACAAATCCGCCGTGCGGGTTGGCAAAGGCGCCTCTGAACAGTTCCTGTTTTCCGGCAACCTTGTCTCCGTCTGCAACCAGAAGTTCTGCATCTGCAGGAAGATCAAAGTTATCAATAACGTTTCTGTAAACAATGCTTCCCTTTCTTGTGAACAGGACTGCAGGTCCAAGTTTTTCTGCAGGATCGGGTTCACGGAAAACAGTGTTTCCGTTAATTGCTTCAACAAAGATGGGGTGCTTGAATGAAACCTTGTTGCCTTCAGCACTTGTAGAAGCAGTACCACCGACGTGGAACGTTCTCATGGTCAGCTGTGTACCGGGCTGTCCGATTGACTGAGCTGCAATGATACCTACTGCCTCACCGACTGAAACAGGCTTGTTGGTTGCAAGGTTGCGTCCGTAACACTTCTTACATACACCGTGCTTTGATTCACAGGTAAGAACTGTTCTTACAAGAACCTTTTCTACACCGGCATCTTCAATCTGCTTTGCCTCTTCATCTGTAATCTCATGATCAAGAGGAACAATAATCTCTCCTGTTGAAGGATTGATTACATTTTCAAGTGTGTAGTGGCCGGTAATGCGCTCTGCAAGTGTTGCAACAATGTCTTCACCGTCCTTGATTGCTGTTCTTTCAAGACCGTTGATTGTTCCGCAGTCTTCCTCGTTTACAACAACGTCCTGAGAGATATCAACAAGTCTTCTTGTCAGGTAACCTGCTTCAGCAGTTTTCAGAGCTGTATCTGAAAGACCCTTACGAGCACCGTTTGTTGAAATGAAGAACTCGATAATTGAAAGGCCTTCCTTGAAGTTTGACTTAATCGGGAACTCAATGATATCGCCGTTTGGCTTAGCCATGAGTCCGCGCATTCCGCCCAACTGTCTGATCTGGGTCTTAGAACCTCTAGCTCCGGAGTCTGCCATGAGGAACAGCGGGTTGAAACCGTCCTGGCTCTTCTTCATGTCTTCCATCAGCTTGTCAGCGAGTTTTTCATTTGCCTCTGACCATGTGCTGATCAAGGTGTTGTAACGCTCTTCCTGAGAAATCTGACCGTGGTGGTACTGATCCAGAACTTCTGACTGTTTCTTGTTGGCCTGCTCAATGATTTCCTTCTTTGCTTCAGGAATAATCATGTCTGAAAGACCGATTGTTGCACCGAAGATTGTTGCGTACTTGTAACCTACATCCTTGATGGCGTCTACAAGCTGACAGACAACAGAGTTCGGGCTTGTCTTCAAAGCCTGGGTAATGAGTTTCTTAAGTCCCTTGTCTCCAAAGCACTTGTTCAGATCCTTACGGAAGTCAATTCCGGGAACCTGGGGAAGAGCATCTGCAAAGAGAAGTCTGCCGGGTGTTGTGTAGTCATCCGGATCCTTGGGGAACAGGAATCTGTCACCGTTGGGGAGTCTGTAACCGATCTTTGCATTGTATGAAAGAACGTTGTTCTCAATTGCGAGAATAACTTCTTCAATATTATCGTAGTAGCGGCCCTCACCCTTGTCGTTGTTCTTTTCTCTGGTCAGGTAGTTAATTCCCAGAACCATATCCTGTGAAGGATAGACAATGGGCTTACCGTTTGCCGGGTCAAGAAGGTTTGTAGCACTGAGCATGAGTGTCCAACACTCAAGCTGAGCTGCCTGGGTAAGAGGTACGTGGACTGCCATCTGGTCACCGTCAAAGTCTGCGTTGAATGCATGACAAACGAGCGGGTGGAGTTTGATGGCCTTTCCGTCTACCAGAACAGGCTCAAAGGCCTGGATACCAAGTCTGTGCAGTGTGGGTGCACGGTTGAGCATGACTGGATGTTCTTTGACAACCTCGTCAAGAACTGACCAGACTTCGTTGGTCTCCTGCTCAACAATTGTCTTTGCCTTCTTTACGTTGGATGCAATTCCGCTCTGAACAAGCTTCTTCATAAGGAAGGGCTTGTAAAGCTCAAGAGCCATCTTTGACGGGAGACCGCACTGATGGATTCTGAGTTCCGGACCTACAACAATTACTGAACGTCCTGAATAGTCAACACGCTTACCAAGGAGGTTCTGTCTGAATCTGCCCTGCTTACCTTTGAGCATGTCTGACAGGGACTTGAGAGGTCTGCTGTTTGCACCCTTTACTGCGCCGCGCTTTCTCTTTGAGTTGTCAAAGAGGGCATCTACTGCTTCCTGCAGCATTCTCTTCTCATTGCGGACAATGATGTCAGGAGCGTGCAGGCTGATGAGGCGCTGGAGGCGGTTGTTTCTGTTAATGACTCTTCTGTAAAGGTCATTGAGGTCACTTGTGGCAAATCTTCCGCCATCAAGCTGAACCATAGGTCTGAGATCCGGCGGGATAACGGGGATGACTGTGAGAATCATCCACTCAGGACGGTTGTCTGAAGCAAGGAAGTTGTCTACAACCTCAATTCTCTTGAGGAGTTTCTTATCAGCCTTATCGCCCTTTGCTCTCATCTGGTCTCTGAGTTTGATGCTCAGAGCTTCAAGATCAAGGTTTGCAAGAAGAGTTCTGATTGCCTCTGCGCCCATTGCTGCTGTAAAGGTGTCACCCACCTTATCTCTGAGAGCAACATACTCTTCTTCGCTGAGAAGCTGCATTTCCTTCAGTTCAATTGTCCTTCCGGGGCCAATCTCAATCTGCTTGCCCTTGTTCTCGTCACCGGGGTTGATGACAATGTACTTCTCATAGTACAGAACACTCTGCAGGGCATTGCGGTTCAGATCCAGCAGATAACCCATGCGAGAGGGCACGCTTCTGTAATACCAAATGTGTGATACGGGAGAAGCCAGGGTAATATGACCCATTCTCTCTCTTCTCACTTTTGTGTTTGTAACTTCAACTCCACAGCGGTCACAGACAACACCCTTGTAACGGATGCTCTTGAACTTTCCGCAGTAGCACTCCCATTCCTTTGTGGTTCCGAAAATCTTTTCACAGAAAAGACCTTCTCTCTCCGGTCTGAGAGTTCTGTAGTTGATGGTCTCGGGCTTCTTCACCTCACCGTAAGACCAGGCCTTGATCTGCTCGGGTGAAGCAAGTTTGATCATTACACTGTCAAAATCCTGAATTTCTTTCATTCTATGCTCCTCCCTTCTCAGTTCTGGCCCTTTTTCCTGATGATCTCATCATCACGTTCGGTAAGGGCTACCTGTTTACCTCTGGAATCGTAAACACTCATATCAAGTGCAAGTCCTCTGATTTCCTGTACAAGCACGTTGAATGCTTCCGGCATACCTGCATTGATTGAGGGCTCGCCCTTAACAATGCTTTCGTAAATCTTCACACGGCCGTTCATATCATCAGACTTGATGGTAAGAAGCTCCTGCAGTGTGTTGGCTGCACCGTAAGCCTCAAGTGCCCATACCTCCATTTCTCCCAGTCTCTGGCCGCCGAACTGAGCTTTACCGCCCAGAGGCTGCTGTGTAACCAGTGAATAAGGTCCGGTACTTCTTGCATGCATCTTGTCATCAACAAGGTGATGCAGTTTCAGATAATAGATGTATCCGCAGAATACCTTGTTTACAAACGGTGTTCCTGTTCTTCCGTCATAAAGTGTGACCTTTGAGTTCTCAGGAAGACCTGCTTCAACGCACTTCTGCTCAATCTGTTCCATTGTTGCGCTCTGGAATACAGGTGTTGAATACCACTGGTCAAGCTTTACTGCAGCCCAACCAAGCTGGGTTTCCATAAGCTGTCCAATGTTCATACGAGAAGGAACGCCGAGCGGGTTCAGACAGACATCCAAAGATGTTCCGTCTTCCATGAACGGCATATCTTCTTCAGGAAGAATTCTTGAAACAACACCCTTGTTTCCATGACGACCAGCCATCTTATCACCCTGGCGGAGCTTTCTCTTTGTTGCAATGAGAACCTTGATGCTCTCCTCAACGCCCGGTGAAAGCTCGTCAGAATCTGACTTCTTCAGTCTCTGGACATCGATAACAATGCCTTCGGTTCCGTGTGGAACCTTCAGCGATGTATCCCTTACTTCCTTAGCCTTCTCACCGAAGATTGAGTTAAGAAGCTTGAATTCGGGAGTTGTATCTGTCTCACTCTTAGGAGTGACCTTACCTACAAGGATGTGGCCCGGATGAACCATGGTACCAATATTTACAATACCCTCTTCATCCAAATGACGTGTCATGTTTTCTCCGACATTGGGGATATCCTTTGTCAGGCGCTCAGGTCCAAGTTTTGTCTCACGAACCTCTGCGGTGAACTCATGGATATGGATAGATGTGTAAATATCTTCCTTAACAACTCTTTCAGAGATGAGAACTGCGTCTTCGTAGTTGTATCCGTTCCATGGAACAAATCCGACAAGGATGTTTCTTCCAAGTGCCAGATCTCCGCGGTCTGTTGCAGGTCCGTCTGCAATTACTGCACCGGCTTCAACTTTCTGACCGTATGAAACAATAGGAACCTGTGTGAAACATGTATCCTGGTTTGTTCTCTGGTACTTCTGGATTTCGTACTTGTCTGTCTTTGCAATGACAACGCTGTCAGGAGTAATTGCAACAACATAACCGGTTGCTGCTGCCCTGATTTCCTTCTTTGTTGCAGGCTTGTTTCTGTCTGTCTTTTCACGGACATCTTCATACATTACCTGCTTTGCAGAGACAACCTGACCGACTGAAACATAAGATGTGCGGCCGTAGTCTCTTTCACAGGCAGGAATTTCCTGAACAACTGTCTCAGATTCCGGAACAACATCTACAAGAGTCTTTGAAATGTGTACAACGTAACCGCCGTTCTTTGTCTTTATAGACTTAGAAGAGGATTTTGCAACAACTGAACCCTTACCGAGTTTGTCACCAAAGCCTACTGTTGCACAAACGCCGTCCTCAAGTTCAATGAGTTCGTGACTTTCGGGGGCAACAATTATTCTTGTAGAAGAAACATAAACAACTGTACCTGCGTGTACTGACTTAACCAGAACACCTGAGTCATAAGCTGTCTTGGTTTCCATTCCGGTACCTACTCTAGGTGCCTCGGGGAACAAAAGAGGAACGCCCTGGCGCTGCATGTTTGAACCCATCAGTGCGCGGTTTGCGTCGTCGTGTTCAAGGAACGGAATAAGTGATGCAGCAACAGAAACTACCTGTTTGGGAGATACGTCCATGTACTTGATTTCCGGATCTCCGGCCTTTCTTGTGGTGTAATCACCCTTGTTTCTTACAGGAATATCTGTATCTGCAAAACTTCCGTCTGCGTTAAGTTTTGCGTTGGCCTGTGCAATGAAGTATTTCTCTTCATCATTTGCATCAAGGAAACGAACTTCATCTGTAGCCTTTCCGTCAACAACCTTGCGGTACGGAGTTACCAGGAAGCCGTGCTTGTTGATCCTTGTGTAGTTAGCAAGAGAAACGATAAGACCAATGTTCGGACCTTCAGGAGTTTCAATAGGACACATTCTTCCGTAATGTGTGTAGTGAACGTCACGAACCTCAAAGCCTGCACGATCTCTGTTAAGACCGCCGTTACCAAGAGCTGTAAGTCTTCTCTTGTGGGTCAGTTCTGCCAGCGGGTTAATCTGATCCATGAACTGTGAGAACTGTGATGAACCGAAGAAGTCCTTGATAGCTGCAACGATGGGCTTGTTTGAAACAAGATCCTGCGGCTTGAGCGGGCCCTTCTGATCATCCTGGGTTGCGTTCATTCTTTCCTTGGCGGTTCTTTCCATTCTTGAAAAAGCTGCCTTGAGCTGCTGCTGGAGAAGTTCTCCAACGCTTCTTACACGGCGGTTTCCAAGGTGGTCAATATCGTCAATAGTCTCTTCTCCAATGTAGACCTTCATGAGGAACTTCATTGTGTCTACAATGTCCTGCGGAGTAAGAGTTGTAACAGACTCGTCGTAGTCTTCAGACTCTTCCTCGCCTGCGTGGAATTTCTTATAGAGCTTATATCTACCTACTGCACCCAAGTCATAACGTCTTGAAGAGAAGAACATATCGTTAAGATCTTTTTCTCCTCTTTCAACGGTGATAATTTCACCGGGCATGAGAACAGCATAGATACTTGTAAGAACATCTTCCTTTGTGGGCTCATCGCTGACATCCGGTCTTGTGTACTTTGACTCTTCCATCTCAAAGCATCTGAAAATCATTTCAGAATGCAGTGATTCAGGAGCATCAAGGTCTGCAATTTCCAGCTCTTTGATTCCCAGTTCTGCAAGATGGTCAATATCGGCACGCAGAAGCTTTCTTCCGGCCTGGAATTCCTTAACAAGCTCCTTCTTTGCGCCGTTGCCTTCTTCTACAAAGATGTCCTTTGAAGGATAGCAGCCTTCAATTGCATCTGAAAGCTGAACAGTTTTTGTGCTGTAGAAAGCGTTTATAATCTTTTCACGTGTGTTCAGACCGATTGCTCTGAGGAAAAGGGTTCCGAGAATCCTCTTCTTGCGGTCAATCTTGGCTGCAATAACGTGCTTCTTTTCGTCTATTTCAAATTCAAGCCATGATCCGCGGTAAGGAATGATTCTTGATGAGTAGACACTCTTATCCTTCTCGCTGGAACCTGTGCTCTTTTCATATGAGAAGATTACGCCTGGAGATCTGTGGATCTGGCTTACCACTACACGCTCAGCACCGTTGACAATAAATGTACCGCGGTCTGTCATGAGAGGAATGTCCCCCAGGAATATCTCTTTTTCCCTCAACTCGTCATTTGCTGAGAGTTCAAGGCTGATGACTGCCTTAAGAGGAACACTATATGTTCTGCCCTTCTTTTTGCACTCAATCTCGTTATATTTGATTCCGTCGTAATCAAGAGAATAGGAATCATAGAGAAGGGTCATCTCTCCGTTTGAACTTTCAATAGGGAAAATAGACTTGAATACGTCTTCAAGCCCTTCTCCGAGGAAATTCTCGTAAGAGTCCTTCTGAATACCGATAAGATCGGGAAGAGTACAAACTTCTCTGTAGTCAGTACCGATATAGGTCCTGTTTATGGGTTTGCTTTTTCCGGCAACCATGTTTACCCCCAACTGACAGAAACCCTCCTGTGCCCTTTTCGGGCATAGGAGGTTTCCGGAAAATTAATTAATTATTTGACCTCGACTACGCAGCCTTCAGCTTCGAGTTTTGCCTTGATATCTGCTGCATCTGCTTTGGAAACGCCTTCCTTAACCTTTCCACCGGCTTCAACAAGGTCTTTTGCTTCCTTGAGACCGAGCTCGGGAACAACGCCTCTGACTGCCTTAATTGCTGCAATCTTCTTAGCAGGATCAAAGCTCTTGAGAATAACATCAAACTCTGTCTTCTCTTCAGCTTCTTCTGCGGGAGCAGCACCGGCTGCGGGGCCAGCTACAACTGCTGCAGCGGCTGTGACACCGAACTTTTCTTCCATTGCTTTGATGAGATCAGAGACCTCAAGAACTGTCATGTTGGCAATAGCCTCAAGAATTTCGTCTTTTGAAATAGTAGCCATATTACCTTCTCCTTAAAAATTTTCTTTTTCTTACGTTAATAGCAGGTTACGTCTGAAGACTAATAACGTATTAGTTCTGTGATGCTTCAAGCTTTTCTTTGTAAGCAAGAAGTGTGGCTGCAAGCTTCTGTACAGGAGCTTTCATTGTTGCCATAAGCATGCTGATAAGTTCAAGCCTGCCAGGCAGCTTGGAGAATGCTTCTGCTGCAGCTGCATCCATTACGTTTCCATCGAGCAGTGCACCGCGAACCTGCATCTTATTTCCGCTGTTCTTTGCTGCTTCAAACACTATCTTTGCAATAGCGTTCTGCTCGTCATTGGCCATTACTACTGCTGTGGGTCCGACCATCTGATCATCAAGACCGTCATGTCCAAGTTCCTTCATTGCAATCTTTGCATAGCGGTTCTTGACAACACGGCATACTGCTTCCTTGGCTCTGAGCTGTTTGCGGAGGTTTGTAATCTCCTCAACAGTAAGACCACGGTAGTCAGCGAAGATGAATCCGGAATACTGACCAAACTCTTCCTTGAGCTGTTTTACAGCAGCTTCTTTCTCAGCGTTTACTCTTGTCTGATAATCCATACTTCACCTCTCAATCAGATGAGTTCCCTTGAGTCAACCATGACTCCGGGGCCCATTGTTGTTGCAACGGCAACACTCTGTACAAAGTCTCCCTTGGCGTCTGCAGGCTTTCTTCTGACAATTTCTTTCAGAGCAACGCTTGCATTCTCTGCAACCTTTTCAGGATCCATGGAAACTTTTCCAACTGTCATGTGGACAACACCGGTCTTATCTGAACGGAACTCGGTTCTACCCTTTCTCAGTTCAGCAAGTGCACCCTTGAGGTCCATAGTGACTGTCTGTGTCTTGGGGTTGGGCATAAGTCCTCTTCTACCGAGAATAGGACCAAGACGTCCAACGTCCTTCATCATGTCCGGTGTTGCAACTGCAACATCGAAGTCCATCCATCCGCTGCGAACCTTCTCAATCAGCTCTGCATCGCCAACGTAGGTAGCTCCGGCATCAAGTGCCTCCTGAGCCTTGTCACCCTTAGCAAAAACCAGGATTCTCTTCTCAGCAGCAAACTGGTTGGGAAGAACTACAGTGTCTCTTACTGACTGGCTTTTCTTGAGTGTAAGTCTCACATGAAGCTCTACTGACTCATCAAACTTTGCAAAAGCAATCTCTTTGATAAGTGCTGTAGCTTCAGAAAGAGCATATTCCTTTGTTCTGTCAATTTTCTTGACTGCTTCCTGGTACTTCTTTCCGTGCTTCATTTCTCTACCTCCACGCCCATGCTTCTTGCTGTTCCAGCGATTGTGTGAACAGCTGCTTCAAGATCATTAGCGTTCAAATCAGGCATTTTCATCTTGGCAATTTCCTCGAGCTGAGCTCTTGTGATTGTGCCAACCTTCTCCTTGTTAGGTACGCCGCTGGCCTTTTCAAGGTGCAGAGCCTTCTTGATAAGAACTGCTGCGGGCGGTGTCTTGAGGACAAAGGTGAATGATTTGTCTGCATAAACGGTAATGACTACCGGGACGGTGAGTCCGGCTTCAAATGCCTTTGTACGGTCATTGAACTGCTGGACGAACTGCGGGGCACTTACGCCATGGGGTCCGAGAGCCGGGCCAATGGGTGGTGCCGGTGTGGCCTTCTGTGCCGGGCACTGCAATTTAATAATTGCGGTAACCTTTTTCTTTGCCATATCTTTCTCCTTACGTGCAAGGTCTCGCCTGGGTTGGCGGAAAAAGTCAGACCTCCACGCTGGTATTAACGCCTGTCATACGATCAGGCTCCCACCTTCCCGTTTCCGGGGAGGAGTATTCACATGTACAGGACGTATGTAAAACTCGGTGTGCTAGGTACGTCCGGGACCTATGCACACCCCGATGTCAGAGTTTCTCAACCTGAGTAAACTCAATGTCAACCGGAGTGGGTCTGCCAAAGATTTCGACTGTAACCCTCATGCGGTTTTTCTCACTGTTGATTTCCTCAACAACACCGGTAAAGCCGGAGAACGGACCATCTGTAATTCTGACGGTCTCTCCAGTTGAAAAACTCTGCTTGGGTCTGAAAGTCTTCTCAGCCTTAAGCTCTCCTGTTCTGAGCAGGATATTGTCCATCTCTTCTTTTGAAAGAGGAAGAGGACGTGCAGCTCTTGTTGCTGTAAGAAAACCTGTAACACCCTGAATGCTCTTAATCTGGTCACAGTACTTCTTCCAACTGTCGTCTTCCGGCAGTTCAAGCTGAACAAGAATATAGCCGGGAAGAACCTTGTGTTTGGATTCTTTTCTGACCCCGTCTCTTGTCTCTACAAGAATCTCGAACGGAACCTTGACGTCAAGACACACACGTGCAAAGTCAGGATCAGCCTGCAACATGCTGTTAATCTGACGCTCAATCTTCTGTTCGTAACCGGAGTATGTATGTACTGCGTACCAGCCTTTTGCCATATCTTTCCTTCCTTATATTAATTAGAAAACCAGATAGACACCCTTCAGGAGGACATAGTCAACAAGTCCCAGAAGGACAGCAAAAATCAGGGATGTAATAAGTACGATCCTTGTATAGGTGATAACCGTATTTCTTGACGGCCATGCAACCTTCTTCATCTCAAGACCACACTCTCTCAAATATCTGAAAAATCTCTTCATCAGTATCTCCCAACAGAGTTCATTCAGGCCAGGAGGGATTCGAACCCCCAACACCCGGTTTTGGAGACCAGTGCTCTAACCGTTCGAGCTACTGGCCTAAATATCTCTGTCTATAAATTATTTAACCTTAGTTTCCTTGTGCAGGGTGTGCTTCCTGTCAAACGGACAATACTTCATAAACTCGAACTTGTTCGGGCTATTGCGGCGGTTTTTCTCAGTTGTGTAGTTTTTTCTGTTGCACTCTGTGCACTGCAGAGCAATTTTTTCAACCGGGCTTTTCTTCTTATCTGCCATCTTTTTATCTCCTGTTTTCTGCACCAACAACCCAAGTCAGCCCTCGGGCGGACTTGAACCGCTGACCCCCACCTTACCAAGGTGGTGCTCTACCGACTGAGCTACAAGGGCATAGTGGTAGCGCAGAAATGCGCAAAGACCAACTTAACAAAAAATTGTAAACTCTGTCAACATATAATCGTACGACGGGTGTACTCTTTTACTCAAAAATGTTAATAATTCTTGAAGCCCTGATTTTGGGCACCAGGAGTTATATATGAAATCTTCAAAAGAAACGCACGACAGATTCGGTCATGACAGTGCAAGCATTGCCAAAGGTTTTGCAGACCACCTCAAGTATGACGAAGATGCAGACGTATTCCATACAACCCAGGAAGGACGTTACGAGGCCCTTGCAAAAACAATCAGAGACAGAATAGTTCATCAGTGGAACTACTCCAGACTTACCCAGAGGCAGAAGAAGCCAAAGAGAGTTCACTATCTGAGCCTTGAATTCCTTATGGGTCGTGCAATGACCAACAATATCAACAACATGGGAATGATGGACGAAGTAACCAAGGCCCTGAAGGATCTTGGATACACTTATGAGGAGCTTGCCTCTGTTGAGCCGGATGCAGGACTTGGAAACGGAGGTCTTGGAAGACTTGCAGCATGTTTCCTTGATTCAATGGCTACTTTGGATATTCCCGCCTACGGATACGGAATCAGATATAACTACGGAATTTTCAGACAGCTTATTGCAAACGGCTACCAGTTTGAGCAGCCTGATAACTGGCTCAGATTCGGCAACCCTTGGGAAATTCCCCGTTCAGATGTCCGCTACATTGTAAAATTCGGCGGCCGTGTTCAGTGCATCAGAGAAAAGGGAAAGGATTCCTACAAGTGGGTTGATGCCGACCAGGTTATCGGAATGGCATATGACATGCCCATAATCGGTTACGGCGGAAAGACTGTAAACACTCTCAGACTTTGGAGCGCAAAGGCAGTTGAAGACTTCAACTTCCAGAACTTCAACGACGGTGACTACACACAGGCAGTACGTGATAAGATGCTGGCAGAGAACATTTCTCAGGTCCTCTACCCCAACGACACTCAGTACTCCGGAAAGGTCCTCAGGCTCAAGCAGCAGTACTTCTTTGTTGCCTGCTCCCTTGCCGATATCGTCAGGCGTTTCAGACGCCTGAAACTCAGCTTCAACTACTTCCCGGATTATACTGCCATTCAGCTAAACGATACTCACCCCGCAATTGCAGTTGCAGAGCTTATGAGAATCCTTGTTGATGAAGAGGACATCTCATGGGACAGCGCATGGAACATTACATGCCGCTCAATGGGCTACACAAACCACACTCTCATGCCGGAAGCACTTGAGAAGTGGCCCGTTCCCATGATGGAAACCATCCTCCCCCGTCACATGCAGATTATCTATGAAATCAACAGACGCTTCCTCAGAAAGGCTGTCTCCTTCTTCAAGGGACCCAACATGGAAGAGTCCATCAGAGCCGTCAGCATTATTGAAGAGTCAAACCCCAAGAACGTCAGAATGGCAAACCTTGCAATTATCGGAAGCCACAGCGTAAACGGAGTTGCCCAGCTTCACACCCAGCTTCTGAAAGACACAATGTTCCCGGAGTTCAATAAGATTTGGCCTGAGAAGTTCCAGAACAAGACAAACGGAATTACTCCCAGACGTTGGTTGCTCAGTGCAAACCCCGGATTGTCTTCACTTATTACAGAAGCAATCGGAGACAAGTGGATTACAGAAACATCTGAACTTGCAAAGCTTAAAAAGTTTGCAGATGACCCTGCATTTGCAGAGAAGTTTGCAAAGGTCAAAGCTCAGAACAAGATTAGAGCAGCTCAGTTCCTCAAGAACGACTGCGGAGTTATCATTGACCCGGAAACAGTTTTTGATGTTCAGGTAAAGAGAATTCACGAGTATAAGAGACAGCTTCTCAATGCTTTTGATATTGTCATGATTTACCACAGGCTCAAGAGTGACAGAAACTATGCTGCAAACTTTCCGCCCACAACATTCCTGTTTGGCGGAAAGAGCGCCCCGGGCTATATAAATGCAAAGCTTTCAATTAAGTTCATCAACAGCATTGCAGAAGTAATCAACTCAGACCCTCAGGTCAGAGACAAGACTCATGTCTGCTTCATGCCTGACTACAGAGTCACAATGGCAGAGGCCATTATTCCTGCAACCAACATCTCCGAACAGATTTCTACTGCAGGTCTTGAGGCTTCCGGAACAGGTAACATGAAGTTCATGCTCAACGGTGCCCTCACCCTTGGAACTCTTGACGGTGCAAACGTAGAGATTCTTGCAGAGGCCGGAGAAGAAAACTGCTACATCTTCGGCAATACTGAAAGCCAGATTACAAGCCTTAAGAAACACGGCTACAATCCTTGGAACTTCATCAACAGCGATGAAGAGATTAAGGATGCTGTAAACCTTATCCGCTCAGGATTCTTCAACATCAACGAGACAAATGCCTTTGATCATCTGTTCAGAGACATATTTGAAAACGGTGACAGATTCTGCATCTTTGCAGACCTGCGCATGTATGATGATGCTCGTTCGGATATTTTCAAGCTCTACAAAGATGACTTTGCAACATTCAACAGAAAGGCAATTATGAACGTTGCTTCAAGCGCAAAGTTCAGTTCTGACCGTACAATCAGAGAGTATGCAAAGGATATTTGGAACGCCGTTCCGTGCCCTGTTGAAAAAGTTGATATGAGCGACACTTCTCTTAGCGATGCCAAAAAACCTGCAGACCGTTGATATAGTTCTTTTGGCCGCAGGCCTCTCAAAGAGAATGGGAAGCACAAACAAAATGCTCCTTCCGGTTAACGGAATGAGCATGTGCGCCCATAGCGCCCTGCAGGGACTTAAGTTTCTTGAATCCCTGTCCGAGGGCGGAAATCTTATCATTGTTACCGGATACAAAAGCAGGGAGCTTGAGAAAACTCTTGCTCCCTGTATTGATTATGTTTCAAAAACCTCAATGCCGGTCAAACTGATACTCACCCGCAATGCAGATTACCGCAAAGGCCAGTTCAGTTCCACAAAGACAGGCGTTGCCCTTGTAAGAGAGAACGTACCCTTTTTCATTGCCCTTGCAGATATGCCACAAATCAGAGCTGAAAACTATTCAAGCCTCTGCTCTCTTCTGAAAGACTATGATGCGGTAAGACCGTTTGTAAACGGGCAGCCGGGACACCCCGTCATTCATGCTTCTGCTATAAAAGAGAAGATCTTATCCATGGATGACAAGGCTTCAGTTCGCAGTCTTCTTGAGACATGCAACACCTTAAATGCCCCAGTTGAAGGAGAATCCTGGATTACTGACGTGGATTATCCGCAGGATTACCGTTAATCAAAAGCTGACCGTTTCTGAAACTCAGTTTAATAGTATCACCGTCTGAGAATCTTCCTGAAAGCATTTGAACTGCAAGCGGATCTTCAATCATATTCTGAACAGCTCTCTTAACAGGTCTTGCACCGAAGTCAGGATCAAAGCCGCTGTCTGCAATCATGTTAGTCACGCTGTCATCCCATTCAAGATGCAGGCTTCTGTTCTCAAGCCTTGAAGCAAGTCTATCCAGCTGAATCTTTGCAATACGGCCAATCTGCTCGCGTCCAAGTCTGTTGAAAACAATAATCTCATCAATACGGTTCAGGAATTCAGGTTTGAAAGCGCCCTTGATTGTTTCCAAGACAGCCTTCTTTCCTTCTTCAAATCCGTTAACAGGATCCTTGTCGGTGTAGTCAATCAAATCCCTGCTTCCAAGGTTGCTGGTCATGATGATGATTGTGTTGGTAAAGTCTACAACCCTTCCCTGTCCGTCTGTCAGACGTCCGTCATCAAACAACTGAAGAAGAACGTTAAAGACATCCGGATGAGCCTTCTCAATTTCATCAAACAGCACAACAGAGTAAGGTCTGCGTCTTACAACTTCTGTAAGCTGACCGCCCTCTTCGTATCCGACGTATCCCGGGGGTGCTCCGATAAGACGGCTTACTGAGAACTTTTCCATGTACTCGGACATATCAATTCTGGTTAAGGCCTTCTCGTCATCAAACAAAAAGGATGCAAGAACCTTTGCAAGTTCAGTTTTTCCAACACCGGTAGGGCCTGCAAAAAGGAAGGTTCCCAAAGGTCTGTGCTCGTCTCCGATTCCTGTCTTGTTTCTTCTTATTGCATTTGCAACAGCCTTGATTGCAGGCATCTGGCCTATGACTCTCTCTGAAAGAATCTTTTCCAGATCCAGATACTTCTGCATCTCTGAGCCCTGCATCTTTGCAACAGGAACTCCTGTCCAAGAAGAAACAATGCGTGCAACATCATCTGCATCAACCTCTTCTCTGAGGAGTTTGTTCTCCCCCTGAACCTGGTTGAGCTTCTGAGTCATCTCTTCAATCTCTTTGGTCAGTTCAGGAATCTGGCCGTGCATAATCTGTGCAGCCTTTGCCAGGTCTCCGTCACGCTCTGCAATGGCTTCCTGGTTCTTAAGCTGTTCCAGCTGGCTCTTCTTTTCTCTTATGCCTTCAATTGCACTTCTCTCATTTTCCCAGCGCAGATGCATTGCATCACGCTCAGATGTCAGTTCTGCAACCTCTGCATTTATCTTGTCCAGTCTGGCCTTGGAAGATGCATCATCCTCCTTTGAGAGAGCCTGCTGCTCAATCTTCAGTTTGAGAAGTTTTCTTTCAATCTTATCCAGTTCAACAGGCTGGCTTTCAATTTCCATCTTAAGCTGGGATGCAGCCTCATCTATAAGGTCTATGGCCTTATCAGGAAGGAAACGGTTTGTAATATACCTGTTACTCAGAGTTGCTGCTGCAACAATTGCATCATCTGTGATACGCACTCCGTGGTGTACCTCGTATCGCTCTTTAAGACCTCTGAGAATTGCAATTGTATCCTCAACTGTTGGCTCTGATGCATATACAACCTGGAAACGGCGTTCAAGTGCCTTATCCTTTTCAATGTACTTTCTGTACTCGTCAAGGGTTGTGGCTCCGACTGCATGCAGTTCACCTCTGGCAAGGGCAGGCTTAATTAGGTTGGATGCATCTGTTGATCCTTCTGCAGCTCCGGCTCCGACAATTGTGTGAAGCTCATCTATGAAAAGAATAATCTTTCCTTCACTCTGAGAGATTGCATTCACAACAGCCTTCAGACGTTCCTCAAATTCTCCGCGAAACTTGGCTCCTGCAACAAGGGCGCCCATATCAAGGGCAAGAAGTCTCTTGTTTTTAAGATTATCAGGAACATCTCCTGATACAATTCTTTGAGCAAGACCTTCAACTATTGCGGTTTTACCTACTCCGGGCTCACCTATGAGAACAGGGTTGTTTTTTGTCTTTCTTGACAGAACCTGCATGACACGTCTTATTTCTTCATCACGACCGATAACAGGATCCATCTTTCCCTGTGAAGCCAAAGAAGTAAGGTCACGACAGTACTTCTCAAGAGCCTGGTATCTGCTCTCCGGGTCCTCTGTTGTTATCCTTTCGCTTCCTCTTATGCTGACAAGAGCCTGCATAATCTCATC
This sequence comes from uncultured Spirochaetales bacterium, assembly GCA_902803145.1. Taxonomy (GTDB): domain Bacteria; phylum Spirochaetota; class Spirochaetia; order Sphaerochaetales; family Sphaerochaetaceae; genus RUG14846. The sequence goes on along the minus strand of CADCOT010000050.1, from coordinate 15,144 downwards.
TTTCTTCACCCCGTTGGATGTAAGAATTCTGCCGGCCGGATCATCCTGGTCAAGAAGAGCAAGAAGCACATGTTCTGCTGAAACAAATTCATCCTTGAAGGCTAATGCTTCTTTTTCTGCAGCATTGAACAGCTGGATAAGCTGAGGAGAAACTGTAGGTTGAGATACAGACTGGCCGTATGCCTTCGGAAGTCTTTCAACTGCACTTTTCAGTTCTGAAATTATCTGAGGAACATTCACTCCTGTCTTTGCAAGCAAGGGCTGCACTATTGCATCTTTTTGCTCAAGCATTGCAAGAAGCAGGTGCTCAGTTGTCACCTGAGGATTGCCGAACTCCTGGGCGTTGTTTGCCGCATTCTGAACGGCTTCTTTGAGTTTTATAGTCAATTTATCGTAATTCATATACACCTCTTTTGTTTGGGAACTGGTCCCAACGCAAAAATACAAAAGAGATGTTTATTCGGCAATTTTTTATGCATCATTCTGACACATTTTTCTTATTTTCTTATTATTTTTCTATTTTATGCCAATTTTTTGGCATGAGATTAAGAAATTCTTATATAATAGGAAAAAAGGTGTTTAAATGAACAAAGCTCAGCTTATAAATCAATTGATTGAATCCAAAAATGAACTTGAAAACCTTATCGAGGAGCTCAGAAAAAAGGATTATAGCAATGTAAAAGACAAAATAACCGTCAAAACAGTTGCAGGTATGCCCTACTATGTAAAACTGATTAACGGAAAACAGGAATACATTTCCAAAAAGGATACAAAAACAATAAAGTCCCTATCCCAAAAACTATACAACACAAAAACCATTGATATGGCAGAAAAGGACAAGGCTCAAATCAGTGAGTGTATAGATATTCTGAGCAAAGATCCCTCAAAATCAATATTGGACAGCATTCCCAAAGCCCTACATCAATTCATAGACACAGGCACAAATATAGACAACGAGTATGCAAAGAAATGGGGAGATGAGATAATACAGAACAAGAATCCTAAAAAGACAGAAAAAGAATATGAAACACCTTCAGGCTTGATAGTCAAATCAAAATCAGAATGGATGATTGCCAAGATTCTGGATGATTATAAGGTCCCCTACTACTATGAAAAGCCCTTTGACGATTATGGGTCCATGTACTTTGGAGCACCCCGGTATAACCTCTATCCGGACTTTACATGCTTGAACAAAAGGACAGGAAAGACATACTACTGGGAACACCTTGGAAAAATGGATGACGTTGAATACGTTTCCAAGAATATAAACAGAATAATGAACTACGGAGCATACGGCATCTATCCGGGAAACGGACTGATTGTAACTTACGAGTCAAACAGCATCCCTTTCAGGTACAGTTATGTTTCAGGTCTGATTGAAAAGTTCCTGTTATAGCTTGCTCAGCAAAGAAGTATAGAACTCGCAGGCTTTGCCAACATTTTCAATAGAGATGCGTTCATCTACACCATGCATGCGGCCAAGTTCTTCAGTATTCATAGCTACAGGACTGATTCTCAGAATATTTTGGCAGATTGACTCATAGTTGTAGGCATCCGATGCACCGACCATCAGATAAGGAATTACCTTCACACCCTCGTAGACTTTTTCAAGAACATCTTTGACCAAAGAATACTGAGGACCTTTACTGTCAGTAATAATTGATGACGGAGCGCGGTCCCGGACAACTTCAATATTAACCTCAGGATCATTGATGGCCTTTCTCAGTATCTCAATAACCTCTTCAGTCTTTTGGCCGGGTAGCATTCTGAGATTCAAAGTAGCATTACAGCTTGGGGAAATTACATTAAAAGCTTCGGAACCCGAAGCCATAGTTGCTACACAGGTTGTTCTGATAAACGGAGCCAGTTTGGGAATATTGCACAATACCTTTGAAACAGGACGCCTAAGAGCCTTGTTATGTTTTGCAGCAAAACCAAGTACGCCGTTAAGCTCGCTTGAAACCAGGCTTAACATCTTTTCCACACACGGAAGCCACTTGACCGGAAAATGAGCCATCTCACAGCGGTGCACTGCTTCTCCAAGTCTTGCCAAAGGACTTGGATTTACCGGAGTTGAACTGTGGCCGCCCTCACCTTTGACTGTAAGTCTGACTGCCATGCTGCCCTTCTCTGCAACACCGATTGCTCCTACAAGACCTTTCATGCCGGGCAGGAACTCCTTCATAACAGCACCGCCCTCATCAACAAGCATGTCAAGTTTTACTCCCCGTTCAGAAAGAACTCTGCAAATATCTTGTGCACCGTGCCCCATTGTTTCTTCATCATCACCGAAACCAAAGTAGAGGTCATTTTCTGGAATAAAACCATCGGAAAGCAAACTATCAAGACTTGCAAGTATAGCTATCAGTGAGACTTTATCATCAAAGCTGCCGCGACCCCAAACCCAAGTGTCATCGCAAAAACCCTCAAACGGAGCGTGTGTCCAAACCTGCTCGTTGTCTGCAGGAACAACATCCTGATGGGCGGTAAACATGGCAGGCTTTTCAGAAGATTTGCCCTTAAGCTTCAATAAAAGAGCACAGGTTCCGGGAACATCAAGAGTCTCGCACTTCTCAAAAACAACAGGAAAAAGAGACTTCAAAGCCTTATGAAGACCTACAAAAGCCTCTTTGTTTCCGGCAACAGTCCTAAAAGAAACAGCCTGACTCAGAGCATTGACTGCAAGATTCTTGTCCAACATTTACTATACCCGCCTTGAATATTATAATATTGCACATGCCTAAAAACATAAACCATGAAGAAAGAAAACAACTGATAATACTGACAGCTTTAAAGGTTTTTGCTACTCGCGGCTACAGAGAAACAAACCTTACCCTTATTGCTCAGGAGTGCAATCTTTCCAGAACAACGGTTTATCAGTACTTCTCTTCTGTGGACGATATTCTGGTCTACGCCGTCAAGAGAGTTATGGATACCCTCTTTGAGAAGTACAACAGCGCAGGCTGGCAGGGCAATAATTCCCCGTTTACACTTGTTCAGAGCATCTGTACAGATATTCTTGACCAGATAGACCAGCACAGTGATGAACTTTCAAACTTCATTCTCAGCATGAGGGACATAGATATAGACCTAAGAGGTTCTGTTCACAGAAGAACAGCAAAACTGAATCTGCTTCTTTCCCGCCTTGTAAGAGCAGCTCAAAAATCAGGAGAAATGAAGAAGTGCAGCGCACATGACTGCGTTGCAAAACTGCTTATCTTCATTGAGTCATACTGTTTTCATCTGGTCTACTTTGAAGAACAGACAACGCTTGTCAGAGAGTTGATGGAAGCTTATCTGGACTCACTAAGTGTGAAACAAGAACAGCTTTGATTGTGTGCATGCGGTTCTCTGCTTCATCAAATACTACACTGGCGTCGCTTCTGAAAACCTGATCTGTAACTTCCATCTCACCGGTTGCTAGTCCGTACTTTTCTCCGTACTTCTGTGCAACATCACGGCTGACAATAGTATTTAAGTCATGAAATGAAGGCAGACAGTGTTCAAAAATAGTCTTCTTCCCTGTTGAATTCAGAAGATCCATGGTTACCTGATAATCTCTGAGAAGTTTTATTCGATTCTCCATCTGATCTTCTTCACCCATTGAAACCCAGACATCGGTGTAAATAATGTCAGCACCTTCAACAGCCTCATACGGGTCTGTAGTAACTTCCAAAACACTTCCGCTCTCAGCGGCAAACTTGTCCATCTTTTTCAGAAACTCTTCCTGCGGGAAAAGCTCTGCAGGGCTTCCGATTGAAAAGTCCATTCCAACCTTTACAGCTCCTGTCATCAAGGCAAGGGCAACATTGTTACGACCATCGCCAATGTAGGCCATCTTCATCTGATCAAGAGGTTTTCCAAGATGCTCTGTAGCAGTCATAAAGTCTGCAAGAACCTGTGTAGGATGGTCATCGTCAGTCAAACCGTTGAATACGGGGACACCGGAGAAATCGCGCAAGGCGCGGCAAACATCCATTTCAAAACCCCTGTACTCAATACCGTCGTACAGTCTGCCAAGAACACGGGCTGTGTCCTCAATTGATTCCTTTTTTCCCATCTGAGAATTTGTAAGGAATGTTGCATGACCGCCTTCATCAAGAGCGGCAACTTCAAAACTGCACCTTGTGCGTGTTGATGTTTTGTCAAAGATCAGAACAATGTTCTTACCTTCAAGAAGATGACCTACTTCACCTCTTTTCTTCTTGGCCTTAAGCTGTGCAGCAAGATCAAGCATGTACAGAATTTCTTCTTTTGAATAATCCTGAAGTGTCAGAAAACTTCTTCCCTGCAGATTAATAGAACCATTATTCTTCATCGTCATCTCCCAAAACGGCCTCATCGGCCTCAATTACTTCAATAGCTTCAACATTCTTAAGTTTACGAGACATAACACGCTGGCGTGTAAACACCTCTTCAACATCGTTGCTTGCGCTCTTAAGTTTGTTTTGAACCTTAACCAGTATATCTTCAAACTTGCCAAACTGGGTTTTTACCTGACCCAGAATATTCCAAACTTCAGCACTCTTTTTCTCTATTGCCAATGTCCTGAAACCCATCTGAAGGCTGTTCAGCAGACTGGCAAGAGTTGCAGGTCCTGCAACCATAACACGGTATTCGCGCTGAAGAAGATCCTGAAGTCCTGGCACTGAGAGAATCTCTGCATAAAGCCCTTCAATTGGCAGGAACAGGATTGCAAACTCCGTAGTATATGGAACCTCAATATACTTTTCCCTAATGCTCTTTGCCTCAGTTTTGACTCTGCGCTCAAGGGCCGCCCTACACTGAGCTGCCTCTGTAAGGTCTCCACGTTCAGTTGCCTGACAAAGCCTCTCATAGTCCTCGCGTGGGAATTTGGAGTCTATGGGCATAAGAACAACACTACCCTCATCCGGTCCCGGCAGCCTGATGGCAAACTCAACAACATCGTGACTTCCTGGCTTTGTAGCAACGTTTTTCACATACTGCTCTGGGGTCAGAATTTCCTGCAAAATACGCTCGGCCTGAAGTTCTCCCCACATTCCGCGGGTCTTAACGTTGGTCAGTACCTTCTCAAGATTATCCACGCCCTTTGCAAGACTTTTCATCTCTCCAAGCTGCTTATATACGCTTTCAAGCTGCTCGCTCACAGTCCTGAAGGTCACCGACAGCCTGTTTTCCAGGGTCTTCTGAAGTTTCTCATCCACAGTCTGTCTTATCTCTTCCAGGCGCTTCTCGTTGTCTGCCCTTATCTCTTTCAGCCTTTGGTCTGCTGTCTGGGCCACAAGTACATTGGTCCTTGAAATCTCATCCAGACGTCCTGAAATTACTCCAAGCTGGGCCTGAACGGCCGATGCCTCCGGGTCCTTCCTACTTAATTTTAAAAGGATGAGAATTCCCAAAACTATCAATAAAGCCAAAAGGCAAATAATCACAATCTGCATAGTCACACCTATCATAGCACATCATTCAAATCAAAAAAATGATGGGTCGGCAAAAACCGACCCACCAAACACTAACTGAATACTAAAACAATCAGAATGTGTAGGAAACACCAACTGTGACGGGCAATGCAAAGTTGACCTTGAAACCGGTTATCTTGTCATTCTTGATGAGCTCACCCATTTTTGATGTTCCGCTTGCAATGTCAAACAGACCAATCTGAGGATTAATTGTTACACCGGCTCCGATGTTCTCTGTAAACATGTACTTTGCATCAACCAGTACATTCAGACCGATGGATGAATGTGAAATCTTAAACTCAGCTTCTTCAATCTTGTTATGTACTACTAAGCTGCTCATTGAAACGCCGGCTCCGACTGCAAGCTTCACAGCATTGAAATCAAGCTTGTAGGCAACACCTGTTGAAATGTTGTAGAAGTGGATTTTCAGGCCTTTACTATCATCGCTTAGTTTCTCCCAGTCATCATTGCCGTCTTTAAAATCAGCATCCTTCGGGAAAACCATGCGGAACTCTGCATATGCAGCAAGATTGTCGGATATATCTGCAAGAACACCTGCATCGAAACCGAAGCCGCTGGTCTTCAAATTCATTTCATCGCTAAATAAAAATGTATTTTTATCAACCGGACTCTTGAAATTTGCATATGCAAATGTACCGCCTGCCTTGACTGTTACGCCTGCGAACAATGCTGTTGCAACAAGCAACACTATAAGAACTGTAAGAAGTTTTTTCATTTCTTTCTCCTTTGAGTTTGATTTTAGAAGAGTCAAATAATAATCAGCAAGATTATTGTATACCTGTTTAATAAAAAACCCGCCCTTTTTGAACTGACCCCAGTTCATTTCAGGCGGGTACAGGATAAAATTGCTTATGACAATCAGAATGTGTAGGAAACTCCGACAACGATGGGCATTGCAAAGCTGAGAGCAAAACCCTTGGCTGTAACAGTTCCTTCCACAGTCTCAACATAAGTCGCACTTACTTCAAGTACGGACTTGTTGTAGAGACCGACCTGAGGAATAAGAGTTACGCCAACACCGACATTCTCTGCAACCATGTATTTTGCATCAACCATTGCGTTGAGACCAAATGTTGTAAAGGTATAAGAAGCATCTATCTTGCCATAATATTCAGCGGCCCCCTCTTCAGGAGTCATAACAAATTTTGCGGATGCTTTGTTAAGTGTTAAGCCACCACCGACTGCAAGCTTTACAGGGTTGAAATCAAACTTGTATGCAGCGCCTGCTGATACACTGAAAAATGCATTCTTTGCTAAAACAGTCACATGATCCTTAAACCCTTCAATGTACTCATTCAAGTCCGCAATCGAGCCCTTAATTGAGTAAACCTTAAACAATAAATCTTCAGCATCAACATCAACAACATACTTCTTAATAACATCATCAGGAGCTCCATAATATTTAAGATCTGAAATCAAAAAAGAATCAGGAAAATTGACCTTTGCATCTCCTGGGAACAGCATGTTGAAATCAACATAGGCAAGAAGTTTATCAGTAATGTCATACTGAACACCTACATCAAAACCGAAACCATTGGTTTTGAGAACAAGGGCCTTGTCAACCATAGAATCTTCAAATTTTTCTGTTTCGCCATTATTATCCTTGCCTTCTGCAACTGATTTGTAAGAAGCAAAACCGAATGTACCGCCAGCCTTAACTGTGAGGCCTACCTGAGCAAACAATGCTGTTGCTACGAGCAGAACTGCGAGAATTGAAAACAATTTCTTCATGATTTGTTTCTCCTTTTCTGTTGTTAATATAATACCAAAAATGGATATATGGTTACAGAACAAAAAAGACCCGCCTTTGCAGACGGGTCAATAATCAAACCTGATTCAACAATCAGAATGTGTAAGAAACACCAACTGTGATGGGCATTGCAAAGTTGACCTTGAAACCGTTTACGCTACCATCATCAAAGTAGTCCTCAAAGTATGCCTCTAATGCTTCAGACATTTTCATTGATGCCTTTGTGATGTTGTAAAGGCCAAGCTGGGGATTGAGAGCTACACCGACACCAATGTTGTCATTGAACATATACTTTGCGTCAACAAGGGCATTCAGACCGATATTTGTGAATGTCTGCTTAACAGAAAGTGAATAAACCTCGTCTAATGCTTCTGCAGAACCATTAACTGTCATTGTAGCGCGATTGAGTGTAAGACCACCACCTACTGCAAGCTTTACTGCATTAAAGTCAAGCTTATATGCAACACCTGCTGAAACACTGAAGAAGTTGAGTTTATAAGAAACTGAAGCATCTTCATCAATAGTCTTAAAACCATCTTCCAGTTCTTTAATAGCTACACTAAGCTTCTTTTCTTCTCCGCCATCTTTCATAGTGGCATCAGTCGGGAAAACCATAACAAAATCAGCATAGACTGCAAGATTGTCTGCAATGTCATACTGTGCGCCTACATCAAAACCGAAAGCGTTGGATTTCATGTTCATTGATTCGGCAAAGTCTTCACTGTTTGAATCTGTTGCTGAATTAAGATTTGCAAATGCAAATGTGCCACCTACCTTGGCTGTTACGCCTGCTGCTGCAAACAATGCTGTTGCTACGAGCAGGACTGCAAGAACTGTGAATAATTTCTTCATAATCGTTTCTCCTATTTGTTCGTTTTGTGATAACACCCGTCAGTGGGTGTTCCGACACATATATAATACCTCAATCTGTAGAAAGTTACAAAAAAATTAGAATATGTAAGAAACTCCGACAATAATAGGCATTGCAAAACTGATTTTAAAGCCGTCCACATTTCCGGTATCAAAATCCTGCCCTACCTGCTCCTTGATTACGTCAGGAGCTGTAACGGAGGCATTTGTAATGTTGTAAAAACCCATCTGCGGGAAAAGCGTAATACCAACACCGATTCTATCTGTAAACATATACTTGGCATCAACAAGTCCGCTTAAGCCAAAGTTAGTATAAGTCTGATTGATAGAAAGCTTACAATCTGTATCTGAAATCTTTGCAGAACCGGTTACTGCCATATTGGTTGCATTCAGTGTAAAACCGGCACCGATTGCAAGTTTCACAGCTTTGAAATCAAGCTTGTATGCAGCACCTGCTGAAATGCTGAAGAAGTTGAGTTTGGAGCTGACAGAAGCTTTTTCATCTACAGCCTTCAATGCAGTTTGAATTTCTTCAACTGCCTTGCTAAGCTTCTTTGTCTCTTCTCCGTTTTTAAATGTGGCATCCTTAGGGAAAATCATTGTGAAGTTGCTGAAAACAGCAAATTTATCCGTAACATCAGCTAGGATTCCGATATCAAAACCAAGGCCGCCGAACTTAACATTAAGAGATTCTTCAAACCCGTTTGACTCTGCATCTGTTGCAGTGTTGAGATTAACAAAAGTGTATGTTCCGCCTGCTTTGAGCACAGCGCCTGAAGTAGCAAACAGAGCTGTTGCTACAAATAGTATTGCCAATAATGAAAAGAATCTCTTCATTTCTATGTCCTGTTTTGTTTGAGTTTTTGTTTCAACTACTAAAATATTATTTAGGGGAAAAAAGTTACATCTCTTTGAGCATGACTTTGTTTTTGTACATGTTATGGTCTGCACGCTCAAAGACATCTGCCACAGTACCCTTTCCGTCATAACGTGACATTCCATAGGCAACCTTGAAAGAACGCTTGTTTGCAGCATCCATCTTTGCAAGAAGCTCATCTATGGAGTGATAATCATCCCCTTGACAGATTACGGCAAATTCATCACCACCTATGCGGAATACAGGGCTGTGCTTGAAAATATTACAAATAGTGTAGCTTGCCTTCTTAATCAATTCATCTCCGGCTTGATGACCGTAAGTATCATTTTCAAGCTTAAGGTCGTTGATATCAAAGACAACAAGTGCAAACTCGGAAACATCGCCGGAGGCAATTTTTTCGTTAAGCTTATGTTCTTCATCTTGATAGGCGCGCTTGTTTCTCACTCCGGTCAGCGAGTCCTTACTTGCCATTCTTCTGGCCTCTGACAGATCATGTTCAATTTCCTGCTCCTGCCTGACCTGGGCGTCAATATCAAAGACACCGACAATCATCAGTCTCTTTCCGGAGTCCTCAACCTCTGTGGCCTTGAGCATTATGTATTTGTAGCTATCCTGAAGTTTCAGGCGATATTCCAAACTGAAGACTTTGTTGCGTTCTATAGTTTTGAGAATATTTTCTTTGTTGAACTGTGTTTTAATCAAATCAAGATCATCCGGATGAATAGTTTTCAAGCTGTTCTGATAGGATGTTGTAAAAAAGTCATCTCCATGCTTGGAAATGCCAAGATTGTCAATAATCTGAGTTGTGCTGAATTCACTGTAAGAATCTGTTTCGGGATCAACGTAGTACAAAACCAAAAGGTTTCCGTTCAGGGCGCTGAGTCTCAGATATGTCTTACTGTCCTCTTCTGCCTGACGTATTGCCTCACGACCCTTAACCTGTGAATCTATGTTGCTAATTCCGACAATCAGATGGTTGCCATTGCCGGAGGCTCTTCTTGCCTTCAGACCGACATATGTAGGAACTCCGCCTAGAACAATGCGGTACTCAATTTCAAAAGAGCCGTTCTTGTCTATTGTTTTCAGAATATGGTCTCTGTCCAGTTCTGCCATGACTCTTTCCTGATCTTCAGGATAGATAATGGAGCGGGCGTTTGTCAGAATTGTTTTAAAGAAACCTTCTCCTATTCTTTCTGAGGCATCACGCTTCACCTCTGTTCTTAGGCCATATTCAATGTAATTGTCTGTATCAAGATCTACATAGAACATGTTGAAGTAGTCTTCTGTAAGTGAGGTGACTATATTCTCATAGATGGCATTTGAACTTTTGAGGTTCTCCATTTCGGTAACGTCAACAAGCATTCCCAAAATGCAAAGTCTGCCGTTTGTATCGTGGTATTTGAGCTTTGTTGATTGTATTTTTCTGACATTACCGGAGGAATCAGTAGATGTACCGTACTGAACCAAAGGCTTGTCCATTTCAAGAACCAGCCTATCCTCTTGTGCATATTTATCTGCAAGTTCCTTATCAACAAAGTTATAATCCGTAAGTCCTATCAGATCTGCTGGTTCGCCTTTGATTGCATACTCGGAGAACATCTTGTTACATGCAAGATACTTTCCCGTCTTGGCATCCTTTGAAAAACTCATAACCGGCATGTTGTTAATCATTGCACTTACAGATTCTTTCAGAGATGCAATTTTCTCTGCCTCTGAAAGGCGTTTGCCAAGCAATTTGTAGTCTTTGTAACTGCTAAACACTACTCCGGAGAATATCGTAAACAGTCCGATTGAAAGTATTGAGAAGAGAGTATTTGTTTTGCTTATTCTCTTTTCCTGCTCCTGAATGAACTGTTTTCTGATTGCAATCTGCTGTTCTTCCGTATCAAAATAGGGGTTCTCTTGATGATACGCATAAATACTTTCTACTGCATTGTCTGCTGCACTTTCGGTAATTTTGGAAACCAGCATCATAGAGGAAAACAAGACAAGCAAAAGCGGTATAATCCATATAACAACATGCCCTGCCTCTGCTGATTTTTTCTCTCTTATGTGTAGAGAACGGAAACACAACAGACCAAGAAGAATCCATGCAATGAACAAAATGTATGTTTCCTTCGCAATGTTGTGGGAAGGCAGAAGTCCCGGAATAAGCATGAGAAGTGTTGAAACCAGCATAATAATCATGCCGACCAAACCGGTTATCTGTTCAGGTTTATCACCAAGCCTACGAGCTGTGCTTAAGGCTGCATGGGAAACCATGCAATACACAATTGTGGCGCAGATTGTAGAAATATCAACTATCCATCCTATTGCTGTTCTTCCGAGGAAAGGTATAAATACAGAAAAAACAACAACAGCAACAATGGCTTTATTGGGGGAATCAAGTACCCTAGGAACATCCCCTTCTCTGCTTGCAGAACTGATGAGACGGCTCAGTGCCATCATATTTCCGATAAGGCTTGTCAGAATAACTGCAAACAAGGCAAGAATAAGGATGATTACACCGGGTCTGCCCAAATACGTATAGGCGGCATAAAAAGCCGGTACAGCCTTAAGACCCTTAAGGTTTCCCATATCGCGAATATATTCAAGCCAACTGCCGTATTCGGCCGGATATGCGGAAACAGAAAGAGCAGTTACAGCAATATAGAGAAAAGCTGCAATTACTACTGAAAGAATAAGAATCTTGCGTATTTTCTTAATTGGAAATGAGAATTCCTCAGAGAAATGGGCTACATTCTCAAAACCAACGAAAGCCCATGGTGAAATAACTGCAATACGCAGAATTTGGGCAAAGGCATTGGAATTTTCAATATAGAGCGGAGAATAACTGAAAGAGCTGTCATGTTTCAGAGCAACCAGAAATTCACAGGCTATGAAACATATAACAAAGACAAGAGCTGACACAATTACAATGCGACTTGCACATTTTTTGCTTCTGCTGCATATAAGACCGATTACAATCAGTGCAAATATTGATAAAAGGACTTCTCCGAGCCAGACATCATATCCGAAAATGGTGTATCTGAAACCGAATTTAAATGTATTTCCAAGAAAGAAACCTGCAAAAAGCGGCAGAGAAGTAACATTTGTCCACAAGAGACCAAGATAGGTCAGAAGAATAAACCAGAAAGCAAGAAACCCTAAATCTCTTCCTCCGGAAGATTTTTTCTCAAATATGTATATTCCACCTGCAGAAGGATGTTTGCAGATAACATACTGAAGGTTCCATACAACCACAAGAACAAATGCAAGGCCCATAAAAAGACCAAGTATTGTTCCAAGCAGACCGGATTTAAGAAGATATGTGCTGCAGGGCACAATGAAAGAGCCCCATCCCACGGCGGCTCCGATTGAGAATGCCCAAATAGCTAATACCGAAAAACCAGTCTTTTTTTCTGTCACAAGTTATTAGTATATCACAATAGGTATTTTTAGACAAAGAGACGGCTGCTTTTGGCAGCCGTCTGTAAATTGTCTCTGTTAATTAGAAAACTGTAACAACGTTTCCGTCCGGATAAGTCTTGGCAACCCAATCCTTTACCTTCTGGCTCTGAAGAGCTGAGACAAGGGCTTTGATTGCAGGATCGTTTTCCCTTCCGGCCTTTACTGTAACAATGTTTACATAGGGGCTGTCAGCGCCTTCAACAAAAAGGCCGTCCTTAGCAGCATTGAAACCTGCAGGAATTGCATAGTTTCCGTTGATAACTGCTGCATCAACATCTTCAAGAACTCTGGGAAGTGTTGCTGCGTCTACAGCATGGAACTTCAGGTTCTTGGGATTGCTGACAACATCAAGTTCTGTTGCCTCAAGGTTTGAAGAATCTGCAAGCTTGATAAGACCTGCACTCTGCAGAAGCAGAAGAGCTCTTCCCTCGTTTGTGGGGTCATTGGGAATTGCAATTGTTGCACCTGCGGGAATTGCAGAAAGAGACTTGTACTTCTTTGAATACAGTGCAAGGGGCTCTACATGGATTCCGCCTGCGTTAACAAGGTGATAACCCATTGAAATATATTTGTTCATATAAGGAATATGCTGGAAGAAGTTTGCATCTGCCTCACCTGCTTCAACTGCTTCATTCTCAACGTTGTATTCATTGTATTCCTGAATGACAAGGTCAATTCCCTGAGCTGCAAGATCATCCTTTACAAGGTTGAGCATGCTTGCATGAGGTTCCGGTGTACATGCAATAACAAGTGTTATCCTTCCTGACTTGGCTTCTTTATTTCCACCTGCAAATACGCAGAATGCTGTAAGAAGAACTAATGCAAAAACTAATACTTTCTTCATTATATAATCTCCCATTAATCATTTTCTAAAATTTGTTGAATTACTATAACAGAAAACTTATGTTTCTGTCCCTACTATAAATATTAAAATGTTATGAAAAAATAAAAGAATATTATGCCCCAAGGGGCATCATCATTGAGCAGTACATTGTTGTTTTTCTAAAACTAAATGTTGTCATTGGCCATACTATACACAGAAACGTGTTGCAATTGCAACAGTTTTGCATAAATATTCAGCGTTTTGACATCATTTTTGCACTAATTTTGTTGCCGATGAACTGAATAAGCTCTACAAGGATGATAATTATTACAACTGCAACCAACAGAACATCTGTTCTAAAGCGCTGATATCCGTAACGGATTGCCAAGTCTCCAAGTCCGCCGCCGCCTACTGCTCCGGCCATTGCGCTGTAACCGATAAGGTTGATGATTGTAAGTGTAAGACCAGCAATCAATGAAGGCAGAGCTTCAGGAAGCAGAACCTTAAATACAATCTGACTGTCCGTCGAACCCATTGTTCTTGCAGCCTGAATTACTCCCGGATCAACTTCTTTAAGTGAAGTTTCTACAAGTCTTGCAACAAAAGGAGCTGCAGCTATTGAAAGCGGAACTATTGTAGATTTTGTTCCTATGGCTGTTCCTACAATCAATCTTGAAAGAGGGAACAAAAGGATAATAAGAATAATGAACGGGAAAGAACGCAAAACGTTTACTATTCTGCTCAATACTTCATTCAATACAGGCTTTGGTCTTAGTCCGCCCTGGCTTGCAGGACTTGTGATGCACAGGAAAATTCCAAGCGGCAGTCCCAAAAGAACTGAGAACAGAGTTGAAAGTGAAACCATCTGAAGAGTCTGAAGAGTGCTTGTCCAGATAAGACCCCAAATCTGCGGAGTTATGTTGCTCATACCTGTGCCTCCTCTACAGTAATTCCTCTTTTTCTCAGTGATGCTACAGCTTTTGCAACAGCATCAGGATTTCCGGAAATATCACAAACCATGGTTCCGACCTTTACATCTGCAACCTTCTGTATTCCGGCGCCGATAATGTTGAAAGAAACATCATACTTGCGAATAACGTCTGAAATAACAGGAGTTTCAACCTTGTTGTCCATAAAACGCAAAGTATAGCGTGCAGGAAGGTCTGAGAAGAAAACAACACCCTCTTCTGTTTCCTTATGTGTATTTGAAGTCAAATGACTGAGGAATTCTTTGGTAACATTTGTTTTAGGATGCTCAAAGAGATCTTTTACAGGCCCCTGCTCAACAACAACTCCGTCTGAAAGAACTGCTACATAATCGCAGGAGTCTCTTACAACTTCCATCTGGTGAGTAATCATGACTACGGTCAGATTCATCTTCCTCTGAATACTCTTAATGAGGGCAAGAATTGACTGTGTTGTTTTAGGATCAAGGGCACTTGTTGCTTCATCACAGAAAAGAATGTCCGGCTTACATGCAAGAGCTCTTGCAATTGCAATTCTCTGTTTCTGACCACCGGAAAGTGTTGAGATGGGAGCATCTTTACGGTCTGAAAGACCTACAACTTCCAAGAGCTCTTTTACTCTTGCCTCAATTTCTTCCTTGGGATACTTGCAGATTTCCATTGGATAGGCAATATTCTGCCCTGCGGTTCGGGATGAGAATAGGTTGAAGTTCTGGAATATCATTCCAATGCGACGTCTTCTCTGGATAATTTCCTTTTCAGGAAGATTGTCCACACGAGTATTATCGTACCAGACTTCCCCGCTGTCCGGTTTTTCAAGGAGGCTTATAAGACGTACAAGAGTGCTTTTGCCTGCACCTGAAAGGCCGATTATTCCAAAAATCTGGTTAGAAGGTATGGAAAGACTGACATTTTCAACTGCATGGACATTCTCATATGTTCTGACC
>CADCOT010000049.1 GCA_902803145.1 uncultured Spirochaetales bacterium | reverse complement strand
TTTCTGTCTTCTTTTGAGTAATTTCTCTGATCCTGGTGGTAAGTTATTCAGATAGTTTTCCTGCATAGTGCATCTTATCCCATTAAATGATATAGTAAAAAGAAAGGAGATTGCAATGATTCTAGTCACCGGCGGAGCAGGTTTTATCGGCTCTCATACATGTGTAGAACTTCTGAATTCAGGATATGAGGTTGTTGTAGTAGACAATCTTTGTAACAGCCATAAGACATCGCTCGAAAGAGTGGAGAAAATTACAGGAAAAAAGCTTTCCTTTGAGCAGGCCGATGTTCGTGATGCAGTGGCCCTGGACGGCATTTTTTCCAAGTATCACATTGACTGCGTAATCCATTTTGCCGGCCTTAAGGCAGTAGGAGAGAGCGTTCAGAAGCCTCTTGAGTACTTTGACAACAATCTCAATTCTTCTTTGGTCCTCTGTGACGTAATGAAAAAACACAATGTCCACAACCTTGTGTTCAGCTCAAGTGCAACAGTGTACTCCGGAGACAACAAAATGCCTCTGAAGGAAGATTCAAAGACAGGAGACTGCACAAACCCCTACGGCTGGACAAAGTACATGAGTGAGCAGATTTTCAAAGCCCTCTGTGTTGCAGATCCTCAGATGTCTGTTGTGCTTCTCAGATACTTTAACCCCATCGGAGCCCATGAAAGCGGCCTGATCGGAGAAGACCCTCGCGGAATTCCCAACAACCTTCTTCCCTATGTTTCACAGACAGCTGTAGGAATCAGAGAAAAGGTTACCGTCTTCGGAGACGATTATCCCACACCTGACGGAACCGGAGTCAGAGACTACATCCACGTTGTAGACCTTGCCCGTGCTCATATTTGCGCAGTTGAATATGCTGAAAAGCACAAAGGCTGTGATGTCTTTAATATTGGAACAGGACGCGGAACAAGCGTTCTGGAGATAATTAAGGCCTTCTCTGAGGCAAGTTCAATCAATGTTCCTTATCAGATCGGACCCAGACGCCCGGGAGACCTTCCTGTTTGCTATGCAGACTGCTCAAAGGCAAAGAACGTGCTTGGATTTGAAACCAAGTATGATATTAAGAGAATGTGTGCCGACTCCTGGAGATGGCAGAAAAACAACCCTAAGGGATATGCAAAATGAACAGAGATGCTCTGGATAAACTGATGCTCAGAATGGACTCAATTCTGGACCCGGGAGGGGATGCCGTTCCCGCAAGGGCCCTGGTTGTTCATCTGAACACAGAATCTTCAGAGACATTCCAAATTCCTGCAAACTGGCTGCGTTCCTACGTATCCGGTCCGGCTCTGGCTTCAAGGCTTTGGGCCGCCTTTGCAGGCAGCGACTGCGACAATCCTCTTGCCTATGAGGCAGACAACCCGGTTGTAATTACTTCTTCATCCCTCATAGGTTCCGATATTCCCTTCAGTAACAGCTGTACAATTGCATTCAGAAGCCCCCAGACAAAGGCCTTGTATTTCAATGTAGGTTCTCACAACTTTGGAACAAAACTTGCCATGTTTGGCTACAGAGCCCTTGTTCTTTGCGGAAGACTCAGAAGAACAAGTACCGTAAAAATTGAGCTTGAAGGGGTTACATTTGAGGTTTCTGAAAAACTGACAGACCTTCCTGTGTCCCGCGTTGGCAGTATTGCAGGAAAGGGTGCAATTATTACAGGACCTGCAGCAGACCACAGGGTACTGTATGCAAATGCATCCTGTGACGGAGCACCTCTTGGCCGCGGAGGCCTGGGCTACGTACTTGGCCTTAAAAATGTAAAGATTCTTGCCTTTGGCGGTCCTGATGCAAGTGACCCCAATGCAAAAGAAACGGATAATCCCTACCTTGAAGAACTTCGCCGCGCAGGCACGCTGCTTTCTATGAAGATAGCTGCAAGCTACGGCTGGGTTCCTGTAGAGAACTTTTCCAAGCGCACAGACCCCCGTCTTTTCCACCTTACCTCTGACGAGGCCGACAGAAGGTGGGGCAAAGAGCCTGCAGAAAAGAAGAAACACAGATTCATGTATCTGAGAAGGACAGCAGAAAACAAGAGCCTTCCTGACTATGCTGCAAATGTAATGCTCGGTTCAAACGTAGGCTGTTTTGACCCCGTGGTTGTAATGGAGCGCTACAATGTTGCCCTTGAAATGGGTCTGGACTGCGTCTCTTTGGGCAACATAATGGGGTGGGCCTACCAGGTCCAGAAGGAAAAAGTCTATCCCTTCGGGCGCCCTGTCAACTTCGCCGACAACTCCCAGGTCAATCCCATAATTGAAGCCATAGGGTACGGCACCCATTATCAGATGCCCGATTCGGGCGATGTCTGTTCATACAGCATCAACGGCCTTGAATGCGGTCCCTTTGACTACAGAGGAAACTTCCCGGAGGCCATTAACCAGGCCCTTGGAAACTGGTTCCCTGTCTATTTTGCACTCAATCCCAAGCTGACTGTAAGAAACACAGCATTCTGGGTTAGTTTCAACGAAGAAACAGTTATGGGCTTGGAAAGCCTTGGAATTTCACCGTCGGTTCTGATTCCAATGGTTGTAAATCTGAAAGGTCTGAAGCTGAAAATCCTCTCTCTGTTCAAGAAAACTGTAAGAGACTACTTCTGTCTTCCGGATTTTGAAAAAGGCTATGTAACAAACCTTGGAAAGAGATGCCGTCGCATTGTAAGAGAGATTAACAGTTTCCTTTCAGACAACACTCCGACCATTCCAAATCACTTCTGCGTAGATCCGGAAAGCAACTGCTCAAAAGATGCAATTGTTCCAATCAGGTCACTTCTTGAGTCTTATCTCACACTGTTCAATTACGACTGCGCTGTCCAGGACTCTGGTACTGACAAGAGCAAGTGAATCTGTAATTTCTACAACAGCATAAGATGCACAGCTTCTTCCGCGCGGTCTTGAAGCAGACCCGGGGTTGAGAAAAACTGTGTTTCCAAGTTTCAGAATGCTGTTTACGTGAGTATGACCTGTTATCACCAAATCATAATCCTGTGGATTGTCAGGCTCTGAATAAACATGGCCGTGGCTCATCCAGATGTTCAGATTTGCAAAAGAGCAGGTGCGCATAACCGGAGGGAAGGGTACGCCTGTATCTGTCCAGTCATAGGGATTGTCGCAGTTGCCCCTTACAGGAAGAAAGGTAAAGTTTCTTTTTCTAAGGCAGTCTTGGATAAAGTAATCATCGGCTTCAAGGTCTCCGGCATAGAGAAATGCAAGACATTTGTCTGAAGATGCAAGAGAGCAGAGCTTTTCAAAAACATCCGAGGACGAATGAACATCTGAGGCAACAAGAAGAAAATTGTTCACCCTCTGATTTCTCCGACATTTTTCCTGAATTCGCTGAAGAAAGTATCTGAATTGCAGTTTTCCATAACGCCCTGATAGACAGGGGCCTTTCCGCCGCCTTTTGCGTTAAACGGGGCAAGCAGGCTTGATCTCAGGCGGTTGAAGTCGCAGTTATAACTGCCGCTTAAAACAATCAGCCAGACTTTTTTGTCTCCCTTGTTCTGCAAAACGCAGAGGGCAAGGTCTTCAAAACTTCCTGCACAGCGTGCTGTGACTGAGATATCGTCCTCTTCAGAAATTTCGTAGCAGGCCATGTTGTTCTGATCCAGACGGTTTTTAATGTTGTAAGTTTCAAGCTGCTGTGACAGCTGAGCAAGTTTTGCCTTCTTCTGTGTAAGTTCAGCAGAAAGACTTTCTACCTTTTGGACTATCTCTTCTTCCTTACAGCTTAAATCTGCACAAAGGGCCTTTGTTACTTTGCTATCTGAAACAGCGTTTTCAACTGCACTCTGACCGCATCTGAAGTAAAGTCTTTCATGGCCGCGAATCTGCTCATGACCTGTAAAAACAATCAGTCTTATCTGAAGTGTGCCCGATACATGAACACCGCCGCAGGCAATGCGGTCCACATCTTCAATTGTTACAATTCTCACAGGACCTTCAACCTTTATGGACCTTCTCAGACCAAGGGCCATGGCATCTTCATGGCTCATCTCTGCGTAGGAGACCTTTCTGTCTGCAAGAATTTCCTTGTTGGCTCTTTCAACAAGACCGTCTATCTGAGAAGATGGAATTGTCTGCTGATCTGTCTCTATGGTCAGATAATCCTTTGCCATGTGCACTGCAACTGTTCCTATGCCGTACATGGTGTACAAAAGTCCGCTTAATAGATGCTGGGCAGTGTGAGTGACCATACAGGTGTGTCTGTGCTCCCAGTCTAAAACAAGCTGGACAGAGTCTCCTGCTTTGATTGAAGAGGCATCTTCTGTAATCAGAATGCTGTTTCCGTCCGGAGCCTTCTTAGTATCAAGAACCTTTACGTTTCCAATAAAGCCTCTGTCTCCGTCCTGGCCGCCGCCTTCCGGGTAGAAGATGGTTTGCTCGGTTGTAACGTTGTTGCCGTCTACGGATGTGACGGTAGTTTTAAGAGTTTTAAGATAGGGTTGGGTGTAGTACATCATACCAATGCGTTTTCCAAAGTCTGTTTGGTCCTGTCCAGTGTTTCCTGATACTGGGCATCAAGGCGCTTAAGGTTCTGCTGGATAATCTGTGAAAACTGTGAGGGATCAACCTGGTCGGGGTTTTCACGCATTGCTGCCTGAAGCTTCTGCTGAATGCTCTGTGCAAACTCTTCCTTCTGCTCAAGGTAACCGTCCAAGAATTCTTTGAGTTGCAGTAAAGAAGTTCCGGAGGCGGAATCCAAAACACCTGCAACCTGGCAAAGGCGTTCAAAGCGCATGGAGTAGAGGGCATCCTGAGGAAGGACAATGTTGGAAATAACAACATTAGCCATTCCCTTTCTGAAGGTGGACAGGTCCTCAGGCTTAACCTGGGAAAGCTTCTCTTTAAGCTGGTCAAGGCTCATGTCAATGTTGGCAAGATAGCTGCCGGCAAGGGCCATACCTTCTTTGATAAGAGAATCTGTTTTAAGCTTTTCTTCATCAAAGGTCATGCCTTCTGTTTTTTCAAGTGCAAGTTCCCATGCTGATTTGATACGTGACATATTTACTTCCTTGCTTCCATCCAATCGTAGATTTGCTGGAAAACCTCTTTGCTCATTTTTTCATTGAGAATTTCGTGGCGTCCGCCTTTTACAAGGGAGATGCTTACATCTTTGATTCCTGCTTTCTTGTACAGGTTGTAGACCTTTCTGACGCCTCTTCCCATGCCGCCTACAGGGTCGTCTTCTCCGCTGATAATCAGAAGGGGAAGATCCTTTGGAAGTGACTGGGCCTTTGAGCGTGAGTTTGCATATTCAACTCCGTAAAGCAGGTCAAGGTAGAAGCTGTTTGTACATACAAAGCCGCAAAGCGGGTCATCCAGATATTTCTGAACCTGCTCCGGGTCACTGGAGAGCCAGTCAAATTCTGTAGATGCATTCTTAACGCTCTTTGCATAAGGTCCGAATGCAAGTTTGTTCATTGTTGAACCCTTGGCAGTTTTTCCTTTTCTTCTGATCTCAAGTCTTGCAATTACCTTTCCGGCTTTTCCTACAATGCCCTGAGAAGAGCCTGTTCCCATAATGATTACTCCGCTGTAAAAATCCGGATGATTAACCATAGATGTACGGGCAAGGAAACTTCCCATGCTGTGTCCCATAAGGAAAATCTGGGAGGCGTTGTATTTATTGCTGATAAAATCTGCAAGCTCAAAGTTGTCTTTTGAAGCTCTCAGCCAGCCGTTCTTGTCTCCGAAATAGCCGGGAACATCGCCGTCGGCGATTGTTTTTCCGTGACCTCGCTGGTCTCCTGCAAAAACTGCTATGCCGTTTGAGTTAAGAAATTTTGCAAAGTTGTTGTAGCGCAGTGAGTGTTCAACCATGCCGTGAATAATCTGAAGAAAGTAGCGGGGAGTTCCTTCATCGGGGAGCCAAATGTTGTAAGCAGTTTTGTGGCCGTCTGAACATGTGAAAAAATCTTCTTCTCTCATAGCAGTTTCTCCTTGATTATTCTTACGCACTGGGCGGCGTTGGGGATGGTGTTCTTCTCAAGTTCCTTAGAGAACGGTGTATGGGATTGCTTTCCTCCGATCAGAACCGGCTGAGCCTTCAGCTTTGAGAAGGTCTGTGCATCTGTGCTGATTGCGGAAATGACCTCTGAACCGACCGAACCGGCGGGTGAGGGGTCCTGTATCATTACAACTTTTCCGGTTGCCCTTGCTGTTTTGTGGATAAGATCTCTGTCCAAAGGCTTAAGGCTTCTCAGATCCACAACGCAGGCGCTGATTCCGTCTTTCTGAAGCAGCTGTGCAGTTTCAAGGGCGGTAAGTGTTGCGTGTGAGTAGGAGTAGATTGTAAGGTCCGTTCCTTCTCTGACAATCTTTGCCTTGCCTATGGGAACGTTCTCTTCTTTGATCTCTCCTTCCAACGGATAGAGCAGTTTGTGCTCAAAGAAGAGTACCGGGTTGTTGTCTTTTATTGCAG
The DNA here is from genome assembly GCA_902803145.1 of uncultured Spirochaetales bacterium. Lineage (GTDB taxonomy): Bacteria > Spirochaetota > Spirochaetia > Sphaerochaetales > Sphaerochaetaceae > RUG14846. The sequence goes on along the minus strand of CADCOT010000049.1, from coordinate 3,120 downwards.
AAACAAGAAGGTTGTATGCATCTGAAGGATTTGAAGGTGCAACCATCTTTATTCCCGGTTCGTTCATGAAAAGAGCCTCAGGGCTCTGAGTGTGCTGGGCTCCGTGTCCTGTGCCGCTTCCTTCGGGAAGTCTTACAACAATCGGGCAGCAGAACTGACCGCCGCTCATAAAGTGAGTCTTTGCTGCGTGGTTTACAATCGGGTCAAAGACAAGGGTGAAGAAGTCTGCGTACATTATCTCAACAACAGGCCTAAGACCCATCATTGCTGCTCCTACAGCCATGCCTGTAAAGCCTTCCTCTGAAACCGGGGTGTCAATTACCTGGTCCGGGAAGCTTTTGATAAGGCCTTCTGTAACCTTGAAACAGCCGCCGTAAACTCCTACATCTTCTCCGAACAGAACAACGTTTTTGTCTTTGGCCATTGAATCTGCCAATGCTTTGCGGATAGCCTCTCTGAAAGTCATAGGGCCTCCTTTGCATAGACCAGATCCAGGGCTTGGTCAGATGTAAGTCTGTCAGATGCCTTTTCAAGGGCAAGATTTGCCTGGTCTTCTATGTACTGTCTGCGCTCGGAAACAAGTGCGTCTATCTGCTTCTGGTCCAAGATGCCTTCTTTCAGAATAAGGCGCTTTAAGTGCTCAATCGGGTCTTTTGCAAGCCAGAAGGCTTCTTCTTCAGCTGTTCTGTAAAGTCTTCTGTCGCTCTTTGAGTGTCCCTTTGTTCTGTAAGTCATTACTTCAAGAAGATAGGGGCCTTTTCCGCTTCTTATGTGGTTGCATGCATTGATAACTGCATCATAGACGGCAGTTACATCATTTCCGTCAACCGTTGTTCCGCTCATTGAATATGCTGCGGCGCGGTCTGAGACTTTAGGAACGCTGACCATCTTGTCGCTGGATGCACTCATTCCGTACTTGTTGTTTTCACAGTAAAAGAGAACGGGAAGTTTCCAAATAGAAGCAAGGTTCATGCTCTCATGAACACTTCCGCGGCTTGATGCTCCGTCACCGAAGATGGCAACAGAAAGATTGTTAAGGCCTTTGCGCTTCATGCTGTATGCAATTCCCGTAGCAAGCGGAACTCCGGAACCTACAACGGCTGAAGAGCCCAGGTTCCAATGAGAGCTGTCGGGCATGTGCATGCTTCCGCCCAAACCTTTTGCAAGACCGTGGGCGGAGCCGAACATTTCAGAAAACATTGCAAACGGAGAACTGCCGCGGCAAATTGTAAAGCCGTGGCATCTGTGAGTAGGGACAATCCAATCGCCGTCTTTGATGGCCATGCACAAACCTGCCTGGCTGGCCTCCTGGCCATTTGCAAGATGAGTGGTTCCGTGAATCAGACCCTGCTTGAACAGTTCTTCCGTTTTTTCTTCAAAGAATCTGGAATCAAGCATCAGACGCAGAGCGTCAACATAAAGCGCCTTGTCCATTTTTCTTAAAGCAGACTGTCAATGTCCAATTCGCATACGACTGCAGGAACACTGCAGTTCCAATTTTCAAGTACCTGAGGATGAAGTTCTCCGAAGATTCCAATTACCTTGCCCTTGCATACAATCTGTGCACAACGTCCGGCAATGAATCTGGGGTCATCCTGAGGAGCACTGAGTGTGTACTCCTGTTTGAGGAAGTACATGAGTGTGTTCACAATGCTGTTAATGTCGTTGAAACCGGCTGCTGACGGATCTGCAAGAAGGAAACCAAGGGTGTTAGAAGTTCTTGTTCCGCTGTTGTCGGATTCATCCCTGCATGCAGTCTTTCCAATTTCAAAAATCCTGTGCGGGTAGGCGGCATTTCCGGAGATGCTTTCACTCTTGAGCAGAGACGGGAGAACAGAAGGTCTGACAACTTCAAAGTTCTCTGTCATGGGATTTGCAATAAAGATTGCCTTACTGCTGTCCATGCACATGTTGTCCAAATACTCCTGCTTGCTTCCCAGGTAATTGTACATCATTTCCTGGAAGCCCATTCCTACAAGAAGGTCCTTTACCTTGCGGGAAAGCTCTTCAGCTGCACTGAGTCTTCCGACTGTAAAGTCCTTAGGAATTATCGGGGTAAAGTTCTCAAGCCCGTATCCGATCATTACGTCTTCGACGATGTCCACAGCATGCAAAAAGTCGTTTCTGTACTCGGGACATGTAATGTAAACAGTATCATCCTGAGCAACGCTGTAAACGCCCATTCTGAGCAGGGCTTCCTGAACATCCTGCATGCTCATATCCTCACCGAGTGTGGTGCGAATCTGCTGCAGTGTGCAGGACTGCGGCTGCTGGAAGTAGTAGGGAACTGTAATTTCTTTTCCGAACTCTGTTTCGTAGGGATAGACAACCTTTACCGGGTGGATGGTAAATCCAAGATCTGCCATGTCACAAGCCATAATTGATGCACAAAGCAGAATGTCCTTCAGAATGGGGCCTGTCATTTCAACAAACAGATTGTCATCTCCAACTTCAACAGCTCCGATTCTTGCGCTGTTGATTACAGGCGGGAAGCTCAGAGTGTCTCCGTTGTCATCTGTAAGGTAGGGATAAACCGGCTTGTCCTTGACAATGTAGCCGTACTCAATTCCCTTAGGATGCTTTTCACAAATCTGGCGCAGGGTCAGGTCTTCTTCCATGTGAAGAGGAACAAAGTGTGCCTTATCCGGATCTGCACCGTCATAGTGGATTGGGTATTTAATCAGGTTGTTGCGATAGATTCCCATTGCAATGGTGCGTCTCTTACGACCGAAGTTGAAGCATAGTTTCTCCTGACTCTGAATCAGAGTAAGAAGAATATCGTTGTCTACAGCCTTTCCGTCTGCAACAAAGCCGCAGGAGAACTCACGAACTTCCTTTGCCCTGGGACCTACATGAAGTTCACGTCCTTCGTTATCTGCTGTGTATTCCTTGCTTGAGAAGAAATCGTACTGGCATACCTTGGGGTTGCTGTAGTTCTTAAGAAGTCTGGCAAGACCCATGGGGCTCCAAAGGTCAGGACGGTTGGTGTCGTTAAGTTCAATCTTGAGGATCTGGTTTTCCTTGTCATGACCGTCAAGTTCGGCCTTGGCTCTGGGGAAGATTCTCTCAAGTTCGTCATCTGTGTATTTCTCTCCAAGAAGGGACCAGAAGAGTTTTTCG
>CADCOT010000048.1 GCA_902803145.1 uncultured Spirochaetales bacterium | reverse complement strand
GCCCCAATTATTCAAAATTTGAATAATCAGGGCCAATTATCTAATTATTTACTCTTTGCCAATGCAGCTGCCTGCTGGCCTGCAATGCGGCCAAAGACAACAAAGTCTGCAACAGCGTTTCCGCCAAGACGGTTACCGCCGTGGACTCCGCCTGTGACCTCACCTGCTGCAAACAATCCGGTAATTACCTTACCCTGGGTGTTGATAACCTGGGTCTTTTCATTGATCTTAACTCCGCCCATTGTGTGGTGAATTCCCGGTGTTACGCGAATTGCATAGTAAGGAGCCTGATCAAGGGGTTTGGCAAAGCTTGTTCTGCCAAAGTCGGGGTCAGACTTGGCTGCAACATAACTGTTCCACTTGTTCATTGTCTTTTCAAAGGAAGCTTCAGGAACGCCCATAGCCTTGGCAAGTTCTGCATAGGTGTTGCCGCTTACAGTCATACCCTTCTTAATGTAGCCCTGAATGACGGTTGAGGCATCTGTCATTCTGCCGTCAACAATCAGCCAACCGATTGAACCCGGCTGGGCAATCTCTGCTGCAGAAACCTTGTCTCTGGTTGAAACTTCGTCGTAGAAACGCTCACCGTTCTGGTTAACAAGGATTGCACCGTCGCCTCTGAGGCCTTCGGTAATGAGAGAACCTGTGTCTGCATGGACTGTGGGGTGAATCTGAATCTGGTCCAGATCAACCATCTGTGCCCCTACTTCACCGGCAAGGACAATACCCTGACCAAGGATTCCGGGTGCGTTTGTTGAGAGGAAGCCTGCAAGTTCAGGTTTGTAAGAAACAACCATTTCCTTGTTGGAACCGAATCCGCCTGTTGCAAGAACAACTGCCTTGGCCTTGATTGTGATTACACTGCCGTTAGGTGTGTTTGCAACTACGCCGCAGACGTTGCCCTTTTCATCTGTAAGAAGCTTGACTGCTGTGTGCTCAAGAAGAAGTTCAATGCCTCTTGATTTGAGGTTCTTCTCAAGGACAGGAACAATGAAAGTACCTACGGAAAGGGTCTTGCCGTTGGCATCTACAGGTCTGTGAATTCTCTTGACTGATGCACCGCCAAAGCTTGAAACGCTGGGCATGCTTCCGCCAATGGAGTCAAGCCACTGGATTGCGTCGTTGCTGTCGTCTGCAAGAGTTTTGACAAGTGCGGGGTCGTTCTTTCCGCCACCGCCAACCATGGTATCAAGTCTGAAAAGCTCGGTAGAGTCAAAGTAGCCGTTGGGGTTTGCTTTGTAGTCTTCCCACTGCTTTGTAACAGTCTTGAGCAGGGCCTGGATTTCTGCATTGTCTTTGTAGGCATCTGAAGCGGCAGAAGCAAGCATCTTTTCAACTCCGGCACTCTCGCCAAAGGCGTTAAGCTGCTGATAAGGAGTCTCTGCTGCGTTAATTCCGCCTGTGGAGCGAATTGAGTTTCCTCCAACCATGGCTGTGCTTTCAATGACAATTACGTTGCAACCGGCATCTTTGGCCTCAATTGCTGCTGTCATACCTGCACCGCCGGCTCCGATAACAACTACGTCTGTTGTGTAGGTTTTGTCCTCACGAGCCTTTGCTGGGGAGGCAACTGCCTTATTCTGAAGCTGTGTGCTGTCAAGACCGGCATTGTCAAAGGCATTGATAATTGCGTTCTTGATTGCGTTGGATGTGATTGTAGCTCCGGAAACAACATCTACGTTCAGACTCTGCTCTGCAATAATCTGAGGAGGAAGCTGCTCAAGAGCAACTGTTCCAATTCCCTGTGTTTCTGAATGGGAAAGAACTTTTATGCTGTAAACGTGATTGTCTGATGCAACAATTTCAAGTTCAACAGGACCGTTCAAACCTTTTGCAGAACCTTTGACAGTAACTGCAGTTGACGGAGCGTCTACTTTGGGGCCACTCTTCAAGCCTTTGTCCAAACCAAAGCACAGAAGAATAACTGCAAGACAAACTATCGCCGTAGCACCGGCAATTCCGATAAATTTTTTCATACTTACCTCTGTTTGTAAAAGAAACGATTAAAGCATAATATAAATAACATGAAAAAGAAAGCCGATATTATTCTGATAGCCAGCCTCCTTGCCCTTGCAGCTGTACTATTTCTTGTTATCAGACTGACACAAAAGCCGGGAGCCTGGGCCGTGGTTTCGGTAAACGGCATAGAAGTTCAGAGGATAAGGCTTTCAAAAGACGGCATATATGAATTAAACGGCGGCACAAATGTACTGGAAATTAAGGACGGTCGTGCCCACATGATACATGCAGATTGCCCTGACAAACTGTGTACGTACCAGGGCTTTATTGATGCCGACGGACAGGCTATTATCTGCCTGCCAAACAGGCTTACAGTTGTTGTAAGCGGTCCTGAATCAGAAACGGATTTTGTACAATAAGCCTAGACTCCAAAGCCTACTGTATACCCAATCAGCAGGAACCAGCCAAACATTGTTAGGATGCTGACAATTGCAGACATTACTACAATCTCGTTGGCCAGATCTCCGTCTCCGCCCATGGCCACAGCAGTGTTGAAAGAGTTAACTGCATTGGGGGCCACTGCATAGATTGCAACGGCAATCAGAGAGGCTCCCCTAACGCCCAGAAGGATTGTTACAGGAAGGACAAACATGGGAACCAAAACAAGCTTTGCAAACACTGCCCAGGCAATCTTTGTCTTGTAGAGGGGAACCTTTGAAAAGTTGAAAGAGGCTCCCAGAGCTATCATTGAAAGCGGTGTTGTAAGGGCGCTGAGCTTGGCAATAAAACCAGTCATTATCCACTTAGGAATTACTATTCCGGAAAGGTTGAGGGCAATACCTATCAGGCTTCCAAGAACCAGAGGGTTCTTCAGAATTCTGACTATCATGGGAGTCCCCGAGCCCTTGTTTCCCGTGTAGCGCTCAAAGATGTAGACGGAAAGTACGTTGTTGATAGGAACAAGAAGAACAGTTATCAGAGAAACCATTCCAACGTTGTTTTCACCGCAGATGCTCTTAGCAACGGACAGTCCTACAAGGGTGTAATTTGTCTTGTAGATTCCCTGAATCATTACCGGAATCTGATCCTTCTGCTTTATAAAACGTGGAACAATCAGCCAGGCAACAAGGAAGGTAATTATTATGCTTAAAGAGACAATTATTATCGGAAGAGGCTCTGCAATCTGACGGATATCGGCCTTGTAGATGGTTTCAGCGCAGGTAAGGGACAAAAAGAATCTGAAACAGATCAGGTTCAGCTGCTTTGTAGAGCTCTCATCCAGAAAGTTCTTCTTTCTGAAAAAGTACCCTATCATCATAAAACCCAAAAGAGGAAAAACAGCCTGAGCAGAAATAACAATTACGTCCATGGCAAGTACAATACTATTGACAGGTCTTCTCAAAGGCAAGACGCGGATACTTGTCTTCTTCAACATAGATGGTTCCGCAGTGCTTAAAGCCGCATTTTTTCAACAGAGCCTGCATCACCGCATTGTCCCCATGCGTATCAATTCTCAGGTGCCCGCTTTTGGCAAAGGCCCACAGAAGGCAGAACGTCCCAACACCCTTCACGCTTCCGTCGGAGGCAATTCTATGCACAACACCGTAGTTGGAAGAATCCATCCAAGAACCGTCTTCAATGTGGCGGTAAGTAGGCTCAATATCGTTTCCGAAGTTGTAGTAAAACGTGCCTACAATTCTGCCAGAGTAAGTGCAGACATAGCTGTGGCCGTTTTGAATATCGTTTTCAATCAAAGATGCAGGCGGCCAGTTTGTAGGACCCCACTGGTTGGGATTGCCGCTCATGACCATAAAGTCACGTGCAAGGCTGTAGATTTGCATAATGCGCTTAAGATCCGCCATTTCAGATTTTCTGATTTCAAACGCATTGAGGATTCTGATTCCGTTCTTTCTTAAAAGTGAAGCAAATACACCGGAGCCGAGAATCAAGGTTTTTGAAAACTCTCCGTTGTAGATTTCGCTTACACCGCATGACGGGCTTCTGGGCTGAAGAATTGCTGTTGTTGCACCATGCTTTTTTGCAATTTCCAAAGCCTTCTGTGCCCCTTCTCTAAAGGCCTTGTCAACAACAGTTCCGTCAGAGGCGGTAACAACTCCGTTTACAATTTCTGCAGGAACTCTGGGACACGGAAGGCCTCCAAGAACTTCAGGACAAACACATACAAAATCACTGTTGTCCAGAATCTGAACAACAGTGACATTGTAATTATTTGTTCCGTTGTACTTACAGTTCTGCCCTGTAAGGCAGGCACTTACAACAAAGCAGTTATCAGTCTTCTTTTGCTGTTTTGGCATAGGAAAGAGCACGCATAGCGTTATCAAACTTCTGATACTTTCCGTTCTTCAGATGGATGACAACTGTTGTCTTCTGGTTCTCAGAAACCTTTACCAGATACTCTGTAGCCTCAATTTTAGTCTTAAAGTACTTGATAACCTTATCGCTGTTCTGGCGCTTTACACCCCAACCTTTTCCTTCATAGAAATTCAGTTCATGAACATCTTTTACTTCTTTATCAGCCATTTTCAATCTCCTTCTTTTGATTATTATACTCTATTTTCGGTTTCTTGCCACTCATTGCAATAATCAAAAGTGCCAAGTAGAAGGCACTCATGTAGAACAGATAGAGGGAAATATAGCGGTCAACCGAATACAGGAAAATCTTGTAGGCAACATCCTGAACCAGCAGTAAGAGTCCTGCATGCCTGAAGCTCTGAGAGTAATCCCAGGCAGCAAACGGAATAAGAGCTGCAGCAGACACCATTGCCAAATCAAGAATGCTAAAGCCCTGTCTGAACCTGAGCAAAGCACACAGTATTGCGGAAACTGCCACCCAGTAGATTATTTTGTTTACGGCAAGCTTATTCTTACGGATGCAGATAACAATCATGAAGATGTACCCTGCCGCCATTAAACAGAGGCTTACAGTAAGTTCAAGAACCAGAACAAGGTTTGCAACAGAGAACACTAAAAGAAGTGCAGATACTGCTGTAAAGCCCTTTTCCCTTCTCATTGAAACAAGGAAAAGAACCAGACCGATCAGGAACCTTATCAGAAGCTGGTAGGCAAGAACGCGCACAATCAACATGAAGATTGCATCAAAGATTGCAAGAAGCACCAGGATGCAGCCAAGCAGGTAATCAAGGCTGCTGAAGTGGGTTTTTCTGACCTTTGAAGACACAAACAGAGCAATCCATGTAATGAACATGATTAGGATAACCGGAGAAACAATCAGGGAAATGACAATGGTTCTCCAGCTGACCGGAAGCTTTTCGTAGCCCTGGATTAGGCGAATTTCGTTTACATTAAAGCCGTCGTTTTCTACGGAGAAGAAGTCCCACTCGTCTGTCATGTCCATGCCTGTGGTAAAGGCAACAGAACGGCCGCCCTCCAGCGTTTTGAAGGTCAGGTATATGTCCTCACTGATAAAGCCTGCAGGCTCGGTAGGCATGTAGATTACGGCGTACTCGCAGCTTCCCTCACTCTCCACCACAATTGAATATTTCCCGTCCAAAGGAAGACGGAACAGAGCCCTGTCGGGCGATATCGCCACGTGCGGATGGAACAATTCGCTGTGGTAAGTGACCACGGACTCCCCCACTTCAGCTACCGTTGAGCCGTCACTCTCATCCACTACTTTGAGAACATAGTCTCCGTCCTTTTCAAGGGGGTAGATTCCTATCGTTGCGTAGGCGTGGTTCTGGGTGAAGGAGACCTGGGGGTTGCCGCCCATGACCCAAGAAAAGTAGACCTCTGGGCCGTGTTCATGGGCCAAGTTAGCCACAATGGGAGTGTCGGAATTCCACTGATCATTGTCAGTGCTTCCGGTAAGAACGTTATAGATAAGACGGGCAAAACGGTTGATAAACTGGTTTGCTTCATCCTTGTTTTCATCTGTAATCAGGCGCTCGTCATCTGCCATTTCAAACAGATTGCGCAGAATGTTTACAGGATTACGGTTACTCATAATTGAGATAATGCGGTCCTGCATGCACTTTTCATAAATTTCAGTTGTAGGACAGATCTCTGCTAAGAAGCAGAGCATTGTGTGAAGTTCGTTGTTAAGCTCAACGTTGTTCCAGTAAGAAGTGCCGGTGAACATTCTGTGTACTGCATCCGGTCCTGCCTGTAAGCGGCTTATGTAGTTGCTGTCAGTTTCCTGAAGCGGGGTTGTAAGAACAATTCCGTAGCGTTTAAAGCCCCAAACTGAAAGCGGAACCATAGGAACAATGTCGTACTGACCTACAATGTTGAAAATGTTTGAATAGTCCCTCTCCGGGTTCTTTACCGTGTTGGGAGTTGCAAATGTGTAGGCAAAAACATCCTCTTCTCTGAAAAAACCGCTTGAAGTCAGATCTGCTGCAGCAATGTTTGAAACAGCAGCTGCACGGCTGTATCCGCTGATCCAGACCTTGATACGGCCGGTAATATTACGCGTTCCAATGTAGCCGAAGATTCTGTTAACAACCGTGTGGGCTGCACTGTCAAAGCCTTTGTGGCGGTTATCATTTCCTACGGTAAAGTTACTCAGCCATTCATCCGCATAACCTCCGCCGCACACTCCTACTGCAATTAATGTGTACGGATTGCCGTCGGAGTCCGTCAGAGTCTTGCGCCCTATGGCTGTAGCTACTGTGTATAAAGAAGGATTTTTGTCATAGTCATCACTTACAAAATCTGAAAAGCCTGCAGATGTCAGAAAGGAAAGAAGGCTTTCATCCGGGCTTGAGAAGTTGTTGGATTCGGATTTGTAAGGTCTGAATGCAGACATGGCCATACACATACTTGTGACGGCCATTTCGTGGTTGTAGGTTCTTGAGTCGCTGTCAAAAAGAGAATCATCAAAATCAAGAATGAAATCAACGCTCTCATGAAGTGACAGAACCTGAATGTTGGCCATTGCTTCTCCTGCAAAAACGCAGGGGCAAATGGCCAACATAAAAATGAGAACTAAATTAGTAAAGATACGGGAAGTAAACCGGGTCATTTACATTGACGCCCAGAAGCTTTGCAGTATCCATTGAACCGCGCTGTTCAATTTCAATGAACTGGTCATCAAATACAGAGAGATTCATTCCCAGAACTCCGCTGTCCAGGTTCATTCTGTTGTCATAAATGACTGCTGTGAATTCAGGACCGTTTCCGAATCTGACTACAATTGAATCTCCGTCTCTGTAACCAAGAGCTCTGATCATACCTGAAGTAATGTTAACCTTGATTCTTCCGAACTGTGTTGATTCAACATGGTACTTTGAAACAGTAGACGGAATTGCAGGATTCTGTGCAACAGGAGTTACAACCGGTGTTGCCGGTGCTACCGGAGTAGCAGGAACATAAACTTCAAATAATGAGCCGCATGATGTAAGAGCCAGAACGGCGAATAGTGCAATAAGTGCAATTGAAAGTTTTTTCATATTATTCTCCTAATCGGATATCGTATCAGAAAAGGAAAGACACTTCCAGTTTTTTTACCTTTATGTTATTATCGGTTGAAACTTGAATTATCTGAGGTGAGATATGTCAATTAAAGCAGGTCAGATTGAAAAAGGAACAGCACTGCTTATCAAAGATCAGCCCTTCATCTGTATTGAAAGGGAATTTGTTAACCCCGGTAAGGGTTCTGCATTTGTAAGACTTAAGCTGAAGAGCCCCACAACAGGCCAGGTCCTTTCAGAAACCATTAAGAGCCAGGACAGCGTTGAAGACATTAACGTTGAAATCCTTGACTACCAGTACACATACAACGACGGTGAATTCTTCCACATGATGAACAACGAAACATACGAAGATGTTTCAGTTCCCATGGCAAACTTTGAAGGTTATGAACTTCTTATGAAGGACGGAGAATCCTACCGCTGCACAACATGGAATGATGAGATTCTTGACATCCAGATTCCTTCCAAGGTTGTCTACACAGTTGCAGAAGCTGAAGAAGCAATCAAGGGAGACACAGTCCAGGGTGCAACAAAGTTTGTTACCACAGAGACAGGTCTTAGAGTCAGAGTTCCAATCTTCATCAAGCAGGGTGAAAAGATCCGCGTAAACACAGAAACAAAGGAATATCTGGAAAGAGTCAACGACTGACCTATTCCCAAGTTCGGTTACGAAGTTAAAGGACTGTTGCAGAAAAATGCAACAGTCTTTTATTATTTATCTGACACGTACGTTTATTGAAATGAGCATTTGCACACTTGAGCAACTTGAAAACAAAATCAGCCTCACTGCAGAAGAAAAGGCATGGAAGGAAGACAAACTCAGTCTTCCTCTGCTCATTACAGACTACTACATGAATTTAATTGACCCTAAAGACGTCAATGACTCTCTCAGACGTCAGGTTGTCCCCTCTTCAAAGGAGAACAGACTTGGCCCTCTGGAGAATCCCGATCCGCTTGCAGAACTTGAAAACAGCAAAACAGGGCGCCTTATCCACCGCTATGAAAGCCGCGTAGCCTTCTTAGCAACAGATATCTGTGCCCAGTACTGCAGGCACTGCTTCAGACGCCGCTTTACAGGAAACATGCAGGGCCCTGCAACAAGAGATGAAGTTCTGGATGCAGCAGAGTATCTTAAAGAGAATAAAAAGATAAAAGAGCTTCTTCTTACAGGCGGAGACCCTCTCACCCTCTCCGACTCTTCTCTTGAAGAAATGGTCAGCATTTTAAGAGAGGCAAGACCGGATCTGATTATCAGAATCTGCACACGCATGGTTGCAGTTCAGCCCTCACGCATTACAGACAACCTTATCAAAGTCTTTAAGAAGTTCAAAAGCGCCCCGTTCTATCTGATGGTTCAGTTCAACCACCCGCGTGAATTAACAGAGCAGGCAACTCAGGCTTGTGCAAAGTTCATAGATGCAGGAATTCCTGCAATGAACCAAAGCGTTCTGCTTAACGGTGTAAATGATAGTGCAGATGTGTTGGAAGAGCTTTGCAATGCCCTTGTATTTGCAAGAATCAAACCCTACTACCTGTTTCAGGGAGACTTGGTAAGCGGTACATCAGGCTTCAGAGTTCCTCTTGAAAAAGGTCTTCAGATTGAAAGAGAACTCAGACGCCGCCTAAGCGGACTTGCAATGCCTGTGTATGCAGCAGACCTTCCTCAGGGCGGCGGTAAAGTGCCCCTTTGCGGTTCTTACATTGAGGGTTTTGAAAACGGAGTTTGGACTTTCAGAACTTTGGAGGGTGAGAGAAGATTGTATCCAGATCCGCAATAAGGGCGGCATCTGTTTTTCCAAAGTTTTCAATTACAGCTACAGGACAGTTGTACTGACTCTTTTCAGGGTCAACATCCTCCTGGGCCTTATCCCGTCTTAAGAATTCTTCTTCACTAAGACCGCGATAGGCTTCAGAGCGCCTCTTTCTCTCTTCTACCGGTGCATCTACGTAAATTACAAAATCACACAGTTTATCAAAGCCCGACCTGTGTAGCAGCGCCCCGTTTAAAACAAGGTCATAGGGATATTCTTCAATCTGTTTTTTAAGTTCCGGATAGATCAGATTTTCAAGGGCGTGGAGCTTTTGGGGGTTATTGAAAACTATTGAGGCAATTTCCTTGCTGTCCGTTGTTCCCAAGAGATTCATTACCTCTGTGCGCATGTTGCTTCTTATCTTCTGGGCCACACGGTCAAGATCCCAGACCTCAAAACCGCGGAAAGTCAGAAGGCGTCCTATGTAGTTCTTGCCGCAGCAGATTCTGCCGGTAAGACCAATACGCATCAGTGCATCTCTCCCCATGTTTTGCCGTTTTCAATGCTTACCCTGAGCGGAATTCTCAGTTTGACTGCATTTATCATGCAGTCCTTAACCAAGGCAGTGACTTTTTCAAGTTCGTCTTTAGGAACCTCTAAGATAACCTCGTCGTGTACCTGGAGAATCAGCTTTGATTTAAGGTTCTGCTTTGAAAGCTGAGAGTCAATTGAAATCATTGCAAGTTTGACAATCTCTGCAGCACTGCCCTGGATTACCGAGTTTACAGCCATGCGTTCGGCTGCCTGACGGACAACCTTGTTGGAGCTGTTAATCTCTGTAATCTTACGCACATGGCCGCCCATTGTGGTAACAAAACCCTGCTCGCGGGCCTTCTCAATTGTGGAATCAATAAAACCTGTTACGCCCTTGTAGCGTTCAAAGTAGGTCTTTATGAAGTTCTGAGCATCTGTTCTGGAAATACCCAAATCCCGTGCAAGGCGGAAGGCTGACATGCCATAGATAACACCGAAGTTGATTGTTTTTGCAATTCGTCTCTGGTCAGCTGTGACAAAATCGGGGAACTGGTTGAAAATCAGCGCAGCAGTTTCCCTGTGAACATCAGAGCCATCTGAAAAGGCCTTGCAAAGCTCAGGGTCCTCAGAGATGTGGGCAAGAACTGCAAGCTCAATCTGGGCATAGTCGGCAGAAAGAAGAACCTTCCCCTCGCCGGCTGTAAATGCAGCTCTTATGCGCCTGCCTTCTTCGGTTCTGATAGGTATGTTCTGCAAATTTGGGTTCTTACTGGAAAGCCTTCCTGTGGAAGTTCCGGTTTGCAGGAATGAAGTGTGAATTCTGTTCTCTGAGTCTGCAAGAAGAGGCAGTGTTAAAACGTAGGTGTTAAGAAGTTTACTCAGAGCCCTGTACTGCAAAATCAGAGCGGGAACAGGGTCCTTTGTGGTATTTGCAAGTTCTTCAAGAACCTCTGAATCTGTTGAAAAACCTGAGTGAGTCTTCTTTCCTGTAGGAAGGTCGCGTTCAACAAACAGAATCTCCTGAAGCTGCTTCGGAGAGTTCAGATTAAACGGATGACCAACGTGTGCATACACTTCTTTTTCTGCACTGTCGCACTTCTGTTTAAGCTCTTGGGCATAATCAGAGAGAACCTTCTTGTCTATCATTATTCCCTCTTTTTCCATCCTTCTGAGGATGAGTAAAAGAGGCATTTCCATGTCAAAGAAAAGCTTGTCCAAGCCTTGGCTTACAAGCTTTGAATATAAAACATCTGCAAGCTCTTCTACGCTTGTAACGCTGTACTTGTTAAAAAGGCCTTCAAGTTCATAGTGCCCTGCATTGCTGTCCAGCATCCATGCGGCAATCATTGTGTCAAAGATGCGCTTACCTTCCACAGGACCCTGAATGTCATAACCTACAGCACAGTCCGAGGGAAGTTTCAGACTTTGTTCCTGATCAGGTGCTGCAGCCTGTACCTTAGGTTTGACTATGGCCTTTTCTTTTAAGGCCTTTATGTCAGTTCCCGGCTTTAGCATTCTGGAAGCTGCAGCTATCAGGCGCTCAGAGCCAAGTTGGGCAAAGGCGGTTACTGCATTGTCCCAGGAAATTGAGCTTACGCGGTAGCTTTCCATATCGTCATCGCTGACGGCAAACAGATCTGACTTCAGCTGAATCAGCGTTTTGGACAGCTGTATGCCCTCTTTCCCGTTTTCAAGCTTAGTCTTAAGGCTGCCTTTTATGCTTTCAATATTACTGTATGCGTTATCAAGGCTTCCCCACTCGGTAAGCAGGTTCACAGCGCCCTTCTCGCCAATACCGGCAATTCCGGGAACGTTGTCCGAGCTGTCCCCAAGGATGGTCAGGTAGTCCACAATCTGGCTTGGAAGCACTCCAAAGAGGTTTTTTACCCCTTCCTCAGTGCAATAGCCCCACTCGTGCTCTCCCTTTCGGGGAGGTCTTAGGGCACTGGTGCTCTCATTGACAAGTTGAAGAAGATCCTTGTCCCCTGTGACCATGACGGTATGAACATTCTTCTTTGAGAAGTTCTCTGCAAGGGTGGCAATAATGTCATCAGCTTCCATGCCGGTTATTGCAAAGTGCTTTATTCCGGCCTGCTCCAAGATATCTGTAATTACCGGAATCTGGTCATGAAGGTCCTGGGGAGTTTTGTCTCTGTTTGCTTTGTAAAGGGGGAACAAATCATGTCTGAAAGTCTTTCCCTTACTGTCCAAGGCAACTGCAAGATAGTCAGGTTTGTACTGTCTTATCAGTGAAATCAGGGTATTGAAAAAACCGAAGACGGCACTTATGTTGTTGCCGTCTTTGTCCAAAAGCGGATTGGACAGGAAGGCGTAGTAGCTTCTGTAGATCTGTCCGTATCCGTCAATTACAAATAATGTCGGTTTTTGTTTTTCCATATCAGTTACCGTTGGAATTCTTAATCAGATTCTGAATGCCGTCATTTACTGTGCTTACTGTGTTAACGGCAGTTTTCTGAACCTCCTTGAGAACCGGTTGAATTTCACGGGCAACCTGGCCGTTCTTCATGCTAACGCCAAGATAGCGGTCTGCAATGTTTGGCATGAAAAAGAAGAAAACAAAGAAACTGATAATTGCAACAAGTAAACCAATCAAAAATCCTTTCATGTTTCCTCCCTATCAGAACATTCTCATCAGAACAAAGAATGAAATCTTTCCTTTGTCAAAGTTGCCCTTAATGAACGGATTAAGCTTTTCAAGTTCAAACTTTTCAAGGTTGAACTGGGTTGGGAAAGTATAGGAAAGTCCTACTCTCATTACCGGTCCGATTATTGCATCAAGTTTAATGCTGTAGTTAACAGGAGAATGAACCCACGCATAGAAGACACTTGCATGATCGGGAGCTGTGTCATCATCTGTAATGTAGTAGGGAGTGCTGCCGTCACTGGGAAAGAGGAAGGTCATGTTGGGTCCAAGTCCCAAGCCGATTCCGACAACATTCTTTATATCAAAAGCAATACCAATGTCTGACATTCCGTTGAAGTACAAAAGCTGCGGAGCCAAAACGGAAAAGTCTCCGGTAATGTTGAGTCTGAAGTAGCCAAGGTTCAGTCTCATTTCAGCACCGACGGCAATTCCGCTGGTTTTGTTGGGGTCTCCTCCAAGGCCTATGTCATCAAAGGCACTCTCGTTATGAAAAACGTGATCACTCTTACTTAGGTTAAGACCCATGCTGAAATAGTATTTTGAATATTTTGAAGAATCTGCCCATACAGCTGTAGCAGCCAGCAAAAGAACAAGCAGAATCAGTAACTTTTTCTTCATTCTTTTCAATCCTCCAGTTCCGCCCTGAGTTCCCTCTTCCACTCTTTGACTGTGGCATCTGACGGCATGCGCCAGTCGCCTCTGGGTGACAGGGATACGGAACCTACCTTTGGCCCGTCGGGAAGGCAGCTTCTCTTAAACTGCTGTGCAAAGAACCTTGAATAGAAGGTTTCAAGCCACTTTGCTATCACCTGGTCGGAGTACCTGTTTTCAAAGACATACTTTGCAAGACGGTAAACCTTTGAAGGTGAACATCCCCAACGAAGTGTATGGTAAATAAAAAAGTCGTGCAACTCATATGGGCCAACAAGGTCTTCTGTTTCCTGCTTTCCCGGTACAAGTTCAGGACTGATCGGTGTGTCAATGATAGACATGAGAATGTCTTTAAGGTTCTCATTGTCCGTGCAGTTTGCCTCATGCTCAACAAGGGCCCTGACCAGCGTTTTGGGAACACCTGCATTTACACCGTAGTTTGACATGTGGTCTCCGTTGTAGGTTGCCCATCCGAGGGCAAGTTCTGACAGGTCTCCTGTTCCAATGACTATGGCGTTGAGTTTGTTTGCAAGGTCCATAAGAACCTGGGTTCTCTCTCTGGCCTGTGAGTTTTCATAGGTAACATCAAAGGTATCGGGGTCTTGGCCAATGTCTTCAAAGTGCTTGAGTACTGCTTCTGAGATATCCACAGTCATAAGGCTGGCTCCAAGCTCTCTGACTAGGTCTACTGCGTTGTTTTTTGTTCTGTCAGATGTTCCGAAGCACGGCATTGTAACGCAGATAATGTCGTTTCTGCTGTACTTTAAGCGATCAAAGGCTCTTGCAGTTACCAAAAGTGCAAGTGTTGAATCAAGGCCTCCGGAAATTCCTATTACTGCAGCCTTGGATCTTATGTGGGCCATTCTGCTCACAAGACCCAGAGACTGAAGTTTTAAAACCTCTTCTGCCCTTGCAAATCTTTCCTCCGGATCTGACGGGATAAAGGGAAGACTTTCATAGGTTCTTGTGAGCATGGTGTCTCCCATCTCAATGTCAAAACCTATGTATCTGTACTCTTTGTCGTTTGTAGTGACAAAGGTGTTTTTCATTCTTCTTTCATGGGCAAGGCGCTGGACATCAAGCTCTGTAACCAGGAGTTTGTCTTCACACATGCTGTGATGTGCAATGCACTGACCGTCTTCACAGATAATGTCGTTTCCTGTAAAGACCAGATCTGTTGTGCTTTCTCCAAGTCCTGCATCTGAGTAGATGTAACCGCACACAAGGCGGGCACTCTGCCCTTCAACAAGGCGCTGTCTGTAATCAGACTTTCCGGCGTACTCGTCGCTGGCTGAGAGGTTGGCTATCACTGTTGCACCGTTAATGGTGTGGTTTACACTTGGAGGGTTGGGAACCCAAAGGTCTTCACAGACCTCGCATGCAAGGCGGAAGTCCGGCAACTGGTTGCAGGTAAAAATGAGCTTCTTGCCCATCGGAACCTGATAGTCCCCAAAGTCCACCATCTCTTCATGAGGCAGAGCCGGGGCAAACCATCTGGTTTCATAGAACTCCTGGTAGTTGGGAATGTTGATCTTTGGAACAACTCCCAAAATCTTGCCGTTTGAAGCAACAATTGCACAGTTGTGAAGTTTGCCTCTGAACTCAATGGGAGCTCCGAAGACAACAACCATGTTTCTGGGAACCTCTGCTGCAATTCTTAAAGTCCAATCTCTGGCGCTCTCAATGAGGGCCTGCTGCAGGAATAAATCGCCGCAGGTGTAGGCGGTAACACACAATTCAGGCAGAACCAGAAGGTGCACTCCCTCTTCCATGGCACTGGCAATGAGGGCAAGAATTTTTGTACTGTTGTATTCACAGTCTGCAACCCTGACCTGGGGAGTAGCTGCTGCAACCTTGATAAAACCGTGTCTCATAGTGCATATCTTATCACACTTGTTAAAATTTTTATATAATACGGGCATAGCGAGGAAACAAATTATGGCAAACAGTTATCTTATGTCTGCAAATCCCCTGGTAAAGAAGCTTCAGCGCATTGAAGAAACCGATACGCAAAACAGCTGTACCTATGCAGGAATCAGCAGAAAACTGATTATTTTTACAGCAATGGTTGTTGTAGGAATTCTTCTCAACCTTGTTCTTAAACTCTCAGGAACTCCTATCACCGTTAAGGAAGGAATTACAGTAACATCAGGTCAGGCTGCCTTTCTTGGAATCAGTGCCCTGATTATGATGATCTGCCCCTTCCTTTCAGCCTTTTTCATTGGCACAATTCCTGTAACAGGAAGCCTTTTCTGCGTTGCTACAGGCTATGTACTTTCATGGGTTGCAGGAACCTTCGGCGGTGAGTATGCAGCAACAATCAGACTTGCTCTTGTTCTTACAGCAGCAATTGTTCTGACAATGTCTTACCTGTACAAAACCGGCATTGTCCGTGTTGGAGATAAGCTTAAGACGGTTCTTTTCACCTTTATCTTCTCAAGCATTATTGCAGGTATTCTTATGATTATCGGCCTTCTCATTCCTGCAACACGCAGCTTTGTTGCCCAGCTTGCAACCAACCCTCTTCTCAACATTGGAATTTCCGTAATCTACGTGATTATCGGCTGTCTTTTCCTTGTTGTTGATTTTGAGACAATTGATCGTGTTGTTGCCGGTGAACTTCCAAAGAAGTACGAGTGGCTTGCAGCCTACAGCCTTGCATTCAGCGTTATCTGGCTGTACTTCAAAATTCTTGATCTGCTTCTCAGATTGAAAGGATCTTCATCAAAGAACAACTGAGCGGTGCAAAAATCAGGACGGGCAGATAGTTGGCCGTCCTGAATTTTTTTATATCCAAGAGACCAAGACCTATCATTAAAAGCAGTATTCCGCCTGCAGCACTGATTGCCCCTATTCCGTCTTGTCCAAGGGTCGGTTCCAACCAAGTTCCTGTCAGAACAAAGAAGCCCTGATAGACCAGGACAAAGAGGAAGGAAAACACAACACCGGTTCCGTAGATTGATGCAAAAACAACTGCCATGCAGCCGTCCATTACAGACTTTACCAACAGAGTATCAAGTTCTCCTGTTGTTCCTGCCTGAATTGAACCTACTACGCTCATAGCTCCGCTGCAAAACAAAACAGAAGATACCATGAATCCGCGAGCAAAAAGGCCGTTGCTGTCAGATTGGCCTTTGGACAGGGCTTTTTCAAGTTTGCTTCCTGCGTTTTCAATTGCATCTTCAATCTTCAAACAATGTCCCACTGCCCCACCGACAAGCAGACTGAGAAGGAGGCCAAGGTAGTTTGTGCTACCAAGGGCCATGTCAATTCCCATGACAATTGTTACAAGGCCGCTGCATGTAAAAACAAGGCTTTTATACGAGTCTTTCAAATGCTTTCCTAAAAGCATTCCGATGATTGAACCGACTATTACGGCTGCGCAGTTAATCAGAACTCCGATCATTTATTTCCCCAAAGAAAGAGCAAAGTAGAACTTGTCGTACAAGAAATCCCAACCAAGCATAAGGTCAGCAGGAATTCTCATAAGACCCAGCAGGTTTGTATCAGCACTTAAGAATGCTCCTGCAATTATGTCTGTGCCTATATTCTCTTTTGCATAGGTGTACTGTCCGAACACTCCAATGCGGATATCTGACATAAGAACCATCTCCGCAAAGGTGGGCCTGAAATCCATGTTACGCCAGAACAATCTTGCCTGGGCAGTTACTGAGTAATCCTGAGGATTGAAGAAGTAAAAACTCTCTGCCTTTACTGCATAACCTATGTTTGCAGAAGGAAGGTTCGAACTCCAGGAAAGATCAAGCTGTACACCTGAATTGCCGCCTTCTATCCACAAGCCTCCGTCTGCATCCAAAAGGCCGGTACTGCCAAGTTTAATATCAGTATCTGCATAAACTTTGATTGTCAGAACCTTTGTTGAACCTGCCCAGCTTATGCTTTCACCTACGCTGAGGCGAGTTTCAGGTTTTGCTACAACTGCGTATTCAAAGCGCTCAGAGGCCACAAAGTCCTTCCACGGAAGGTATGAAAAATCAATGTCCAGTATGCTTCTTGATGTTGGCCACAGTCTGAGTGACACATCTGCTTTAACTCTGAAAAGAGGCGTTCTTGAGTTGATATTGAAAGAAAAACCAGCCCCTGCAAATACTTCAAGATTGCCAATTCCGTACTTGTAGCCTGCAAGAAGACCGCTCAGGCTGTTTTCAAATCTGAGAGAAGAATAAGACGTGGGCCTGTGAAGCCTTAAGTGGTACTGTCCCATCCACTTGTTCTCAGTTTTCTCAATCGTTTCCTGGAAGACTTCACGCTTTGCAATAGTTTCATCTGTCAGTTTTGAAGCAAAGGCTGCAAATTTTTCAAGCTCTGCTTCATGAACGGCAGAAGATTCATAGCCGCGTTCAGCCATAAGGCTTCCTGAGGCAAATTCCATAAAGCTGAAGTCTTCTACATTACAGCGAATCCAAACGGCCTCAGGATGGGCAAGAATTTCTTCCATTCCCTGTCTTCTCTTTCCAATGTCTATTGCAGTGTTAAGAACTGTTATGGGATTTCCAAGGTTAGTGCTCTTTCCGCTGTAGAAAGTGGATGCAATTATGTTGTTCTTTCCGTAGTCATAAGCAGCCTCAAGAGGGGCTATGTTTGCAATTCCGCCGTCTGTAAGAAGGTGGTCTTCAAACTTTACCGGAGTAAAGTAAACAGGAAGAGCATAGCTTGCAGTAAAGACTGTGTAAAAATCTCCGCTGCAGATGCGAATCTGGCGTTTTGTAACAAGGTCTTCAGAAACTATCATCACAGGGATATCAAGATCTTCAAGTCTGAGATCTTCTCCCAAAATTGACGCAACAAGGCTCTCAAGACCGTCAGTTGCCAAAAGTCCCCTACCAAACGGCAGAGAAAGATCAAACAAGGTTCCAAGGTCAAAAGATGTGCAGATTCTGAGTATCTGATCCGGAGACATTCCTGCTGCATATGTCATTGCAATGATTGAGCCCATTGAGTTTGAAATTATGTAGTCAGGAACAATTCCGTGTTCTTCCAGGTACTTTAAAACACCAATGTGGGCAAGGGCTCTTGCGCTGCCTCCGGTAAGAACCAGACCTACAGGTTCACGGCCTTCACAACGCTCGGCTATTCTCTGAATAAACTGCTCTTCTCCGTAGTAAATGGGCTGGCCTGACAGAAGCAGGTCATCAGTTTGGGCAAAAAGTGCCGTGCACACAAAAGCAAGCATCAGAACACTCAAAACAAATCTTTTCATATCTTCTTACCTTGTTGTGTAATAATATCAGAATTCCGGCTCTATCTCAAAGCTCATACGGGCCCCTGTGACAGGATGTTCAAATTCCAAAGCACTTGCGCAAAGACAGAGCCTGGGACCGCCCTTTCCGTACAGATTATCGTTTACAACAGGCATGTTCAGACCATAGGCGCTGTGCACTCTTATCTGGTGAGTTCTTCCTGTCAGCGGTCTGAAAAGCACCCTACTCACAAAGCGCCCGTCGTACTTTTCAATTCGCACTCTCTCAAAATCCGTAACGCTATCCTTGCCATCCTCAGAAACAATCTGGTAGGGCCTGTTGTCAATGTCTGGCCTGATTTTCATGCTGACAGTACCCCTCTCCTCTAAGAGCTTTCCGTCTATCAGCGCAGTGTAGGTTTTCTTTACGTGCCTGTTTTCAAAGTCCAGTGAAAGCCTGTCGTGGGCTAGTTTGCTCAACCCCAGCACCATAAGGCCGCCTGTAGCCTGATCAAGCCTATGCACGCAAGGCTGTGCGATGCTCCAAGAATAAAGCTCTCTTACCCTGGAAGCTATGCAATCTTTTTCAGTTTTTCCCTCAATAGCCAAAAGCCCGTGCGGCTTGTTTACAACAACAATGTCTTTGTCTGTATAGACAATGTCCAAACCAAGAATGTGCTTTAACAAAGGCTTACAGCGGCTGTCACAGGGATTGTGGAAACTTCCGCGTTTATACGGAGTATTGCCCCAGAAGAACTCGGCCATTGAAAGTGGCTTTTTCCCAAGTTCAAAGCAGTGGCACAAAAGACGCACTGCACAGCAATCCCCCGTTCCGGACGGTGCTTCCGGAAATAGTTCTCTCAGACTGCGGACCTTGTGATCAATACAGTGAAAACGGTATGTGTCTAAAAGAGCATCCCAGTTTGAAGAGTTCTTTTCAAACATTGCCTTCTCAAAGCAAGGAGGTACATAGTCAGGTTTTTCCAAAAGCTGTTTATGAAGGCCTGAAAAGGCTTTTAAAACTGTGCCGTCCGTACAGATAAGAACGCCGAGCATGCATCCGTTTTCATCGCTTTGCGGTGTAAGAGTCTGCATCCACTTAAGGCAGATTTTACTTGCCTCTTCAAACGGCAGAACAGCGTTCATGTCTGCTCCTTGATTTTATAAACATTGCCAAAGAGGTAGTAAACAATAAACAGTATGGAGGTAAAAATCCACGTTATCGGGTAGCACTGAACAACTCCTGTCAGAGTGTTGCCCAAAGGAAGAATTGCAAGCCAGATTATTCTCAGACCGCAGATTCCAAAGACTGTGAACAGAGTTGGAATTAAGGCCTTTCCTGTTCCGCGAATGGCGCCGCTTAAGACTTCCACACAGATGAAGGTAAAGAAGTAAGGAGCAATTGTCATAAGAACAACCTCTCCGGTTTCAATAACACCTTCATCGGTTGTGAAGAGCAGATAGCCGTAACGGCCAAAGAAGATATAAAGAACTTCCATTACCGCTGTAAAGATAAAGGCAAGGCCAAGGCATTCAACTACTCCCCTTTTTGCTCTGTCTATCTTTCCGGCTCCGTAGTTCTGACCTACAAAGGTTGTAATTGCAATTCCGAATGCGTTGATTATCATCCAGAACAGGGAATCCAGTTTCCCGTATGCGGCCCAGGCGGCCGCAGCATTTGTTCCAAAGCTGTTTACTCCGGCCTGAATCATAAGATTTGAAACGCTGTACATTATGCTCTGAATTCCGGCAGGAAGACCTATGGCTAAGGTTTTGGCCATTATGTACTTATCAGCTTTAATCTTCTTAAATTCAAGACGGCAGCAGTCTTTGCGCCTTCTGAGTTTGATTATTACAAATAGCAGCGAAACAACCTGGCTCAGAACTGTTGCAACGGCAGCACCTTCAACGCCCATTTTGAAAACACCAACCAGAACTATGTCCAGGACAATATTTACCATACAGCCTGCTATGAGGGAGTACAGAGGGCTTCTGCTGTCTCCGAAGGCGCGGAAGATTCCGCTTCCCATGTTGTACATAACTACAACCACCCCGCCGCCAAAGTAAATTCTCATGTAGCGAAGGGCCAGGGGGTAGATATCGTCCGGAGTGCTGATTGCTCTAAGCAGCGGTCCGGACAGGAAGAAACCTGCCACCGAAACCAAGATTCCGCTGTAAAGTGCAATTGCCGCGGCGCTGTGGATTGCAAGGCTTACCCCGTCTTCATCACGTGCCCCGTAGAACTGGGAGATTATGACGGTGGCTCCGCTTGCAAGGCCTGTGAAAAAGCCTATGAGGAGGTTGATTGCAGTCGATGTTCCGCCGCCTACTGCAGCAAGGGCCTGCTTGCCCAGCATCTGGCCTACAATGATTGCGTCTGCCGTGTTGTACAGCTGCTGAAACAGCGTTCCGAATACAATGGGAAAGAAGAAGCCCAAAAGCTGCTTCCAGATTACTCCCTGAGTTATTCCGTTCATGTTGATTGACGCTGTTTGTTTCACGAAAGGTACTCTAATCTTTTATTATTTTGTTTTCAATCTGTGAAGTGGTTTTGACCGTTCAAAAACCATAATAAAGACGGAGGCATTATGTACAAAAAGCAGTTTTTCACTACCTTTGTTCTTCTCTTTGGCGCCCTTGTGCAGCTTTGCGGCTCTTCGTTCTCCTTCAGCGCTTCGGATATCCTCACTTTAAAGATCAAATCTGACAAATCCGTGACCCTTAAACTAAGCAATTCTTCTTTCCAGTTGAACTCAAAGCGCTTTGTTGCAAAGACAGCCTACGGGTCTTTTTACCTACACCTAAGAGGCGGTGGTGGGGCCGCATTTGACCTGGGTGCGCTCAGACTTGGCTTTGACTACTCTGTCAAAAAACCTGAAGACCCAACTGAGAAAGCATGGTATTACACTGAGCGCGTTGTTTCTGACAGACATATGCTCTTTTCTGCGCTTGTCAGAAGCACTTGGTTTATGGGAGAAGCCGGCTTTGATTTGAAGGTCCACTATGACAACAGTTTTGGACTGTATGCCGATACCCGCTCTTTTGCAGAATTATCAAAAAACGGCATCAGAGTATATGTAGAACGCAGTTTTGGAAATTCTCAGAAAACTGAAGGTGCCTTGGATTTTGGAAACATCTTCGGAGCAAAGATAAAGATAAATAAGGGAGCGGCCCCTGTTTTTGGGCAGACTTCCAGAAAGGTTCAGACGGACTTTGAAATCTGGTTTAAGGCAGGAAGCCTTACTGCAAAGGCGCTTAATGTCTGTAAGATAAAGGAAGATACCGGCACAGATTATTACACTGACCTAAGCCTGAAGTTTGAGTCCTCTGTCTTGGACATGAGTGCTTCTACACGTCTTTTAAGAACAAGCGGAAGTGCCTATGGCTTTGACAAGATGAATCTTAAAATGGCCATCAGAATTACGCAGGACACAGATTTTGGAAAACTGAGTCTTCAGTTCAATGAGGATAGAAGTATTAAAATTGGCTTCCAATCAGAAGTTTCTCATGCTGGTGCTGGGAAATTTAGGTTCACTGGTGACATTGATCCCTAACTT
>CADCOT010000047.1 GCA_902803145.1 uncultured Spirochaetales bacterium | reverse complement strand
TTATAAACCTGCACGGAAGACTTTTCACAGATAAAAGAAAAATACCTATAAATATAGCCAATCCAGTGCATCTCATTTGCAGTGTACTTAACCGAGCCATAGTCAGAAGTACCGAACTCCTGATCAATACTTTCCAGAATGTTATTAGCCTGAAGATTAGTATTCAGAAAAGAAAGATTGTCCATCATACAAGCAACATTGCTGTACATAAAACGCCTGATAAAAATTTCAGAGCTGCATTTAGTTGAGGAAAGAGATAATTCAAATGTCTGGGCCTGAATATCACACAAAATCAGGCCGTCTTTGTTAATGCTTAAGTATTTCATCAATATACAACCCTTTGCCTCTGTACTGAATTCTGGCCTGCTTTGCCAGGCTTTCGCCTTCAAGAGATTCATTGCTGCGAACTGCCTTGTAGTAGTTTCTTTCGCTATCAGAAACATACAATTTTTCAACTATTTTCAGCTGGCTGATAGCCTTTTCAGTCTTAAACACATACTGTTTTCCAAGATTTGTTGCTGCAAGACAATGAATGCACTGCTGGTCAGTAATTTCTCCGTTAATGAAGGAATTGATAATCTGATACATTCTGTTATCTGCGATAGGGGCTATTAAATAATCATAGCCTTCAACACTATTAGCAAACTCACCCTTTAATGTTCCTCTGAAGAATGCAATGGTCATCATCCAGTCACGTGACAGATCAAATTCTTTGTAATTTAAACCGGTAGGGTCAAAATCTAAAAGATAAACAGATGACTTTTCAAAGCCGGATATAAAAGAAATTGCCTGGGAATAAGATTCTCCTGTGTAGAAACCCCTGCTACGGTCAACAGCTAGTTTTCCATCAATAAATGACTTGGCACCGTGATACAACAATTTATGTCCGGGTAAGATTTTATCTTCCCAATATACGGATTTGAAACGGTTTAGCAGAATACCTTTGTCATAGGCATAGCCATAGGTTTTTTCAAGAAATGAATCAGATGGCTTTGTCTCTTCAATTTCATTTCTTGAAACCGTAACCTGCTGAACACCAAGCTCTTTGGCAAGTTTAGATTGAGTTATTCCCAATATTGAACGGATTATCTTCAAATCCTCTGAAAACCTGTATTCCACAACTTGTTTATAACACATTACTTAAAAAAGTTCAACATCCTAGCGCAACACAATGATTCAAAGTATTACCACTTGTTATAAACCTTCTCGGCAAATCCGCTGAGGTTCTTTATTTCCAAGACTGTTCCGTCATCAAGAATAGCCGTGCCGGAGAAGTGGCCAAACACCTGATGCTGAAGACTCTTGATAATTTTGAAATCAGTGTTTGAATAACGGTCAACAACAGGTACAAAATCAAGGTTCAGACGGTTGTCAGAGGACGTAATTGTCCATGGCTTAACAAAACTGTCAGAAGGAATATGGAACTCAATTTCAGATAGCTTATGAAGCTTACCATCATAGAACAGAGCATTTTCAGAAGCAGGTGTTCTGTCAGAAAAACCATAGCCAAGGTTAAAACCAAAGGAATGAGAACCAACAGTGCCGCTGGCGCTGCCCCAGTACCATGTGTTCTCGCGTGTCCACCTGCCGCGACCCCAGTCAAGAACGCCCCATACTTTGCCTAGTTCTAAAGATACAGAATCATTTCCAAAACATACTGAACCCGAAGCCTTCATACAATTGACCTTCTGGTTCAGATAGAAAGCCTTGCGGTTTTCCTTCCAGCTTGTGGCAATGTTAAGACTTTCAAGATCATTAGGCTGAGACAGAGTAACGTCTGCAGACAAACCCTTACGTCCGTCAGGCAGAACCAGACCTGGAACAGAGACAACAATATGACGCTCAGAACCGCGGCGAGAGAACGCAATACTCAAGTCTTTGCCGGAGACAGAAACAGTGCTGTCACCGGTACTATTTGGACTAAGGCCGGTTTTGCCAAAGGTAAAGAACTTCATAAGATCCTTTTGTGCAAACTTGGCAAGGTTGTAGTCAATGAAGGAAACAGAGTAGAGGGCTGCAAAACCCAGGTCACTTATAGTTGCGCACAAAGTCCAGCCGGAAGCAGTGTCATTAATAGCATAGTAGTCCCATTCCTTAATCCTCCAACCGGAAGCATGGATTTTGTTACGCTCATAATTCCAGACAGGAAAAGATGCCCATCCTTCCTCTGCAATCATTCCGTTTTCATTAAGAAGATTCTGAAACTCTGTTACTCTGTGGTCCATAAAACACCTCTAATTTGATTATAACACGACAAAAGAAGTAGAATAGAGGCAATGGCATACGTTATAAACCTTATATTAATTTTCTTCACATACTCATTCATAGGCTGGTGCATTGAAGTAACGCTCAAGTACATCCAGTACCACAGATTCATTAACCGAGGCTTTCTGGCAGGCCCCTGCCTGCCGATATACGGAAGCGGCTGCGCACTCATTACCGTTGCAATGGACGGCCTTAGACAGATTTCGCAGTACGAGTTCTCCTACGGAACTGTCTTTGCTGTTTCATTCTTCCTCTGCGGTCTTCTGGAATACATGGTCAGTTACATACTTGAAAAACGCTTCCATGCAAGATGGTGGGACTACAGCAAAAAGCCCATGAACCTTAACGGCAGAATCTGGATAGGAAACCTGGTTCTCTTTGGCATAGGCGGGGTAGTGGTAGTTAAAATGGTCAATCCAATACTCCTTAATGCCTTTGCCGCAATTCCAATTAAAACCAGATACTATGTGGCAATCTGCCTTCTGATTGTTCTGATTGCAGACTACATAACAACCCACTTTGTTCTCAAACTTGTAAAAGACAGCGTAGAGAAGAGTGAGGCAGACAACACAGAAGCCATCAGGCTTGAAGTTGTCAAAACTCTAAATGACAAGAGCCTCTTTGCAAAACGTTTTGCCAATGCCTATCCTGATGTAATCTACCGCACAGAGAAGGTCAAAAACAGACTGGAAGCAATCAAAGAACAGACAGAGAAGTTCAGGGCGGAAGTTGAAAAACACATCTCAACTGCAATTGAATCAAAAGTCCCGCTTAAGTACAGTAAAGACAAAGAATTACTTTCAGACTATTTTGAAATCAGAGGAAAGACTGCCAAACTTGATTTAACTTACGACAACTTTGAAGATATTATCAACCAGAACTTTGGAAAAGACAACGTCAACATGCTGGACCAGAGGGTCTTTTCTGACCTTGAAGCGGCATTCTCCATGCTTCCTGCAAAGCTCAAAGTGCATCTGAGAATCACATTCAAAGATCTTGGCAACTTTACGCTCAAAGACGTAAGAAAGATTATTGAAAGCAACCTGGCTCTCAGAGCTTACAGGGTAGGCCTCAGAAGAATACGCAAAATCAGGCTCCATCTGATAACGGCGGCCATTGGCAGTGCTATGCTCATTGCAAGCTATTTCCTCTCCGACAAAGGTTATCCCAAAATCTTTTACGATATAGTCAACATTTCAGGCACTCTCTTTATATGGGAGACAATTTCTTCAATGTTCCTCTCTGACAGCTACGAACGTATTGAGTCCACACGCCTTGTTGCAAACATCAAGAAAGTAACCATTATCGGACCGGATGGTGAGAAGACAGATCTAGACTTTTAAACAGCCGATAGGAACAACAAATATTCCATCATCTCTCTTATGAGCAAAACCTGTTCCTGTTAGAACCATCATAAAAGAGGGGGCCGGTTTTCCCGCCTTGGTTATTTTGTTATAAAGTTTTGTTAGCGACTGTGCAGCCTCATCTTCCTTTGCTTGGCTAAGTTTTATTTCAATTAAGGCATATTCACCCTTATCTGAATGAAGTACAGCATCACATTCAAGACCGGCAGAATCCCTGTAATGAAGAATTTCAGAGTCAAGTGATTGGGCATAAACCTTCAGATCTCTGATGGCCATTGTTTCAAAAACGAGGCCGAATGTTTCAAAGTCGGCCATCAGATCTTTTGAGTTCATATGCAATGCTGCTGCAGTTATGGATGGGTCTGTCATGTATCTTGTGTTTGCAGTTTGAACTGCAGTTTTAGATCTGAAATTCGGGTTCCACGCTTCTGTTTCATCTGTTACAAACAGGTCATCCAAAACTTTAAGATAGTCGGCCAAGGTATTTTTTGAAATGTCCGAAACATCATTTTCCAAAGCAGTATTTGTGGCATTTGAACCTGAGAATCTGGCGTAAGATCGGAGAATTGTTCTCATTTTTGTAGAAGACCGCCTGTGTCCGTCAACATTCTGTATATCGCTGTCGCACAGTTCATCCAGATATAGCTTTGCCTGTTTTTCGGCTGTCTCTTTTGACAGTCCGATCACTCCTGGCCAGCCACCTCTTACACAAAGGTATGCTATATCTTCCAAAGCGTGTGAACTGTCAGAATAAATCTTAGAAGGATTGTTGAATAATGAAGATAATGAAACCTCTCCGTTTGAATCTCCGGATTCCCAAAGGCTCATTGTGTACATTTTCATTCTGCCGATTCTTCCTGTTCCTGAATGCATTCTTAGGCTCTCTACGGCCTTTGTTTGGCTTGTAGAGCCTGTAAGTATGAATTCACCTTTGATTCCGGATGAATCAACATGATTCCTGAGAGCATCCCATATAAGAGGAACCTTTTGCCACTCGTCTATCAGAGTAGGCTTTTGAGATGAGAATAGCTTTTCCGGATCTTCATACACAAGCAGTTCA
>CADCOT010000046.1 GCA_902803145.1 uncultured Spirochaetales bacterium | reverse complement strand
GTTGACTATCACTGTTATCATTTTGAGCTTTGTGTCCATATCTTCTTCTCCTGCGTTTCCGATGAGAATACTGACTCCTTCTATCCTCTTCTCTTCTTTTGCAGCCTTGATTATGCTGCGTGCTGTTTCTTCTCCTGCAAGAATAAGAACCACTTCACGCCTTGTCTCTCCCATTCCAAGGGCCCTGAGGACTATGCTTGAAGCTGTTCCTTTTGCAAGGAAAACTGTTGCTCCGCCTGCACCGTGTGCGCGGGCCAATTCTACAAAACGACCGGAATCTCCGTACCGTACGATTGAATAAAGGAGATTTTTCTCAAGCACTAACATTTCTTCTCTCCTCCTTTTTCTGTGAAACCTTTCTCTCCTTGACCTTGAAGACAACACCCAGAATCTGGATAGCTACAAGAGGAGACATTGCAATCATTCCTACAACTCCAAAGCCCAACTCTGCAGACCCTGAAAGCCCCATAATGAAGCTCAGGATAAACGTTGTGCTCATAGGACCGCTTGCCACCCCGCCTGAGTCAAATGCAATTGCCACAAACAACGGCGGTGCAATCCAGGAAAGAACCAAAGAAAGACCAACAAGTGCGAATACAAATACCATGTAGTTGATATTCAGATAGACGCGCACAACTGAAAGTGCAACACAAACAGCAACACCGATACTCAGAGCAAGCATGACTGTTGTGTGTTTGATTCTTCCGGCTGTTACCTCTTCAACCTGGTTTGTAAGTACCCAGACAGCAGGTTCTGCAATAACTACAATTGCTCCGAACAGCAAAGCAATCAATGACGGAACGAGCATTAAAGAGTATCTCTCAGAAAAAACCTGACCCAACAGATTTCCAACAGGAGAGAAGCCGTACTCTACTCCGGTAAGGAAAATAACAATTCCCAAAAATCCGTAGAAAATTCCTACACAGATTAAGCGGAACTTTACAGGGGGGAACTTGAGCAATGTGAACTGAAGAATAATTATCAGAATCACAAGAGGAGCAAGTCCTATTGCAGTGTTCTTAAGAACTCCAAGCATTGTCGGGAACAACTTTACAACCTCTTCCGCTTCCTCTGCCACTTCAACTGCAGCTGCAGCATTTGTGCGTGTAAAGGAAGCCAGAAGAAGAACGGCAAAGATTGGTCCAACAGATGCAATTCCTGTAAGTCCGAAGCTGTCTTCAGAGCCTCCGGAAGAAGACTGAGCTACTCCAAGTCCTATGGCAAGAACAAACGGAACGGCAAGCGGGCCTGTTGTTGAACCAGAGGCATCAAAGGCAATAGAAGACATGGCCTGTCCCGCATAGAGCACAAGACCAAAGACGGCAAGGTAAAGAATGTTCAAAAGCCGATTAAGTTTAATGCGCTTTATAGTTCTGATAAGGCCAAGGTCAATGAACAGGCCAAGACCGACTGCAATCATGAACTTCAATAACGTAGGATCAATGTTTTTGTTCATTGAGTTGACTTGATACGCAAGAACATTGACATCAGGCTCTGCAAAGGTCACTCCAAATCCAATTAAGAAGCCCAATCCAAGCATGAACGGCAGATTTTTCTTCTGCGCCATTACTACGCCAAGTCTTTCTCCAACCGGAGAGAAGCCTGATTCTGCCCCTGAAAGAAAGAGCGTCAGACCTATCAAAAGCATCAGAGAACCAACAAGAAACGGCCCCATGTAACTGCCTATAGGAGCAATTGAGAAGTTCAGAATCATAACTACCGCCATTACAGGCAGAAGAGAAAAAAGTGTTTCTTTGGCCTTTCTAAGAAAATCCAAGTTTATTCCCCCTATAGAGTATTAATCCAATTATCGACCAGCTTTGGCCATACAGCAACCTCTTCAATGACCTTGGTGTACTTTGAACTTAGCACTGTGCGGTCTGCAAGAGAAAGTGCATGATCCCCGCTAGAAAACAAAACAAGACGGTTTTTTACTCCCAGGTTTTCACAGGCCTGGGAAAACAGAACCGAATTCATATACGGAACGCTGTTGTCCGTTTTTGTGTGCCAAAGGAAAGTCGGAACCGTAAGCAAAGAAACTCTCTTTTCAAGGCTCATGGCATCCTTCAGCTCTTCATATCTGTCTCCGAGAAGACTCCTAAAAGACCCTTCGTGTGCATACTCTCCGGATGTTATTACAGGATAGCAAAGAACCATTGCATCCGGTCTGCACTCGTCTCCCCAATCTCTCCACATAGTTCCAAGGCATCCGGCCAAATGTCCGCCTGCAGAGAAACCCATTACATAAACACGTGCAGGGTCTCCGCCGTATTTGTCGCAGTGGTTTTTCAGGTATTTAACGCTTTCTGCAAGCTGGCT
>CADCOT010000045.1 GCA_902803145.1 uncultured Spirochaetales bacterium | reverse complement strand
CGGTTTTGATCAGATGATAGAAGAGACTTCTTTACAGCATCAAGAATCTTATAATCAGCAGGAGCCCAATCAAGAGAATCAATTTCCCCAGCTGTAATCCATTTGCTGTCTGCATGTTCTGTCAGTGCGGACTCAGGGCCTACAAGACTGCACTGAAACACCTGCATGGTCAGATGAAAAGATGTGTACTGATGTCTGACTGTGGCAATGTAGTGGTTTACTTCAATGAGGGTTCCAAGTTCTTCCTGAATCTCTCTTACAAGAGCTTCTTTTGGAGTTTCTCCTTCCTCAATCTTTCCGCCGGGAAACTCCCATTTAAGCCCAACTTCCTTTCCTTCAGGACGCTGTGCAACAAAGAGTTTTCCATCTTTCATGATTGCAGCACCGACAACATCTATGTACTTCATAACCCGTATAGGTTACCACAAAACAGGGGAAAGTTCTTCCCGTTTCGAAACCATAATATAAATGGGGGCAGTGTGTCCTAACAGGAGTGAATATGAATGAATTGTCAGAACTGTCAATGATTACGGGAAAAATCTATATGATTAGAGGTGTTCAGGTGATGCTGGACTCGGATCTGGCTCAACTATACCATGTTGAGACAAAGGCCTTGAATCAAGCTGTAAAGCGTAATCCGGAAAGATTTCCTGAGCGTTTTATGTTTCAACTGCAGGAAAACGAATATGTTGGTTTGAGGTCACAAATTGTTTCCTCAAACAAGGCAGACTCACGAGGAGGAAGGCGTTACCTACCATATGTTTTTACTGAGCAAGGAGTGGCTATGCTTTCCACAGTGCTTCATAGTTACATCTCAGTTGATGTAAGCATTAAGATAATGGATGCTTTCGTATTAATGCGTCACTATCTTGCTGATAACGCAGTTGTGTTCCAACGTCTTGATCGCCTTGAGCTCAAGGGAATCGAAACAGATGAAAACTTCAAACAGATCTTCAAACAACTTGAATCCTCAAAACAACCCAACGCAATCATCTTCTTCAAAGGACAGATTTGGGATGCTGTCAGTTGTATTGAAGAAATAATTATTAAGGCAACAAAATCAATAATCCTTATAGACAATTATGTGGACAAAGGAACATTGGACATATTATGCAAGAAAGAGCCTGATGTTCTTATCCAAATATATACAAGCAAGAAGAACTGTAAATTAACAGAAACTGAGATTGATTCTTTTAAAAAGCAATACGGCAAATTGGAAATAAGATGTACTGATGAATTTCACGACAGATTTCTAATCCTTGATGATAAAGAGTTTTTTCACATAGGTGCTTCAATTAAAGATGCAGGAAAGAAAGCTTTTGAAATAAGTATCAATAAAGATGAAAAATCATTGCAGGCGTTATTGAATAGGTTAAAGACAAAATCTACCTCATGATATATCATTGCCCTGTTATGGCAAGATTGTTGGTTATCAATCCGGGTTCAACCTCTACTAAAGTAAGTGTATTTGATGATACTGTCTGTGTTTTTACAGAGAGTGTTTTTCATGATGCTCCTGTTTTGCTTCAGTATCCTACAACCAACGACCAGCTCCCGTTCAGGGAAAATGTAATTCTTACTCTTCTTAAAGAACACAGCATAGACATACATTCAATTGATGTTTTTGTAGGACGGGGCGGCTGCGCCTACTCGCAGAAAGCAGGTGTGATGGAAATAGACCAGGCTCTTGTGACTGATACTGCAAATGATGCAGGCGGAAGTGACCATCCTGCAAAACTTGGTGTAATGCTTGCCTGGGATTTGGGTCGTAAGTATTCAAAACCAATGTATACAGTCAATCCTACAAACGTTGATGAATTAAATGATCTTGCCAGAATAACCGGAATTTCCGGTCTTTACCGACGTGCTCAGACACATGTTTTAAACCAAAAGGCAATTGGCAGAATCCATGCTGAAAAGATGGAAAGAAAATATGAAGACTGTCGCTTCATAATCTGCCACATTGACGGCGGTATTACTGTTACCGCTCACTGCAACGGTAAGATGATTGACAGCACAGAAGGAGCCGGAGGAGACGGACCGTTCTCTCCCACACGCCTTGGAAGTATTCCCGTCATGGAAATTGCAAAGTATCTGGAAAATCATACTGCAGAGCAACTGAAGCAGATGTGCTCAAGGTCCGGAGGCTTTGTAAGTCACTTTGGGACATCAAATGCCGACAAAGTTTGGAAGATGGTGCAGCAGGGGGACGAGAAGGCTTCTGTTGTCTGGAATGCAATGATTTACCAGATCTGTAAGAGCATAGGGGCTATGGCTACCGTACTTGAGGGAAAGGTAGATGCAATTCTTCTGACTGGAGGGCTTGTTCGCTTTGACAGCATTGTTGAAGGGATTAAGGCAAGATGCGCCTGGATAGCTCCAGTTTTCACCTATTGCGGTGAGGTTGAACAGGAGGAGATGGCAGCTGCTGTTCTTGAAGTTTTGAATGGAGAGAAAAAAGCATTCCGATACACCGGGAAGCCTGTTTTTTCGGGTTTTCCATGGGAGAAATAAATGGTTGGCATAGTATTTAGGACCATGATGTCCATGATGGTTTTCATGGCACTGGGCTTTATTTTGGTAAAGACAAAAAGAACTCTCTCTAGCTATGGAAAGCTAATCTCTTCCATTCTTGTTTACTGTGCCACGCCGGGCATGATAATTGCCTCATTTCAAGAAATGGAGTACGAGAATGTCCAGGCTTTGCAACTTCTGAAGTTCTTTGTAATCAGCCTTCTTGTCCAAATTGCAATGTTTCTGATTCTGAGGTTGATTCTTGGAAAGAAGATTGAGGAAGACTCTTTCAAGATTTTCTCAATTGGCAGCTTCATGGGAAATGTGGGCTTTTTTGGCCAGCCGATAATCATTGCTCTTTTCCCATTCAGTCCGGTTGCTGCATGCTACTGCATGATGTTTGCAACAAGCATGAACATCCTTGTCTTTACCTTAGGCGAGTACCTGATTTCCGGGGACAGGCGTTATGTTTCTTTCAAGAGGGCAATAGTAAATCCGACGGTGCTTTCTCTTTTTGTTGCTCTGCCTCTTTATCTGCTAAAAATAAAGCTTCCCTCATTTCTGTTCGGTTCTGTCTTGTCTTTACGGGCAATGTCTGCACCGCTTTGTATGCTCTTACTGGGAATGCGTCTTGCAGCTACACCTGCAAAACAGGTTTTTGCAGATCCGTTCACCTATGCTGTCAGTGCAATGAAGCTTTTGGTTTTCCCAGCTTTTGTCTTTGCAGTAACATCTCTGATTCCTGGTCTTGATCAGGTTTTCAGAATGACAATGACAGTTACTGCAGCAGCACCGTGTGCATCTGTTATTCTTGCTCTTGCAGAACTTCATGAATGTGAACGCCAGCGTGCTGCAAGCGCACTTTTGGTGTCATCAATTCTTTGTGTACTGACTATGCCGTTGGTAGTTAGGCTGATTATTCTATTTCCGGATTTTCTTTCTTTGACTGTTTGAGTAGGGCATCTGCATCATTAATGAGTGCCTGCATCTGAGCATCTGTGTAGACTGTTGCTCCGCACGCATTGAGATGTCCGCCGCCGTTGTACTTTCCGGCAAGTTCATTGAGGGCAATAAAGCGTGAACGAAGCCTTACTCTGATTGAATTTTTCTGCTGAACAAACAAAAGCCAAATGGGACTTCCCTTGATTGAATTGAAGAAGTCTACTCCCATGGATGCTTCTTCTTCTGAAAGGTCAAACTCTTTCTTTATCTCATCTGTAACGTAGTAATAGGCAACACCGTTGGGAGTCATTTGTATCTCATCAATTATCTTTGACTGATACTTGAGAATTCTGAAGTCAACCAATTCAAGACGGGCATAAAGGTTTTCAGTCTCAACGCCTTTCTCCATGAGCATGGCTGCAAGCTTGAGCGTCTGAGGAGACGTGCTGCCGTATTTGAAGAATCCTGAATCTGTACAGATTCCCGCATAGAGGCACGTTGCAGCGTACTTATCTATCTTTAGAGTTTTGTTATGGTCGTTGTAGAAAGATGCAATCATTTCCGACACTGAAGATCTTTCATTTTCTACCCATTCTATGTCTCCATATGTTTGGGTGTCTTTGTGATGGTCAATTTTTACAATACATGAGCCTTCATTGAAGCGTGGATTTGAAATTCTTTCTGCCGTACTTGTATCCAAGACAATCACAAGGGTGTTTTCGTAGCTTTCAATCTGAGGGTCGTCTTTTCCCAG
The DNA here is from genome assembly GCA_902803145.1 of uncultured Spirochaetales bacterium. Lineage (GTDB taxonomy): Bacteria > Spirochaetota > Spirochaetia > Sphaerochaetales > Sphaerochaetaceae > RUG14846. The sequence goes on along the minus strand of CADCOT010000045.1, from coordinate 21,025 downwards.
AAATGCAAGGTTCTTTGATTTATCAGAGTTGATTACATAGACTTCTTTTTCAGGCCATGTGAGCTGGATAATTCTCTTAAGGGCATAACTTGAACCCAGACAATCCCCATCGGGGCGTGTATGTCTTGAAATGACAATGCGATTATACTTTTTGATTGTATTCAGAACTTCAATGTTTTCACTCATACCTTCTTTTTACTCTATAACACCATCACAGTGCAAGGATTAAACTTCTTGATTATTTTGTTACTACTTGATACTATCATTTTTGCTTGGGGATGTAGCTCACCTGGCTAGAGCGATTGAATGGCATTCAATAGGTAGTCGGTTCGATCCCGATCATCTCCAAAGAGGCAGGACGCAAGTCCTGTTTTTTTTTACATATTTGTTTAGCATTATCTATCTCTTTATTGCTTGTCATTTGTTTAGATGTTATAATGCATACATGCAAAACGAATTAGTATTGTTTGAAACAAGGGACAAGTCGGTTAGCATACCGGTAAAAGTTGATAATGAGACAGTATGGTTAAGTCAATCCGAAATGGCAAGTTTGTTTTCTACGACAAAACAAAACATAAGTTTGCACATCAACAACTGTTTTAAGGAAGGTGAACTAAACAAGGAAGTGGTAGTCAAGAATTTCTTGACAACCACTCCACATGGAGCAATAGCCGGTAAAACCCAAACACGTAATACCCAGTACTACAATCTGGATGTAATCATTTCAGTAGGTTACAGAGTGAAATCTCAAAGAGGTGTTGAGTTCCGTCAGTGGGCAAACAATGTATTGAGGCAATACATACTCCAAGGTTATGCACTTAATCAGAAAAGGTTGGACTATCTCAATAAAACAGTGGAAATAGAATCCAAAATTATTGCTCATTTAGTAGATGTTGATGCTGAAGAAATGTTTTCAGTAATAAACGGATACACTCGGGCACTGAACCTGTTGGATGATTATGATCATCAATGTGTTTCCAAACCTGAAGGAAATAAGACATGCGTCAAACTAGAATTGGCTGAATGTTTTGATATTATCGGCAAAATGAAATTCGGCAATAAATCTACTTTGTTTGGTACTGAAAAAGGAGAAGGAAAACTTGATGCAATCCTTTCCGCTGTTTATCAAACAGCATTTGGCCAAGATGTTTATCCGTCATTGGAGGAAAAAGCTTCAAATCTTTTGTACTTTCTTGTAAAGGATCACCCCTTCAATGACGGTTGCAAACGAATTGCCGCCGCATTGTTTTTGACTTTTCTCCAGAAAAACGGAATTCTCAGAAAAGTTGATGGTAGGCAGACTATAAGTAATGGTACTTTAGTTGCAATAACATTACTGATTGCAGAATCCAGACCTGAAGAAAAGCCAATCATGATTTCCGTATTAATGAATATCCTTGGGATAAACTAACTGTCAGCTATTTGGTCCCGATTTATTTGTTTGAGAATACCGGTGCCAACTTGATTGCTATGTGAAGTCTTCCGTTTGTGGCATTTGGGTCCTGGGTAAGGTTAATCTGCGGCCATCCGTAAACTGCACTGGCATGAATAGCACCAAGGTCAACATCTGCACCTATACCCCAGCTCCACATTGTGTTTTCTTTGTGGTCGGGCTCAGGAACAACGAAGGCGTAGTCTGCAAAGCCGAACAAGTCAATGTTAAAATCTGCTGACCTTAGAACAGGAAAACGCAGTTCTGCATTACCGATAAAACCGTCTTTTCCCTCGTTACAAGCCTCTGCGTAGCCTCTTACTGTGGTAGCACCACCAGCCTGCATGTACATGACTCTGGGGAAGTCTACATCACTGTCAATTACCAACTGATACTGAGCTTTTAAAATAAGAGTAGCCAATTTGAACAGTCCGAAATTGAAATTAAAACTGCCATCAATTTTTGTAAACGAAGAATTGGCATCGAAGTAGGGAACGGCTTTTGTTAAGTTTACTGTATGAACCAGATAGGCATTTTCAGGAGAATAGACATAAGTGCCGCCAATCTGACCTGAAGTGACTGTTATTTCAGAAAGGATAATCTCGTCCATGGAGATTGATTTTGAATGGAGGTAGTTGGCAGATCCTGTAAGGGTAAATTGAAGTGCAGATGCCTCCATTATAGGCACGCTGAAGTATGCTGACTGACTTACATTGCTACCCTTAATCTTGTAATCCTTGGCTGCGCCACTTACAACTTCAGAGTTTCCGACAGAATACCTTGCACCGAGTCTGAGTCGCAATGACGGGGTGAGGATGCTGTAATCAACATAAGGTGCATTAAATGCTGTATTTGCAATTATTCCTGCCTGTAGTGTATCGCGCATTTTCAACAGACTCTGAATAACAAGATGGGCTCCGACTCTCAGTTTGCCTGTACCTTCACTTCCGTAGTTGTCATACACACCGACGATTGAGAAAGGATAGGTTTCCTTTGCATTAAGGGTAATATCTGAGGTGCCTGCAGTCTTTCCCGGATTGATGGTAGCTGTTGCAGCGTAGCCGTCATTCCACTTGTTAAAGAGAATTAGCTGATGCTCAAAGTCCTTCAGGTTCAGGGGTTTCTTGCGGTCAAAATGGAAGCGCCAGAGGTAGTATGCATCAAACGTGTATTTGTTATCCACAACAGTGAAGCTGCCAAGCTTTCCTTCAACAAGTTCAATCTTGAACACACCATCTTTGGCTGTTTGTTCAGGAATATATGCCACAGCATTTGGATAGCCTTTCTCTTCATACTCTTCGTTAACCTTGTCCACAACATCATTAAGCAGGTCCATACCAGCATGGTCTTTTTTGCTTTCTTTAACTATTGCATCAAGTTCTTTATCTTCAAAAATCTGAGATTCAGAGAATTCAATCTTTTTAACTGCAAAGCCCTTGGATTTTGGAGCTTCAAGTACTTCTGCCTTTACTACTTTTTTCTGATCAACAGTTTCCAGAACTTCAGCTATAATTTGATTGTTGCCAAGGACTTCAGCTTTAATCTCGTATTGCTGTTTAATATCTTTCAGAAATTCTGCCTTTATTTCTTCTTTGTTTTTGGAAATAACCTCAGCTTTAATTCGGTTGTTGCCAAAGACTTCAGCTTTAATCTCGTATTGCTGTTTAATATCTTTCAGAAATTCTGCCTTTATTTCTTCTTTGTCTTTTGAAATAACCTCAGCTTTAATTCGGTTGTTACCAAGGACTTCTGCCTTAATCTCGTATTGCTGTTTATCAGTTTCCAGAACTTCTGCTTTTACTCCGGTTTCAACTGAGATACCTTCAAGGACTTCTGCCTTAATCTCATATTGTTGTTTATCAGTTTCCAGAACTTCTGCTTTTATTCCGGTTTCAACTGAGATACCTTCAAGGACTTCTGCCTTAATCTCGTATTGTTGTTTATTAGTTTCCAGAACTTCTGCTTTTATTCCGGTTTCAACTGAGGTGCCTTCAAGGACTTCAGCCTTAATTTCGTATTGTTGTTTATCAGTTTCCAGAACTTCTGCTTCTACTTCTTCTTTCTGCTTAGCTTCTTGCTCTTTTTCATCAGTAGTAATTACTTCTGCATCAACTGGGTAGGGTTGGTTATTATCTTCGGTTTCTGATTCTGAAGGTTCAATGGTCCAAGTTATCTGAGAAGGTTGGTCTTGAGATGACTCATCTAATATAACAATGCTTGGACCAACTTTGCCGCTATCGGAATCAAGTACAATATCTGTTTGTGTGGTAAAAATATGTTTGACAACAATCTTGTTTGAATAATAAAGAGCAAAACCAAGAATCAGGAGCAGGCCAACAATTACGAAAACAAGCCAAAAAATAATTATTTTACGTTTCTGATTTTTGTCCTTTCTTTCCATAACCAGTTGGAATTCTATGCAAAGATTCTATTGTTTGCAATATAATTAAAAAGCGACGTACATGCATAATTATTTGGAAAAGAGTAGAAAATGAGCAGTATTCATATTGTCAGAGGAAGCGTTGTTGATATGGCAACAGATGCCATAGTTAATGCAGCAAACAACAGCCTTCTTGGAGGTGGTGGGGTAGACGGAGCAATTCATGCTGCTGCAGGTCCGCATCTTCTTGAGGAATGTTATGATCTTGGCGGTTGTGAAACAGGAGATGCAAAGATTACCAAAGGCTACAATCTAAAAGCCAAACATGTAATTCATACTGTCGGCCCTGTGTATTCCGAAACTGAGAGAGATGCAAAACTTCTGTCTTCCTGTTATCGCCGTTGTATGGAGCTTGCATACGAACACAAGTTGCATAGTATTTCCTTCTGTTGTATCTCAACCGGCGTTTATGGTTATCCTCTCCAGGAAGCATCTGAAATAGCGGTTAAAACTGTAAAAGATTGGCTTGCAGCACATTCTGATGCAGATATTGATGTATATTTCTGCTGCTTCAATGACAGGGAATTTGCTGTTTATAACAGCCTCCAGAAATAATCTGTTAAAAAAGGCTTGTCTAGACATTGATTTCTGAAAAAGCACCCTTTACACTTACCTAAAATCTGACGTAACTTGAGGTAGTGCAATGAAAAAGACTATACTTTTAATAGGAATTATTGCTCTCTTAATAACTATCGTTGGTTGTGATTCTGATGCAGGTTCCGCAGGTTCTGGCGGAAACTCAGGGACAAATAGCATTGAGTTTGTATCTGTTTTTACTGACAAGGAGCAAGCGATTTTCTCTAACACTAGTATTGTGAATGGAATTGCAGAAATTCATTCAGAAAGTGAAGGAGTATTAATTCTAGGTGCAATTAACGCATTGAATCAGGCTCATAGTAGCAGCGTATATAGTGACAAAGCGATGGCAAGGTTAGACAAATACATGCCTATAGGTAATGGTTTCTCCGTAAAACGTTTTTCAATTGAAAATAATGAACAAAACTATTCGATGTTATATACAATCTCTTTTGATGTTAAACAGGATAATGGAGAAGTCTTTGTCGTAAAAATCATTAGAGAAGAGGTGCAAAATTCATCAATCTCCAATACAAAGATAAATTGGAAAGGAAAAGAGTATAGTGTATCTAGTGAAAACGATATAAAAAAACTTCCGAATGATTTGCGAAAGTTCTTCGAAGTAATTGAAGCAATTGAAGATATAGAGCCAGATCCTAACAAATACAGCTATGTAACTGAGCAAATTTCGAAAGCTGAGTTTACTACTGAATCTGCCCATGGGGTGTTTACAACTGCAAGACGTGAAGCAGGCGGAGATACTAAAAATATATTGATTATTGAGGCTGAGTTTGAAGAAAAGAAAATATATATTAGGGCTCTTGCTGAAGATTTGGTTGATGAGTATGACCATAAGCAACATCCTTATGCAACGCAAATTCTTTATGTTCAATACGAACCAACCAGTATTAATACTTGGACCATTCTTGAATTTAGGATAGATGGTACTGCATACAACCCTGATTCTGTTGAAGCTTTTTTTACGGCTCCGCAGCCATAATTTTGCTATAGAGTTTACTGTTAGGATAGGAAGGACAATTTGAGTTTTGCAGGTTGTCTTTTTTTGACCGTATTTGCAAATATGTATTACAAATGTTCTGCAGGAGTACGAAATGAAAAGAGATGCAGTTCTTCAGGTTAGGATAGATGGACATTTGAAAAAAGAGGCAGAAGATCTCTATGAAAGGCTTGGTATTTCTTTGGCAGATGCTGTAAGAATGTTTGTTGTTCAGAGCATTGAAATGCAGGGATTGCCTTTTGCTTTGCATGCATACGGAATGGCAAATAAATATGCAGATCCATCTTTGGTTGATAAAGAGAAAGACGCTTGGGGAATGGCTGTTTTAGAGAAGTATGGTTCTGGGAGGGGTTGTGAATGAGCTGAAGACAGCTGTTGCATCCTTGAAGTAGAGTACAAGAGTATTGTCGTCATCTTCATCATACATGGCCCTGAGAGAAGGGTAGTTGTCCAGCATGTGCTTCTTTGCTTCCCTTCTGTCATCTTCAACCAGTGTGCCTGAGACTCTGAGCCAAACTCCGTCCTTGAAGGCGCAGATTTCAGCCTTTGGGTTTGCCTTCAGCTGTTTTGCAACATCCTTCTTCTTTCCTGTCTGGATGTAAAGCTTATCTTCAAAGATATCAACGGTTCCAAAAGGTCTTACTCTGGGCTGGTTGCCTTCAACTGTTGCCAGATAGTAAGTTCCGGCCTGTTTCAAAAAATCATGAACTTCTTTCATAGTGCCAATGATACCATGTTAATTTTATCGGAAAAAGTGAATAATACCGAATATGACACAACTTCTGATTCTTTGTCCGCTTATTTTTCTTGCAGGTTTTGTAGATGCCATTGCCGGCGGCGGTGGACTTATCAGTCTTAACTCATACCAGGCAGTAGGAATCAGAGATCAGTTTGCTTTGGGAACAAACAAGTTCTCCTCCTTCCTGGGTGGAACAGTTGCTTCAATCAATTACATAAGAACTGGAAACATTCACGTACCAAGTCTGATTCCGTCTGTTATCTGTGCACTGTTGGGTTCATACCTTGGAAGCAGTGTTGCTATTACTTTGAGCGGAAGAGCTTTTAATTTGATTATGCTCATTGCAACACCGATAGTTGCTCTTTTGGTTTTCTTTAAGAAAGACTATTCAAAACATAAGGAATCAGAAAAAAGTCTTGCAGTTTACATTATTCTCGGTGCTCTGATTGGCCTTGTTGTAGGATTCTATGACGGATTCTACGGACCCGGAGCAGGGATGTTCATGCAGTTCGGTTTCATCATGATTGCAGGCCTTGAAGTGAAGAAAGCCTGCGGAAACTCAAGAATTGTCAACTGGGCCTCAAACCTTGCCGCCCTGTTTAATTTTGTAAGATTCGGTTTTGTCAGATATGAAGTTGCAATAGTGTGCGCTGCATTCTCAATGCTTGGAAACTTCATTGGAAGCCGCTTGGCAATTAAAAAAGATGTTAAGGTTGTAAGGCCTGTAATGCTTTTGGTTACAGGACTGTTGTTTGTAAAACTTATTCTTGATTACACCGGCGTTACGGTATGAAAACTCTGATGGCCTCTGCAACAACGCCTTGATTGTTGTCAGCCTTTGTTACGTAAGTTGCAGCCTTTTTTACTGCTTCAGGGGCGTTTGCAGCGGCAACACTTATTGCAGCTTCTTTGAACATGAAAATGTCGTTGTAGTAATCTCCGCAGACCATGACATTCTCTTTTGGAATATTGTAGTAGCGGCAAAGACCGCGTACCGCATTTCCCTTGTTTGCCTGAGGCGGAACCAGTTCAATGTAAGTTGGGCCTGACATGAAAATATTGACTTTGGAGCGGTCAGGAAGCTCTTTTTCAAGAAAAGCCATAAAGTCTTTGACCTTGTTTGTGTCCTTGTGCATGGCCAGCATCTTGTTAGGATTGTACTTGCTTAGAACTTCACTTTGAAGGTCATTGACTATTGTTCCGCTTACGTTTGTAAGTCTTTTTTCAGCCTCAATCCAGTAAGGGTCTGCCTTGGTTATGTCAGAAAACCACTCGTAGTGGTAGTAGGCATAGAGAGTCATTCCGTTGTCATTGGCAAGCTGGATTATCTTTTTGCAAGTATCTACATCCAGAGTGTATTCCTCAATTATGTTACCGTTTTCATCCTCAAGCATGCCGCCGCCATAGGAAGAGATTGCTCCGTCAATTTCAAGCAGATCCATGAAGTATTTAGCAGAAAGAGATATTCGACCGGAGGTTATTGCCACTTTCACGCCCTTGGATACTGCGCGCCTTATTTCATCAATGTTGCACTGAGGAATTTGGACATTGTCATCCACAAGGGTTCCATCTACATCAAGGCAGATAAGTTTTATCTGATTCATGGGCTCAACTATATAATCTTGCAAGATAATAATCCACCTCTTATCATAGGTTATATGAAGTGCATTATACTTGCAGCAGGGTATGCCACAAGGCTAGCCCCTCTTACAGACAACTTTCCAAAACCGCTGCTTACAGTAGGTGGAAAGGCTATTTTGGATTATCTGGTTGACGACATTTCTCAGAACTGCGCAATTAGTCATTTTATTCTTGTTTCAAATCACAAGTACTTTAAAAACTTCACCGATTGGGCAAAAACAAAACCGCAGGCAATTACCGTCATTGATGACGGATCTGAAAGCAATGAAAACAGACTTGGAGCTGTTCAGGACATTCTCTTTGCAGTTCAGAGCCAGCACATTGATGAGGATACAATGGTAATTGCAGGAGACAACGTGCTGGACTTCAGTTTCGGACACTTTACACGCTTTTTTGCTCAGAAGAAGACTACCTGCATAATGCGCTACTACCAGGAAGAACTGAAGAAGGACAAGAAATACTGTGTGTGCCATGTTGACGGTGACAAGGTAACAGAGATGCATGAAAAGATTCTGAATCCTCAGTCACATTGGCTTGTGCCGCCGTTCTACATTTTCAAGCGTGAAGACTTGCCCTTCCTGGAACAGGCTCTGAAGGAAGGATGTCCCAAAGATGCTCCCGGTTCATTCATTGAGTGGCTTGCTTCCCACGCTCCCATCCATGCCATGGAGATGCCTGGTTCAAGGTATGACATAGGCGATATTGAGAGCTATAGAAAGGTTTGTTCTACCTACAAGGGAATTACTAAGATCTAAGAAACTTGGCAAGAGCCGGAATCTTATCCTCAAAAACAAATAATCTGTTGTACAACCGCGTGCAGAGGCTGATTATGTATCCGTTGACGCACGCGCAGATTAACGTTCCCACCTTAATTCCTTCAAAGTGCCACAATCCAAAGAAGCAGAAAGACATTACAACTGCAATTGTCATGCTTGAAATGTCGTAGCAGGTCTTAAAGCGGTGTATGTTCAAGTTGAATCTTGTTGATACTTCCTTAACAAAAAGTTCGTAGACTTCCGGAGGAAGATATGTCTTGAAGATCAGAGATATTCCTGCGGAACAAAGAAGCATTCCTGCTATGTACATAGGAATGCGCTGACTGAAGGTATCGGCCGGAAGGCCGGAGATGAGGGACATACAAAAGTCCAGCGTGAAGCCGTAGATGACCGCCGTGACAAAAGACAGAAGGTAGGAAAACTTGAAGCGCCTTATGACAAGGCACATTAGGCAGAGCATTGCAAACTGAAGGACATACTCAGAAGTGCCGAAGGAGAAGAAGGGCAGGGAGGTGACAAGCTTTAGGTGAAGAATGTAGGCCGGAGCTACTATCATTGAGACTCCGAAGTTGGCCTTTTCCATGAATGCTACTCCCCAGGCGGTTAGAAAGAGCCCTATGGCCCATGCAAGTTCAGTACTGAAAACCGGTTTTTTTCTTTCGCTACTCATGTTTTTCTTGTATTTCATTATATAGACGGATGAAGAGAATTTCATTAGATTTAACCCGATGAAAAAGATAATCCTTGCAGTTTTTTCTATAGCAGTCGTTTTGCTCTTTGTGGGTTGTGCCTCATCTTCAGGCCCTGTTGCCCTTTTGGGAACAGAGAGCGGTGAGATTGGAGGTGTCTCAGTTGCAGCTGTTGGAGGCTATCTGAACAACGACCAGGGCAGCGTTCTAATTTCCCTTGTCAACAAAACAGACAAGCCTTACTCCCTCCTAGACAGTGACATTTCAGTTTACAGCGGCAACAAGGCTGCCGATACTTGGAATCTTATTTCTGCATGGAATGCTGATCAGTATATTTCAGATCTGAGAAGCAGCCACAATGCCAGGGAGTTTTTCTCAACACTTTTGGGCGTTGTGATAGTGATGGATGCACTTTTCTCTGATCATCCGCACAGCATCAGATATTCATATTACTACCCCGGATACTACGGTTTTGTTCATAGTGATGTTCTTCTTGCAACAATGCTTGCAGAGATGCAGTACGAAATGTTTACAGGCTCTTCCAGAGACCAGCTTGCATATGTTGAAAGAACCGTCCTCAAGTCTTCTGTTATTCAGCCGGAACAGGAATATGCAGGCTGGGTTTATTTCAGGGATTCAAGAGACAACGATTTCCGTGTCGAACTGAAAAACAGAGTAACAGGGGAAGTTTTTAACATGTATTTCTCAAAGGCACAGACTAGATGATTAAGACTTTAGCAAAAAGTATTAGACAGTATAAAAAAGATGCAATTCTGACACCGCTTTTCATGGTGGGAGAAGTTGCAATGGAATGCACCATGCCCATGATAATGGCAATTCTGATTGACCACCTGTATACAGAAAATGTTTCAGACCTTATCAGAATAGGGCTTATCTTGCTTGCAATGGCAATGTTCTCTCTTTTCTGCGGAATTATGTCAGGTCGTTATGCAGCAAGCGCCAGTGCAGGTTTTGCTGCAAACTTAAGGCATGATATCTTCTACAACATTCAGGATTTCTCTTTCAGCGATGTTGACAAGTTCTCCACATCAAGTCTGATAACAAGACTTACAACTGATGTAGGAAACGTTCAGATGTCTTTCATGATGATAATCAGAACCGCAGTCAGAAGCCCTCTGATGCTTATTTTCTCTGTTATCATGAGTTTCAGAATCAACGCAGGTGTTGCCAGCATTTTTCTGGCAATTATTCCGATTCTCGGTGTCGGACTTTACCTGATTGCCAGCAGGGCATTTCCTATTTTCAGAAGAATCTTCAAACGTTATGACGCCATGAACACCTCCGTTCAGGAAAACGTAAACGGAATCAGAGTTGTAAAATCCTTTGTTCGTGAAGACTACGAAACAAAGAAGTTCAAAAAAACATCTTCTCTGGTAATGAAGGATTTCAGACACGTTGAACGCATTCTTACACTCAACGGACCTTTGATGATGTTCTGCGGCTATGGTGCAATGCTTGTTATCAGCTACATCAGTTCAAGGATCATCATTTCTTCCGGCGGCAGTCAGATGTCTCCGGGACAGCTTTCTTCATTCATTACATACTGTGGTCAGATTCTCATGTCCATGATGATGCTCTCAATGATTATTGTCATGTGTGCAATCTCTGTTGAAAGTGCAAAGAGAATCAAAGAGGTAGTGAAGACAAGAAGCAGTCTTGTTTCTCCGAAAAACGGAATAAAGGAAGTTAAGGACGGAAGCATAGATTTTGACAATGTAAGTTTCAGATACTCAGGCCAAAGCGGTGAAGATGCACTGAACGGTATTAATCTTCACATTAAGAGCGGTCAGACAGTCGGAATTATCGGTTCCACCGGTTCTTCAAAATCCACTCTGATTCAGCTTATTCCCAGACTTTACGATGTTACTTCAGGCTCCGTGTCTGTAGGAGGACATAACGTCAAAGAATATGATCTGGACAGTTTGAGAAAGCAGATTTCTGTAGTTCTTCAGAAGAATGTCCTCTTCTCCGGAACAATTAAGGAAAACATCAGATGGGGTAAGCCTGATGCAACAGACCAGGAAATTGAGCAGGTTTGCCGTATAGCTCAGGCCCATGATTTTATAATGCAGTTGCCCGACGGCTACGACACCAAGATTGAACGCGGAGGAACCAACGTTTCAGGTGGCCAGAAGCAGAGATTGTGCATAGCTCGTGCCCTTATTGCCCAGCCAAAGGTTCTTATCCTTGATGATTCAACCAGTGCTGTAGATACCCGTACAGACTCAATGCTGAGAAAGGCTCTTGCTTCTTACATTCCTGAAACTACTAAGCTGATTATTGCACAGCGTGTTGCATCTGTTCAGGATGCAGATCTGATTGTTGTCATGGACAACGGAAAGATAGTTGAGCAGGGAACTCATGAGCAGCTTGTAGCTCATGGCGGAATCTACTACGAAGTTCTGAAGTCTCAGACCTCAGGTTCTGAAAAGAAGGAGGCCTGAGATGAGCGGACCCGGAAGAAGAATGGCAATAGATAGAAAGGGGATGAAGCCTCAGATAAAGAAGGGAACTTTCAAACGTGTTCTTTCCTATGTAAGACGTGATTACATGATGAGCATGGTTGTTGTGGCTCTGTGCATAGTTGCCGCATCAACTGCATCACTGTTCTCAACTATCTTTATCAGAAGACTCTTGGATAATGTAATAATTCCCGGAATGAAAGTGGGTCTTGATGCAGTTTGGAAAGACCTTGTGGGAATCCTTCTTACAGTCGGTACCATCTACATTATCAGCCTGGCTGCCTCCCTGATCAGAGGCATGATTATGGCAAATGTTACTCAGGGAACTCTGATGCACCTGAGAAACGAAATGTTCATGAAGATGGAGACCCTTCCAATTAAGTACTTTGATGTGAATGCTCACGGCGAAATCATGTCCACATACACAAACGACACAGACGCTGTACGTGAACTAGTAGGACGTTGTATCCCGTCTCTTATTGAAAGTGCACTGTCTGTAACGGCAGTCTTTACCATGATGCTTGTTTACAGCGTCTGGCTAACAATTGCCGTAATTATCTGTCTGTTCTTTGTTGTAAGAGTATCGGCAAAAGTTGCCGGAAAATCTGCAATCTACATGGTTGGAAGGCAGAAAGCTATTGCAGCAGAAGAGGGCTTTGTAGAAGAGATGATGGAAGGCCAGAGAGTTGTAAAGGTTTTCTGCCATCAGGACCAGTCAAAGCAGGATTTTGACAAACTCAATGAAGAGCTCAGAGAGAACACCACAAAGGCCAACCGCTTCGGAAACATTTTGGGACCCATTACAAACAACATGGGTAACATTATGTACGTTCTGCTTGCACTGATCGGAACGCTTTTGGTCCATTTCAATGTAACAAACGTAAGTCTGGGCAATAGCGGACCCATCTCTGTGGGAATAATTGTTTCCTTCTTGACAATGGCAAGAACCATGTCCCAGACAATCGGAAACCTGACTCAGCAGGTAAACATGTTCACCCTGGGCCTTGCCGGAGCTTCCAGAATCTTTACTCTGATTGATCAGGAGCCTGAAAAGGACAACGGCTATGTAACTCTTGTTAACGTCAAGACGGATGACAACGGCAACATTACAGAGACAGAAGAACACACAGGCCAGTGGGCATTCAGACATCCGCACAGCGCAGACGGAAGCATTACATACACACCGCTACGCGGCGATATTGTCATGGAGCATGTTGACTTTGGCTATGTTGAAGGAAAGGATGTCCTTCATGATATTTCACTGTACGCAAAGCCCGGTCAGAAGATTGCTTTTGTAGGTGCTACCGGTGCCGGAAAGACAACAATTACAAATCTGATAAACCGCTTCTACGATATTGCAGACGGCAAAATTCGTTACGACGGCATTAACATCAACAAGATCAAAAAATCTGACTTGAGAAGGTCTTTGGGTGTTGTTCTTCAGGATGTAAACCTGTTTACCGGAACTGTTCTTGAAAACATAAGGTACGGAAAACTTGATGCTACAGACGAGCAGTGTATAGAGGCTGCAAAACTTGCAAATGCAGACAGCTTCATCACCCGTCTTCCCGAAGGCTACAACACAATGCTGACCGGAAACGGAGCTAATCTTTCCCAGGGACAGCGCCAGCTTATTTCAATTGCCCGTGCAGCTGTTGCAGATCCTCCTGTTCTGATTATGGATGAAGCAACAAGCTCCATAGATACTCGTACAGAGGCCTTGGTTCAGGCAGGTATGGACAACCTTATGCAGGGAAGAACGGTATTTGTCATTGCACACAGACTCTCAACTGTACGCAACAGCAATGCAATAATGGTTCTCGACCACGGAAGGATAATTGAAAGAGGAGACCATGAAAGTCTTCTTGAGCAGAAAGGAACCTACTGGCAGCTTTACACCGGTGTTTTTGAACTGGAGTGATTTGAAGATTTCATAATCACATATTTCTCCATGAAGAACACAATTATAGAGTCAATAATTCCGGAGGTAATGATTGCCAGAGAGCCGCAGACCTGGTACAGGGCAGGCCTGAGAACGCTTGCCGTGTTCAGGGCTTCTCCTGTCCACTGTCCTCCGAAGAGTGTGTAGTACCAGTTCTGAATAGGCGTTCCTACAATGGTTTCAACAACAATCAGTAGAATAACCATAATTGTGTAGACAACGGCGCCGAAGATGGCGTTGTTATCTGCTTTGAAGGTTTTTTTTCTGTTAAGAATGTATGCAACCGTCTTACATGCAATATTTGAAATCAGGAATGCAAGGAAAGAACCCAAAGCCTGTGGAGGGAAGGGGTTAATGTTGACCTGATTTGTCAGTTTTTTCAGAAGAAGGTCAAGAATCAGCCTTGTAATAAGCATTGTAAACAAGGATATCTGACCGATAATTGAAAAATAGATTATCTGCTTGGCAGTCTTGTGTTTCTCTAAGTAAGTTTTTAAACTCATACCGAAAACTATAACGAAAAAGAAGATTTTGTAAAATAATGGTTATCTTACGCAGAAGCAGAACAGAAACAGACATGACTACGGGAAGTATCCCCCTGCTGATTCTGGGTTTTGCAATTCCTCTTCTTTTAGGCAACATCTTTCAACAGTTTTACAACACGGTAGATACATGGGTAGTAGGTAACTACGTTGGAAAACAGGCATTCTCTGCAGTAGGAACCCTGGGTCCTGTTACAAACACAATAATCGGTTTCTTTGTAGGTTTTTCAAGCGGGGCCGGCGTTGTTATCTCCAGGCAGTTCGGAGCAAAGGATAATGAAGGTGTATCCGCTGCTGTTCATACTTTTGTAGCTGTAACCTTAATTTCTTGTGTTGCAATGACGGCAATCGGAGTAGGCATGGTGCCGCTCATGTTAAAGATTCTGAATTCTCCTGAAGATGTTGCCCCGCTTCAGAAACTGTACCTTACAATCTACTTTTCCGGAGTTTCAGGTCTTCTGATATATAATGCCGGAGCAGCTATTCTCAGGGCAGTAGGAAACTCGTTCTTTCCCTTCCTCTTCCTTGTTGTAACAACTGTAATAAATATTATTCTTGATTTGGTTTTTGTTCTTGTTTTCAAGATGGGAACCGCCGGCGTTGCCTATGCCACAATAATTGCACAGGCCATATCTGCAATCCTTGTTGTTTTTGTTCTTATGACAACTAAATCTGTAGTTAAGGTCAGAATAAGCAAAATAAGAATAGAACGCAGCATACTTAAAGAAATAATTACAGTCGGTCTGCCTTCTGCTCTTCAGATGTCCATTACTGCATTTTCCAACGTCTTTGTTCAGAGTTACATAAACTACTTCGGAACAGATGTCATGGCGGGGTGGACAGCCTACAACAAGATAGACCAGATATTCTTCCTTCCCATGCAGTCTCTTGCACTGGCAGCTACAACCTTTGTCGGACAGAATCTGGGTCACAACAGCATAAAGCGGGCAAGAAAAGGTGCAACAACTGCTCTTGCCATGGGGCTTATCACTACTGCCATGGAAATTCTTGTTGTTATGATCAGCGCAGACTCACTGGTAAGGTTCTTTGTAGATGACAACGAGAGCAGGGTAATCTACTATGGAGCCCTGTTCCTCAGGATGAACGGTCCGTTCTTCTTGGCAGCCTGTGTCAACCAAATATACGGCGGTGCTCTCAGAGGTGCCTCAAAGACAGCACTAACAATGGCAAACATGTTGTTCTCTTTTGTGCTTTTCAGACAGATTTACCTGTTTGTAATGACAAGATTCATTTCAAACACCCCAATCACAGTCGGAATAGGATATCCGGTAGGTTGGGTAATGTGTGCTATTCTTATGCTGGCTTCATATATCATTGTTTTCCCAAAACCTGAAGCTGAAGCACAGTCCGCTTGAAAACAATTTCCTTTAGTAATAATATTTGCTGAATTCAAGGATTAATCATGACAGAATTTGTTCTTATAGCATTTGCCCTGATTGCAGGGCTCCTTATGACACGTTTATTCAAGAAGGCAGGATTGAACTTCCCTGATGTTACTGCCTTCCTTATTACCGGACTTCTGATCGGTCCTTACGGACTTGGAAGACTTGGTATTGAAGGCGTCGGTTTTACCAGCATGGCAGAGGTTGCAAGGGTAGATTTTATTTCCAAGGCAGCCCTTGGCTTCATTGCTTTTTCAATCGGTAATGAGTTCAAACTTTCACACCTTCAGGGAACAGGAAAGCAGGCAACAATCATAGGAATTGCCCAGGCTGTTGTTGCAATGATTGTTGTAGATATCATCCTGCTTGCAGTTCACTATATAGCACCGGATAAACTCAGTATCCCTGCAGCCATTACCATGGGAGCAATTGCAACAGCTACAGCTCCTGCAGCAACTCTTATGGTTGTAAAGCAGTACAAGGCTCACGGAGAACTTACAAGTCTTCTGTTGCCCATAGTTGCTCTTGATGATGCTGTAGGTCTTGTCATGTTTGCAGTTTCATTCGGAGTTGCACAGGCCATGGTAAGCAGCACAATCAGTATTGTAGCCATCCTGGTCAATCCTATTATTGAGATTGTTGCATCTCTCCTTTTGGGTGCCTTGCTCGGTGCAATTCTGACAAAGATTGAAGAGCTGTTCTTCTCAAACTCAAACCGTCTTTCAATGTCCATTGCTTTTGTGCTTCTTACAATTGCCCTTTGTACTCTTGAGTTTGAAGTTGGCCCTGTAACCCTGCGCTTCTCCTCACTGCTTGTTTGTATGATGCTCGGAACCACACTTTGTAATCTCTGCCCCAGATCGGGCGATATTATGAAGCGTACAGACATGTGGACAGCACCTCTCAACGCTCTGTTCTTCATAATCTCAGGTGCAGAACTTGAACTGAATGTTTTTTCAGATATCACAGTTGTCATTATCGGAGTTCTGTACATTGCAGCACGTTCTGCAGGAAAATACTTCGGAGCCCGCGAGAGTTCACGCTTCTCCGGTTGCAACGACAACATTGTCAAATACCTTGGTTTTACACTTTTGCCTCAGGCAGGAGTTGCACTGGGAATGTGTCAGCAGGCAGTTACACTTGGAAGCTACGATGGGAAACTGATTAAAAATATTATTCTTTTTGCCGTTCTTATCTACGAACTTGCAGGTCCTTCAATTACTCACTGGGCACTTCTCAGTTCCGGTGATATTGATAAAACCCCGGAAAGCAAGACAAGTCACGACAGATTTAATACCCCTAAAGACATTAAATCTTGATATTGAATATTGATGCTCTCAGCAAAATATGCTAGTTTTGCTGGGATTTAAGAGGATTTTATGGCAGATTTATCAAAAATGAGAAATATAGGTATCAGTGCCCATATTGACTCAGGAAAAACAACGCTCAGCGAAAGAATTCTTTTTTACTGTAACCGCATTCATGCAATTCATGAAGTCCACGGAAAGGACGGCGTGGGTGCAACAATGGACAGCATGGAGCTTGAGCGTGAAAGAGGAATTACAATTGCAAGTGCTGCAACAAGCGTCAACTGGAACGGCTATGACATCAACGTCATTGACACTCCGGGCCACGTTGACTTCACAGTAGAGGTTGAACGCTCACTCAGAGTTCTTGACGGAGCCATCTTGGTTCTCTGTTCCGTAGGCGGAGTACAGAGCCAGAGTATCACTGTAGATAAGCAGATGGACCGTTACCACGTTCCCCGTATTGCCTTCATCAACAAGTGTGACCGTACAGGTGCAAACCCGCTCCACGTAGTAGAGCAGATGAAGGAAAAACTCAAGCTCAACGCAGTTCTTATGGACCTGCCCATCGGACTTGAGGACAAGCTTGAGGGTGTTGTAGACCTTCTCAGAATGAAGGCAGTCTACTTTGACGGACCCAACGGCCAGATTCTCAGAGAGGAAGAAGTTCCCCAGAGCATGATGGATGAGTGTCTTGAGAGACGTGCAATGCTCATTGAAGCAGCAAGTGATTTTGACGATAAGCTGATGGAGATGGTTCTTGACGGCGAAGAGCCCCCTGTAGACCTGATTGAAAAGGCTGTCAGAAAGGGAACACTTGAACTCAAGTTCTGTCCTGTTTTCTGTGGTTCAGCTCACAAGAACAAGGGTGTTCAGGTTCTTCTTGACGGTGTTTGCAAATATCTTCCGGATCCCACAGAAGTTGAGAACCGCGCACTTGATCTTGATGACAACGAGCGTGAAGTTCTTCTTACTGCAGATCCTGACAGGCCTGTTGTTGCTCTTGCATTCAAGCTTGAAGACGGTCAGTACGGACAGCTTACATACATTCGTGTTTACGAAGGAACTTTGAAGAAGGGTGATGAGCTTATTAATACAAGAACACACCGCAAGTTCAAGGTCGGTCGTCTTATCAAGATGCATGCATCAGAGATGGAAGACATTAACCAGGCAGGTTGCGGAGACATTGCAGCCCTGTTCGGAATTGACTGCGCCAGCGGAGACACATTCTGCGGCGGCAAGGTCAACTACGCAATGACTTCAATGTTTGTTCCCAATCCTGTTATCAGCCTTGCTATCTTCCCCAAAGACAAGAAGAGCCAAGACAATATGTCCAAGGCAATTAACCGCTTCACAAAGGAAGACCCCACATTCCAGTGCTATGTTGATCCGGAAAGCAACCAGACTATCATCCGCGGAATGGGAGAACTTCATCTTGATGTTTACGTTGAAAGAATGAGACGTGAGTACAAGTGTGAAGTTGAAGTAGGTAAGCCTGAAGTTGCATACCGCGAGACAATTACCCGCAGGGCAGACTTCAACTACACCCACAAGAAGCAGACAGGCGGTAGCGGTCAGTACGCACGTGTTGCCGGTTTCATGGAGCCGATTGTTGCACTTCCCGGAGCAACCGAGGAGCCCAAAGACTATGACTTTATCAACGAGATCAAGGGCGGTGTCATTCCTACCGAATACATTCCTTCTTGTGACAAGGGTTTCCGCACAGCTATGAAGAAGGGGCCGCAGCTCGGTTTCCCGATTGTCGGTGTTGCACTTACAATCAACGACGGTGCCTACCACCCGGTAGACTCTTCAGATATGGCCTTCCAGACAGCTGCAATCGGAGCTTTCAAAGAGGCATTTGCAAAGGCTTCTCCTGCTATTCTTGAACCTATCATGAAGGTTGAGATTGAAGGACCTTCCGAATTCCAGGGAGCAATCTTCGGTACTGTAAACCAGAGACGCGGTATGATTATCAGCTCTACAGAAGATAACGGAAACTGCGTTGTAGATGCAGAAGTACCTCTTGCAGAAATGTTCGGTTACTCAACTGTACTTAGGTCTATGACTCAGGGCAAAGCTGAGTATACAATGGAAGTGTGCCGCTACGCTAAGGTTCCGCAGTCAATTGCAGATGACCTGAAGAAGCAGGCTGCTGAAAAAGAAAAGAAAAAATAAAACAACGGGAGACAATATGGAAGTCAGAGAACTTATCAGTAAGAGCCCGATCAGGGTATTTGAAGACTCTTTGGACGGCGGACTTGGAAAGGGGAACCTTGGTGTTCTTGTTTCACAGCGCGGTCTTGGTAAAACAGCCTGTATGGTTCACCTTGCCCTGGACAAAATTCTTCAGGACCTTAACGTTGTACACGTTTCTTTCGGTGCAAACGTTGAGCACATTATGAACTGGTACAAGGAAGTATTCAGAGAGATTACAGACTTCAGAAGCCTTGAAGATGCAGTAGATGTCTACGAGCGCATCCGCACCAACAGAGTTATGATGAACTTCTCACAGGAAAATGTCTCTGTTGAGAACATTATCAAGAGTCTGGAAACTCTGATCCGCCAGGGTTCATTCAAGGCAGATGCAATCTTCTTTGACGGCTACAAACTTACCGTTGCAGCAGAAGAAGATGTAAAGAAGCTTAAGGCCTTTGCCAAGGAAATGAACGTTGAGGTATGGTTCAGCGTTTCACCCGTAAGACCTGATGTCAGCTTTGATGACTACGGTGTTCCAAACAGCATGGAGCCTTACAAGCCAATCATTGATGTCCTTGTCGGACTTCATTACAACGATGAGAGAAGCCGTGTAATCATGACAGTTGTCAAAAACGGTGACCAGAAACTTCCCCGTCCGGCCGGAGTTTCACTTGATCCTAAGACAATGCTCATTGTTGAGTAATAATCAGATTAACAAACTAAAACCCTGCATTTCAAAACTGCAGGGTTTTTTCTTTTTAGTTTTCTTCCAGAAGTACAGCAGCCTGGGCTATGACTGCATCTGATTTTCCCAGCTCACAGAGCATGTGCTCTGCAGTTTTTGCCTTTACGCTTACACAATCATCATCAAGGTCCAAGGAGGCTGCAATCTTTTTGCACATCTGGCTCTTGTACGGTCCAAGTTTGGGGCTTTGGAGGATTACAGTGGAGTCCACGTTTACTACGTTGTAGCCGTTTTCACGGACAAGGTCATGGGCAACACGGAGCAATGTGAGGGACGAAATGTCTTTGTAGCTTTCATCTGTATCCGGGAACTGGGTTCCTATGTCTTCAAGTCCGGCAGCTCCGAGCATTGCATCTATGATGGCGTGGATAAGGGCATCTCCATCCGAATGTCCGGCACAACCTTTTGGATTTTCAATTTCAACGCCGCCAAGAATCAGGGTGCGGCCTTCAACTAAAGGATGGATATCCCAGCCAGTTCCGACTCTCATTTCAGATCCTCCTGAAAGGTTATCTTTTTGTTGGAGTTTTTGCTGTTAACAACGGCAACTTTGTAGCCCGCATGGGCAAAGAGGGAGGCATCGTCCGTGTAGGACGAAGATAACTCTTTTGCATGGGCCATATAGATGTCTTTGAGAATGAAGCACTGGGGAGTCTGAACGGTGTAGACACCCTCGCGGTCAATTGTTTCTGAGAAGAAGCCCTCTGCATCTGCGCGGATGATTGTGTCCGTGACTTTGATTGCTGGGACAGCGCCGCCAAAGAGTTTGGCATAGGCTATGCAGTCCATGATGGTGTTGCGGTCTATAAATGGTCTTGCGCCGTCGTGGATGGCAACAACTTCGGTTTCAAGTTCTGTGTGGCGCATCAGTTCCTTTAGGGCATTAAAGACTGATTTCTGACGCGTTTCTCCGCCTTCAACAAAGAAAACAGGAATACCTTTTGAAACCAGGTCTTCCAAGGCTGCCCGTGCAAGCTCTGTTTCATTGTGACGGCAGGTGACAACACATGCACACATGTTGGGAATTTCAAAGAATTCCTTTGCGGCACGGTACAGCACAGTGTGGCCGTCAAGTTTCATGAACTCTTTTTTT
>CADCOT010000044.1 GCA_902803145.1 uncultured Spirochaetales bacterium | reverse complement strand
TGTAGGCCTCGCAGGCCTTTGGGCCAACTCCTGTAAGAGTCTTTATTCCTGTAGTCTGAAGCTCGGAAAGTGTCATAGTGTAAGCAGAAATCTAGTGAGGGCTTGAATGCCGTATTTAAGCCCTATGTAAATTGCTCCGTAGAAGATAAGCGAGGTAATGACCAAGGTCTGGTCAGATACCTGTTTATTTGAATAGAACAACCTGAACACAAGTCCTACCGGAGCATTGAGGTTTCTGTCAATTACATTCAGCCACATCTGAGATTGAGCTGTTGTGCTTTTTGAAATAAAGATTCTCACAACAAGCATGATGATTACTATCAGAAAAATGTATCTGAAAATGTACCCCCAGAGGTTGTTGATAAGCACAGCCAATACAAGCCAAAAAGTAATCTTGTTGTAGGTATAAATCATCTCCAATACGGTTTTGACCGTATTGAGAATCATAAGTGCAAACAGAGGAGAAAAATCAATCCTGCCTGCATAGTTCTTAGGTTTGAAGATATTCAGAAACGGATCTGTTACACTGCACAGAAAGATATAAACTTCGTTTGACTGAAGCTGGGGCGAACGGATCCATGAAAGAATAATCCGGATCCAAATGAGCATTGAATAAATACCGATCAGTTTGGCTGCAAAATTCAGTAAAACCATTTAATTACTCCGAATATACGTCAAGAACGCCCTGACACTCTCTTATTGCTTTTTCCATTTCGCTGTCTGCACTGACACTGAAATCCGAACCTGCAGCTATGCGCCTTGCAGGACCCTCTTTATTGCCTTCTTCATCCAGACCTTTGTAGATGATGAACAAAACCTCGGCCGTGCCTCTGTGGGAACGACAGATACTCCTAATCTCTGAAACAGAACTTCTGCTTCCGGACTGTGCGTCCATCTCTATGAACAGCTTGTGCGGTGAAAGAGCTTTCATCTGAGAGGGGTCAGGATAGATTGTGTCAGCACTGAAACTGACATTGTTGTTGTATTCCTTGAAACTGCCTCTGAAACCGTAAATCTTGCCTTTTTGCATTACAGATTCAAACATTGACCACTGGGATGCAAAGATTGTCACATCCAGGTGCCCGTTGTAATCCTCAAGAGTTACGTGGCCCATACGTGCTCCGCTCTTTGTTGTCACAGTGCGGATTTCTGTAATAAGACCGATAAGGTTGAACTTAACTCCGCATGTAAATCTTTCAGGTTTTCCTATGTTCAGTCTTACACAGCTTTCCCAGAAAGGTTTGTATACATCAAGCGGATGACCTGAGAGATAGAACCCAATATATTCCTTCTCAATGTCCAGCTTCTGGTTGAAGTCGTAGTCGGGAACTTCCCTTATCTCAAAACTTGAAACACCTTCATCACCGTCTCCGAAAAGCAGATTCTGACCCATGTCTTTTGCAGCTTTGTCTTCTTTGACGCTGCGGATTGCTTCATCATAGTTGGCAATCAGAGTGGGCCTGTTGTAGCCCATACTGTCAAAGGCACCGCTGTTGATAAGGCCCTCCAAAGATCCGGAGTTCAGAACCCTGGTATCAGAACGTCTGATAAAGTCCATGAAGTCTGTATAAGGTCCGTTCTTCTGTCTTTCTTCAAGAATTGCCTTGACGGTAATCTCACCTACGCCTTTTATGCCTGCAAGACCGTAAACAATGTTTCCGTCTACAACGTTGAAGAAAACTTCTGAATTGTTTATATCAGGCGGCAGTATCTTGATTCCCTTGTTTTTGACGTACTCAAGGTACTCCTTGAACTTATCTCCGCTTGAAATTTCGTTTGTAAGGTTTGCTGCGTAGAACTCTGCAGGGAAGTGGCATTTCATGTAGGCGGTTCTGAAGGAAAGGACCGTATAGCAAACGCTATGGCTCTTGTTAAATCCGTAACCTGCAAACGGTGCAAGCATGTCAAATATTTCCTTTGCATGCTGCTCTGTGTGCCCCTTCTTTACAGCACCCTCTATGAACATTTTCTCCTGTTCAGGAAGAAGGTTTTTCTTCTTTTTACCCATTATCTTACGCAGGGTATCTGCCTGACCCATGGTAAAGCCTGCAATAATCTGGGCAACCTTCATAACCTGCTCTTGGTAAACAATGACACCGTAGGTCGGAGCAAGAAGTTCCTTAAGACTTTCATCAGGATAGACAATAGCCTGTCTTCCGTGCTTGGATTCAATGTACTGAGGAATAAACTCTATAGGACCGGGTCTGTACAAGCTGGTCATGGCGTCCAACTCTTCAAATCTTGTAGGTTCAAGCATTCTCAGGTTCTTCTGCATGCCAGGACTTTCAAACTGGAAGACCATTGTACTGTCTCCGCGAGCCATCATCTTGTATGTGTCCGGATCGTCCATTGAGACTTTTTCCAAATCAAAATCAGGGAAGCGCCTTCTTACTAGGCGCTCTGTGTTTCTGAGCAGAGTCAGGGTTTTAAGTCCCAAAAAGTCCATCTTTACCAGACCGCAGTCTTCAAGGACTGACATTGTGTACTGGGTTGAGATGCTTTCTGTCTTTTTATCCATGTACAGCGGAACATAGTCTTTAAGGGGTTTTCTTCCTATAACTACACCGCAGGCATGTGTACTTACGTGTCTGGCCAGATCTTCAAGTCTGAGACTTACGTCAAATAGCTCTTCATACACACCGCCTCTTGCACGAATAGCTGCAAGTTCAGGTGTTGTATCCAGAGAATACTGTAAAAGAGAACTGTAGCCCTGCTTTTTAGCCTCGTCCGGGATTCCTTCTGCAACAAGTTTTGTAAGCTCGTTGGATTCTTCAAACGGAATTCCAAGAACACGGGCAACATCTTTTACAACAGCCTTGGCCTTCAGAGTTCCGAAAGTTGCTATCTGGCCAACCTTGTCTTTTCCGTACTTGCGGGTTACGTAATCAATAACGTCCTGTCTGCCTTCGTAGCAAAAGTCAATATCAAAATCAGGAAGGCTGACACGGTCAGGGTTGAGGAATCTTTCAAAGATCAGGCCGTGAGCTATGGGGTCAACGTTTGTAATGTCTATACAGTACGCAACAAGGCTTCCGGCTCCGCTTCCTCTTCCGGCTCCTACCGGAATGTCATGGGTTTTTGCCCAGTAAATGTAGTCACGGACTATCAGGTAGTACGAGTCGTAGCCCATCTTGGTTATAACACCAAGTTCGTAGTTAAGCCTGGTTTCAAGAGTTTCTTTTTGCTCAGGTTTGTCTTTGTAACCCGGATATCTTCTTTCCAAACCTTCCCATGAAAGGGCTGTTATGTACTCTTTTGTATCATGATAAGGCTGTGGAACATCTACTTCAGGAAGCTCAGGTCCGGGGAAGTTAATTTTAAAATCCTTGCATCTTTCTGCAATCTTTACGGAGTTTTCAACTGCCTGGGGAATATCCTCAAACAGCTTTGTCATCTCGTCCTGAGTGCGCAGATAGAACTGCTCCGGTGCATATCTGAGACGATCTTCATCTGCTTTCTTTCTTCCGGTTCCTATGCAGAGAAGAATGTCATGGGCGTTTGAGTCACTCTTGTCCACATAGTGAACATCGTTGGTGGCAACAACGGGCAAATCCAGATCCTTTGCAAGCTGAACAAGCATAGGAAGGACTCTGCGCTCGTCTTCAATTCCATGTCTCTGAAGCTCTATGTAGTAGCGGTCTCCGAAATGCTGTTTGTAACGTTCTGCAGTTTCATAAGCTTCCTGCTTCAATCCGTTCAGAAGTTTCTGCGGAAGCTCTCCGGCAAGACAGGCGCTCAGACAAATAAGATCTTCAGAGTGCTCAAAGAGGCTTTTTTCATCAATTCTGGGTTTGTAAAAATAACCTTCTGTCCAGCCGATTGTGTTCAGTTCCATTAGGTTGTGATAACCCTTGTCTGTCGTGGCCAGCAGGATCAGATGGTAGTACTTGTTGTTGGAATCCTTAATTTCCCTACCCTCGGGTGCAATATAAAATTCACATCCGATAATAGGATTGATACCGGCCTTCCTGCACTGATTGTAAAACTCAATTACACCGAACATGTTTCCATGATCGGTAATTGCAAGAGATGTCATTCCCAACTCTTTAGCGCGGGCAATGTACTTCTTTATGCTTCCTGCTCCGTCAAGGAGAGAGTAATCAGTGTGGTTGTGTAGATGAACAAAATCGGCCATATCACAAGTATAATAAAAAACACTTGATACGGCTATTATTTATACAAGGCAAGAATAGAAGAAAGACCGTTTACAAACCTGTCTCTGAACTTCTCAGGTCCGAGTATTTTCACAGAGTCAAAACCCTGAATTATCCTCAATACCAGTTCAATGGAGTTCTCTGCTTCAAAACTGCAAACATAACTTCCGTCTTCCTGTTTTTCAGTTTTGATTTCTCCGTGGGCAAGGCTTCTGAAACTGTTGAGCGCACTCTTTTCCTTAACCTGAATAACAAGCTTGATTGTATCTATTACTTCTGAAACAGCACCGGGTTCAGTGCGTCTGTTAAACGCCTTCAGGTTATCCGGAATGGTATATGTTTCTTCAATTATTTGAACATCTTTTATGTTTACAATATCAATAGTTACAATCTCTGTTGTATGTCTGAGTCTGCCTGTTACAGTAATAGGATTTCTACCGTACTCACCCTCTATAAAACCGATAAAGTAAGGAGCAAGCTCGGTTTCTTCTTCAGCTCCGTCTTTTGTATGAATGACCTTTACCATTCGGCCCGAAGTCCATGCATCTATAAGAACTTCCAGTACAGAGTTGTACTTGCCATGAAGTGAATTAACCTGATCTTCCACCTCTTCTGCAAGTGAAATAATGTTTCCGGCAACTGTTGGGGCATAACTTTTCATGTTCATGCCAATTTTTCTGAGACCGGATGCAAGATGCGGATTGCGGAATTCAGACTTTGAAAGAAGCATCTCTGCGCCAAGGTTTATGGCCAAACTCTCATAGACGCTCAGATCCAGTTTTTCCTCAGGACTATCTGTTTTAATCTTTACAAGACTGCCGTCTTCGTAGATTTCGGCATATGAAAGGCTTTTCAGTTCTTCAATATAACGGCCTACTGTAGACCTGTGAATTCCCATTCTTCTGGCTATGTCACTCTTCCTCATACCTTCCGGATGAGACCTGAGAATGAGTTCAAGCTGTGCTACTCTGTCACCTTTCATCTGTTAATTCCTTGCAAGAGCGATAATAGCATTTTTGTTGCAAAAACTGCAACAAAAACAGAAAATAAAACTATGGATTTTGAAGAAAAAATTGAAACTGACCTTGCCTATATGCAGAACAAGGTTGCAGAATTGGACCAAATTGTTGCAGAACTCCAAACGCAGGTTATCAGACTTGAGAAGCAGAATGAGTTCTTAAACAGAAAGATTGAGGATCTGGATACAGAGGCCAGACCCAACAGAAAGCCACCGCACTATTGAAAAAAAAAGAGGTAAGATTTTCAAATCCTACCTCTTTGCTATCATTTGCTCAGCAACATTGCGTCATTGGCTTCCGTATTGCCGCTTGCTCCGTTGAACAACTCAATCAGATACGGAACCGTAAGGTTCTTCTTCTCTTCACCGCTTATATCAACCACAATGCGTCCGCCATCCATCATGATGAGTCGGTTTCCATGTTCAATGGCATCTTTCATGTTGTGGGTTACCATAAGGGTTGTAAGATTATTCTCCTGAACAATCTCCTCGGTAATTGCAAGAACCTTTGCAGCGGTCTTGGGGTCAAGGGCTGCTGTATGCTCATCAAGAAGCAAAAGCTCGGGCTTTCTCAAAACTGCCATAAGAAGTGTGACTGCCTGTCTCTGTCCTCCTGAAAGAAGACCTACCTTTGTACCAAGTCTGTTCTCAAGACCCAGATTAAGTTTTGAAAGGCTCTTTTTGAAGAATTCGCGTTCAACTTCCGTAATTCCCCACTTAAGTCCCCTCTTCTGACCTCTTCTGTTGGCAAGAGCAAGGTTTTCTTCAATGAGCATGTTTGCACTTGTTCCCATCATAGGATCCTGGAAAACACGGCCCAAAATAGCTGCACGCTTGTAATCAGGAAGATGGGTAATATCCTTGCCATTGGCGATAATGCTTCCGCTGTCAACCGGAATGGCACCGGAGATAAGGTTGAGCATTGTAGACTTTCCTGCTCCGTTGCTTCCGATAACAGTAACAAAATCACCATCACTCAAGGTCAGAGAAAGGTTTTTGATTGCAACCTTCTCATTGACTGTGCCGGGGTTAAATGTTTTGCAGATTTTTCTCAGTTCAAGCATTCTTTACCCCCTTTTTGCGAGTTGCAAGCTTTTTCCAGTAAGGAACAGCAAGGAATACGGCAACAATCATTGCAGAAATGAGCTTAAGGTCGTTTGTATTCAATCCGAGCTGCAGTGTGACCTGAAGAACAAGGTAGTAAACAACAGCACCGATTGAAACAGCAAAAAGCTTGAGTGCAAAGTTCCTGAAAATCTTGCCAAAGAAAACTTCTCCGATAATAACAGCGGCAAGACCGATAACAATTGCACCGCGTCCCATGTTAATGTCTGAAGCCCCCTGATACTGAGCCAAAAGGGCTCCGGAAAGAGCTACAAGAGCATTTGAAATCATAAGACCGATGATAATGTTGTTCTTTACGTTAATTCCCTGGGCCTTTGCCATGTTGGGGTTATCACCTGTGGCACGGATTGCACATCCGCGCTCGGTTCCAAAGAACCAGTAAAGTGTCATAATCACAGCAGCGGACATAAGAATTACCAACGGAAGCGGATTGTTAAGAGAAAGATCTCTGACATAACGCTGTGAAACAAGCAAATGGAACTTGTCAACGCTTACCGGCTGGTTTGCCCTTCCGCCCATGATTCTCAGGTTTATTGAGTAAAGTGAAAGCTGTGTCAGAATTCCTGAAAGAATAGCAGGAATGCTGCATTTTGTGTGAAGCAGAGCTGTAATAAGACCTGCAAGGGCACCGGCAGCCAGTGCACAGACTATGGCAATCCACGGACTGACACCGGCTCTGATGAGCATTACACAAACCGCACCGCCTGTAGCAAACGATCCGTCAACAGTAAGGTCTGCAACATCCATGATGCGGAATGTAATGTATACTCCAATGCCCATTATGCCCCAGATTATTCCCTGGGAAACGGCACCGGGAATTGAATTAAGAAATGAAGACAGAAATGTCATATTGCTTCGTATCCGGCAACAGGAGTGATTCCGAATGTCTTGCACATATCTGCATTGAACTTCTTTGTGACAGGTGCAAACTCGATGGGCATCTCTGAAACCTTAGCCTCTCCCTTGAGAATCTTTGCAGCCATCTTTCCTGTTGTTACACCAAGGTCGTAGTAGCTGATTGAAAGAGTTGCAACTCCGCAGCCCTTACAGATTCCCTCTTCACCGCAGATTGCGGGAGTCTTGGAAGCGATAAGGATATTTGCAATAGCCTCTGTATTTGAAGCTGCTGTGTTATCTGTGGGGATGTAGACTACATCTGACCAGTCAGCTGCCTTCTGTGTGACAGAAGCAATATCGTTTGTATCTGTAAATGAGAACTTCTTAGTCTGAATGCCGGCCTTGTTCAGGTGAGCTTCAACTTCTTCAACCTGGAAGATGCTGTTTGCTTCTGCACTGCAGAACAAAAGACCAACCTTCTTTGCATTGGGGAACCATTCCTGGATCATCTTAGCCTGCTCATCAAGCGGGGCAAGATCGCTGGTTCCGCTTACGTTTGTTCCTACTGTTCCTGTCCACTTATCAATATCAAGAGCAACTGCGTAGTGAGTTACAGATGTTCCGAGTACGGGAATTGTAGATGTAGCAGATGCTGCTGCCTGAACTGCAGGTGTGGCATTTGCCATGATCAGATTTACATTTGAAGAAACAAAACCGTTTACGATTGTTGCACAGTTGTTAATCTCTCCTGATGCATTCTGTTCGTCAAAAACAACTTTGTCTCCAAGTTCAGCTTTCAGTGCATCTTTGAAACCCTGTGTTGCAGCATCAAGTGCAACATGCTGTACAAGCTGTACAATACCTACTTTGTATGTATCTGCCTTAGCTTCTTTCTTTGAACAGCCCACAAAGGCGGCAAGAACACAAAGTGCAATAAGCAGGACAACCAAAATCTTTTTCATATAATCCTCCGAAAAGTATCCCTGTTATTAAACAGGAAATTCAAAATAAAAAAAAGAGCTGCAACGTTTGTGCAGCTCTGTTTTTGGTTTTATTTAACACCATCAGGCTTGGCCGGCACAAACTACCGCAGGATTTGAGGAATAATAATAGTAGTAGCTTGTTCTTCCAAACATGATAATCTCCTTAGGGCAACGCCCCGATATGTATGGAATGTTATTTCGTATAGAAACAATTGTCAATGCAAGTTGAATAATTTTTGCATTTTTATTCAATTTCCAGCTAAAATCACACTATGAAGTTAGATTTGGGTTTCAGAGGACATGACTTTGGTAAATTCGGTTCTGCAGAGCAGCTTGTTCTGACAGCAAAATC
>CADCOT010000043.1 GCA_902803145.1 uncultured Spirochaetales bacterium | reverse complement strand
TCTCCCGCTTTGTGTTTAGGTGCCGATCGGATTCGAACCGATGAAAAGCGGTTTTGCAGACCGCCCCCTTAGGCCACTTGGGTACAGCACCACTCTCTTATTTGAGCAAAAACTAACATAACAGAAAACAATGACTAATGCAAGAGATGGTGTGTTATAATCACACTATGGATAATATTGTTATAAAGATTGAAGACAAGACAGTCACCCTTCCAAGGTACAGCACTGTGTATAAAGCTCTGGAGAAGGCCGGTCTTTCAGTTGCCGCACGTTATGAAGACAACCCCATTGTCGGAGCAACTGTAAACGGAGAACTGCAGCCGCTTGGTGCAGTCATTGAAACGCTGGAGGCAACTGTAAGCCCCATTAGGGTCTTTGACTACTACGGAAGAAGAATTTACAGACACTCTTTGGCCTTCCTGCTAGGTATGGCCGCACAGCAGATCTTCCCGGACAGAGTTCTGACAATTTGGCACTCAATGGGAAACAGCCTTTATTTCAGTTTTGAAGACAATCAGGTGTTGGAACAAACCGATATTGAAGCTCTTTCATCAAGAATGAGTTCAATTGTTCGTAACAACTATGAGATAGAGTACACTGCCCTGACCTGCAGCGCCGCCGTTGAATATTTCAAAAAGAACAACAGAACTGACACTGCAGAACTGATTTCAAACCACAACAATCCGTCAATTTTCCTTTACAAGGTTGAAGACCACTATGACATGGCCTATGAGCCCTTGGCACCCCGTACCGGACTTTTGACAGTTTGGGACCTTGTACCCTATGGAAGACGCGGAATGCTTTTAAGGTATCCGGATTCTACGGACGTGCAGAAAATCAGAAATACTACAGACAATCCCAAGCTTTTCAGCGTTTTTGAAGAGTACAAACAGTGGGGAAAGATTTTGGGAGTTTCCAGCGCAAGTCAGATGAACAAGCGTGTTACCGACGGTTCTGTGAATCAGTACATAAGGCTTTCGGAGTCACTTCAGAGAAAGAAACTTTATGCTTTGGCAGATGAGATTACAAGAAGACAATCAAAGTCTGTATTCATCTCCGGACCATCATCTTCAGGAAAAACAACTTTTTCAAGAAAGCTCTGTGAACAGCTCAGCCTTATGGGATATAACCCTATTCAGATTTCGCTTGATGACTACTACAAGCCTCGGTCAGAAATCCCATTGAATAAGAAAGGCGAACCTGATTATGAATGTGTTGAAGCTCTGAGGGTTGATGTCTTCAAGTCCGACATGGAAAAGCTGTTTAAAAGAGAAGAAGTCTACCTGCCTATTTGGAGCATTGCACATCAGAAGCTGACATACCGCGACAAGACAGCAAAACTTGATGATTATTCAATCTTTGTAATTGAAGGCATACATGCACTGAATCCGGTATTCACTTCATGCGTACCCAAGGAATCTGTTTTCAGAATCTATATTTCTGCACTTACTCAGCTTACTTTGGACAGCCATAACAGAATTTCCACAACAGACACAAGAATTCTGAGAAGGCTTATCAGAGACAACAGAACAAGAGGAATCAGTGCCACTGATACATTGTCTATGTGGGGCAGTATTGCAACCGGTGAAAGAAAACACATCTTCCCGTTCCAGTCAAATGCAGATGTTATGTTCAACACTTCTCTGGACTATGAAATAGGAGTGCTTTCTACCTATGCTATTCCGCTATTGGCAGAGGTATCTCCGGAAAGCGGAGGTGCATACACAGACGCAAGAAGGCTGTTGTCCTTCCTAAAAAACATAAATGCAATTCCGTCGGATCCGGTACCTTCGGATTCACTTTTGAGAGAGTTTATCGGCGGAAGTGATTACGAAGAGTAAATCAGCTCTTTCCGTAGATGTGGCGCATTTCTTCAAAGAGATGTGCCACTTTTTCTTTGCACTTGCCACAGCCTGTTCCAAAGCCTGTAAGCTCCTGAAGCTGCTCAAGAGTTGTGGCCTTGTCTGTTTTGACAAGCTCTTCAATCTGCTGGTCAGTAACTCCGCGGCATTCGCAGACAATTGTTGCAATTGACTTCTTGTACGGGTTGGGAAGATTGTTCTTCTCAAGATAGGAGTCAATGGCTGCTCTGAGGGCCTTGTCACCAAGAACAGAACAGTGGAACTTGTGCTCGGGAAGCCCTCCAAGGGCTTTTGTAATCATGTCAGGAGTAATGTGATAGGCCTCTTCCAAGGTCATTCCTTTGACCATTTCACTCATCATGGAAGTGCTTGCAATTGCGCTTGCACATCCGTATGTAAGCCAGCGAATATCGTAGATTATGTTATTTCTGACCTTAATTCCTACGCGCATCTGATCGCCGCAGGCAAGCGAACCGACCTCTCCAAAGGCGTCCGGCTCCCAATCCTCATCCTTATTCCAGATGTTCCTGGGGTTCATAAAGTGATCTTTGACTATATCTGTGTATACCCATGTGGCCATGAAGCTGTCTGCCATAATTTACCTCTTACCTTGTTGAAAGGTCTCTAAGTCTTTTGATGATTGGAGGAAGGACCTTGATAACGTAGTCCACATCTTCCATTGTATTGTAACGTCCCAGGCTGAATCTGATTGAGCCGTGGGCCAGTTCTACGTCCAGTCCGCCTGCAAGAAGAACATAGCTGGGTTCAAGTGAACCTGTTGCACAGGCAGATCCGGTGGAAACTGCAATGCCGTACATGTCAAGCAAAAGCAGGATTGATTCGCCTTCTGCTGTGGGGAATGAAACATCAAGCGTTCCGGGAAGGCAATGCTCCTGGCAGCCGTTTACAACAACGTTGGGAACATTTTCAATTATTCCCTTTCTCAGGTGCTCTCTCATTTCCCAAAGCCTGTCATGTTCATCTTTGATGTTTTTTTCTGCAAGCTCTGCGGCTATTCCAAGACCGTAGATTGCTGTTGTGTTGTAAGTACCTGCCCTTCTTCCGTGTTCCTGCTCTCCGCCGTGGACAAAAGGAACAAAGGGGGAACCTTTTTTAGCATAGAGGACGCCTACTCCCTTGGGACCGTAGAACTTGTGTCCGCTGCATGAAAGGTAGTCCAAATCCCACTTTTTGCAACTTACAGGAATCTTGCCTATTGCCTGTGTGGCATCTGTGTGCATCAAAGCTCCGCAGGCATGGGCCATTTTGGAAATCTGTTCAATCTCCTGAATAGTGCCGGTTTCGTTGTTTCCTGTCATGACTGAAACAAGAACAACGTCCGGACCCAGAAGCTGCTTAAGGCTATCAAGGCGGACCCTGCCTTCCTGGTCTACAGGAGCCTGGTCAACATGAATGCCAAGACTTCTTAAGTACTTTACAGTTTCCATTATGGACGGATGCTCAATTGTTGTTGTTACTATTCTGCTTCCGCGACCCTTTTTTATCAGGTCTGCCGCAATCATAAATACGGTGTTGTTTGCCTCAGAGGCTCCGCTTGTAAAAGTTATTTCCTCAGCGTTGCAGTCAAGCAGTTTTGCAACCTTGCCTCTTGCATCTTCAACAAGAGCTGCGGCCTTACGACCAAAGGTGTGCATGCTGGATGCGTTTCCGTAAACCTGAGCTTCTGCCTTTGCCATTGCGCTGACAACTTCAGGCGCCATCATGGTTGTGGCATTATTGTCCATATATACTATTCTGGATTCCATGAATTATCTCCGAACATAAATTAGCAAATGCTAATTCAACCGTCAAGGTCGGATAACAAAGCCTGACCTTCTTCATCAATACAGGGAAGAATTCTTACGCAGGAAAGAGCTACCGTGCTTTGGTCCGTTACCCTTGCATAGTCAACGTTGCTGTCATAGGGCTTATCCATTGAAGGAGCTTCTACGCCTGTTATCTGATAGACCTCTCCACCGCCTTTAAGAGTATCGTGATAGTGGGTATTCCCCAAAACGGAGGGCTTGTATCTGCCCTGGGAGTTTACGGGAACGTTTATGTTTATAAAGCAGCCTGCCGGGCATATTTCAGTCAGTCTTTCTATGTACTTTGCAACAAACTCTGCCGCATCTGTATATGCACCGGAAGTGCTTACTGCAATTGCTTTATAGCCTCTGACAACAGCTTCCTGTGCAGCCCCTACTGTGCCCGAATAGATAAGATCTGTGCTCAGATTGTAGCCGTTGTTTATTCCTGAAACTACAACATCCGGCTTCGGGCAGGGAATTGCCCCAGACAAAGCAAACAGGACACAGTCTGCCGGATAACCTTCACAGTGATACCTGCGCGGTGAAACTTTAATTACACGAAGATCTTTATGAAGAGTAAGTGCATGACTGCAGGTACTTCTTTGAGAGGCCGGTGCACAGACCCAAACTTCATGCCCTGCAGATACAAGAACACGCTCAAGCTCAACTATTCCCGGAGCATTGTATCCATCATCATTTGTCAGAAGAATTTTCATTTTCTTTCCCTAACACAACGGCTCCGCCTAGAGGCTCAAATTCCGAGACCTTCATCTTGAAACCGAATATGTGTTCATAATCTTCAAGTTTTGAAAGGAAAGAGTCAACTGAATTTCTGTTTATGATTACCCCTACAATCCCGTTTCCGCCTGTAGCAACGAGGGTACTGCCAATGCAGCTTGCGTTTTCAGAAGCTCGTTTTATTATCCATTCAAGTTCAGGGAAAGATAATTCCAAAGTGTTTCTCATTGCCTTGCCGGTACGGCTTACAGCTTTGGCAACATTGATATCGGAAAAGGATGAGAGATTTGCGCTCTTCAACTCTTCAATAAGGTACAAAACCATGCGTTTTTCATCTTCAGTAAAGTTTGAAATTCTTTCGCGGACTTCTGAATCCGGCAGATTACTCATGACAGGAATACTTAGAGAAGGATAACTTCTGCCACACAGTTCCTTGATTTCCGAGTACTTTCGGCCAATCTCATCCCTCATAACGTTGATGGGAACTCCGCTTTGGATATACAAAAGAGCATAGTTGCCGCCCTTAAAAGGATTATCAATTAAGCTATAGTCTCCGTTGTTGCTGTTAAAAAAAACATACTTGCCCTTCTCTGCACACAGCATAGTGCGCACTACAGAATTGCTGCAGTTCTCTCCGCTGAAGGAAAGACAGGCTTTGACTATCATCCTGGAACGAACACCGTCTTCAAGAGAAATGTTAAAAAACTTTTCCATTGAAAGACAGGTTGCGACAATAATTGCACTGCACACAATGTCGTTGTTGCCGCTCAGGATATCTCCGCAAAGAGTTATGTTCATTCCGGGAATCTTATAACCTTCAGATGCAAGTTGGCTCAGTACACCTTTAATGTAGTTTGCCCAGCGATCTTCTCTTCTGAACTTGAGAGATGATACAGAAAAATGCTTTCTGTCATTTATCAATGAGTTATAAACCTTAATCTGAGTATCACTGCGGAGGGATAGGCAGAACTCAAGAATTCTTGAGTCAGCAGCACAGAGGCTACACCCTCTTGAGTAGTCTGCAAACGGGCCAAGAAATCTGGACACACCCGGGACCCTGACAGTAATAAGCGGCTCAGAACCATATTCTGCCAAGTGTTTTTCTAGATAATCTGTCATTGCTATTATTGATGATACAGTAAAACGATAAAAAAAACTACATGAATCGTCACGCAGTTTCATAACAGATAAAGAATTATCGTAAACCGAATTTGGTTGTTATTTATCCTTTTTTAGGTTTATTTATATCTTTTTCAGCGTCCAATCTAGCCTTTTCAAAGGCGTTTGTATAGCGAAGCGTAGGCCCTTCAAGAACCCCTTCCCATGTACCTGCCTTTGCCATCTGAACAATTTTCTGCTTTTCCATAATGTTTGTGGGAGGCACGTTTGCCTTACGTGCAAGAGCATCTCTGGCATTGAAAAAATACTTTATATAAACTTTCTCAGCGTAGCTTAACACATGGTAGTTGCAGATTTTTTCCCAGCCCGGCTTATCCTTGTGCTTCTGACTTGCGCAGCGCTTCATATTATTTGAAAACTGCTTGATTGCAGACGGAGAAAGCTTTTGCCTCATCTCCTCTTCAAGGCTGGTCTTCAGCGCAAAAAGATATTTGACATCGTTGAGGGCGTAGTTCAGCTGAGCCTGTGGAATTGGGCGCTTCATCCAGTTTGCCTTCTGGTATTTTTTCTTTTCCGCCGCGCTCTCCGTTTCCGCTTCCAGGTTTCTGGCAATGAGGCCGCTCAGGTTCCCGTCAAAACCCAAAGCCTTTGCAGCCAGTCTGATGTCATATATGTTTTTGAGCTGGATTCCCAGCGATTTCCTCACAATGGCCGCATCGCTTGAGCAGTCAAACATTATCTTTGTCTCCGGCCCTTCAAGCAGGTCCTTGATCAGGGCCTTGCCCTCTGCTGTACGGGCAATTGCCAGAGCGTCAATTACGAAATAGTTATCACCGTCGTAGAGTTGGATTATGCAAAGATGCTCGCCATAGACATGGAGATTTGATTCCTCTTCAAAGTCCATGGCCAAAATGCCTGTTGAGGATTCTCTGGTTTTCTTAATCAGAAGAGCAAGTTCTTCAGGGGTATCAATATAGGAATAATCCGTCATATGGAAACTTCAAGAGTCTTGTTCATCTGAAGTTGGGTGTATTTGACACCTGCGGCATCCAGCATGCGCATTGATGCACGTACACTGTCAGAATCAGGATACTTGTTTTCCTTGTAGAATATTTGCTTTATTCCGCTCTGAATAATGGCCTTTGCACACTCATTGCACGGGAAAAGTGCTACATAGAGGGTGCAGCCGGAAAGATCCCTGGAAATGCTGTTCAGAATTGCATTCAGCTCTGCATGGCAGACGTATGGGTACTTTGTATCAAGTGTGTTGCCTGAGCGAGCCCAAGGAAGAGAGTCATCTGAGCAGCCGATAGGAAAGCCGTTGTATCCTGTACCTACAATTTTTTTATCCTTATTAACGATACAGGCACCTACCTGGGTATTGGGATCTTTACTTCTCATGGAAGACAGAACTGCCACTGCCATGAAATACTCATCCCAGGAAATATAATCTTCGCGTTTTCCCATCATCTTCTCCTTGAAAACAAAACAGGGCCGCACAGACCGTGCGGCCCCAATGAATTAACTGTTATTTGGCAGCCTTGAGGTTCTTCTCAAGAGTGTCCAGCATTGCGGAAAGCTCCTTGGGAAGATGTGAACCGAACTGCGGATAGTAGTTCTTGCGAACATCTTCAACTTCCTTGAGCCAGCCTTCAACATCAACCTTAAGAAGTTCTTCCATGTCAGCCTTGGTAACTCCTTCAGGGCGGTCAATGGCATCTACTGTCGGCATGATACCGATAGCTGTCTCAACTGTCTTTGCTGTGCCGTCGCAGCACTCAAAGATCCACTTCAGGACACGGCTGTTATCGCCGTAGCCCGGCCACAGCCACTTGCCGTCTGCTGTCTTGCGGAACCAGTTGACGTAGAAGATCTTGGGCAGCAGGCTCTGGTCTTTTGCAGCCTTACCTACATCAAGCCAATGCTGGAAGTAATCTCCTGCGTTGTAACCGATGAAGGGCTTCATTGCCATGGGGTCACGTCTTATGCCGCTGGCAACGTCCAGAGTTGCAGCTGTAACTTCAGAACCGACAATTGATCCGAGGAATGTTCCGTGTGTCCAGTTGCGTGACATATGAACAAGAGGAATTGTGCTGGGTCTTCTTCCGCCGAACAGAATTGCAGATACGGGAACTCCATTGGGATCATCCCACTCTTTTGCAAGGATAGGACACTGTACTGCAGGAGCTGTGAAACGTGAATTCGGATGAGCTGCGGGAGCCTGTTCCTTGTTTGCCTTGTCCTGAACCCACTTGTTTCCCTTCCAGTCTGTAAGAGGACCGGGTGCATCGTATCCAATGCCTTCCCACCATACGTCTCCGTCTTCTGTAAGACCGACGTTTGTGAAGATTGTGTTCTTTGATGCAGAAATGAGAGCGTTTGCATTGCTCTTCATTGATGTTCCGGGTGCTACGCCGAAGAAGCCTGTTTCAACTGCCATGGCGTAGAGTCTTCCGTCCTTGCCGTAGCGCAGCCATGCAATATCGTCAGAAAGGGTTTCAACCTTCCAACCGGGAATTGTAGGAATGAGCATGGCCAGGTTTGTCTTTCCACAAGCACTGGGGAATGCTGCTGTAATGTAGCGGACTCTGCCTTCGGGATTTGTAATCTTGAGAATGAGCATGTGCTCTGCAAGCCAGCCCTCATCACGAGCAAGAACTGTTGCAATTCTCAGAGCAAGACACTTCTTTCCAAGCAGTGCGTTTCCGCCGTAACCTGAACCGTATGACCAGATTTCTCTTGTCTCGGGGAAGTGAGCAATGTACTTGTGGTCCATGTCTGCACAGGGCCATACACCGTGATCACTCTCACCTGCAGCAAGGGGCTTACCTACGCTGTGGTAACAGGGAACAAAGTAACCGTCTGTGCCAAGCTGCTCAAGAACCTTTGTACCGACTCTTGCCATGATAATCATGTTGGCAACAACGTATTCGCTGTCTGTAAGCTCAACACCAATCTTTGAAAATTCAGAACCTACGGGACCCATTGAGAAGGGAATTACGTAGAGTGTGCGGCCCTTCATGCTGCCCCTGTAAAGCTCTGTCATTGTTTTTTTCAGCTCAACAGGATCAATCCAGTTGTTGGTAGGACCTGCACCTTCCTTTGTCTTGGAAGCAATGTAGGTTCTTTTCTCAACACGGGCAACGTCTGAAGGATCTGAACGGAACAGAACGCTTCCCGGTTTCTTCTCCGGATTAAGACGGGTTGCAAGACCGCTCTTGACCATACCGTCAATAAGGCTGTCATACTCTTCTTTTGAGCCGTTACAGACATAAATCTTGTCTGCTGCTGTGAGAGATGCAAAATCCTCAACCCATTTTTTAAGACCCGGATGTTTGATGTCATTAAGTATCATCTGGCTATCTCCTTAGGGGAACAATCCCCGTTTTAAACTACATTAAATGTAATATACTTACGACACTTTATCAAGTTTATGATAGAATCAAGACGGGTTATGGAAAGCAAGGATTTCAGAACAGAACTCTCTCTTCCCGCAGGCTCTCTGCAGTGCGCACTCCGTGCATTTGACGGCGGTGCCGATTCCGTCTACCTTGGCATGAAGAGTTTTTCAGCAAGAAAAGGAGCCGTAAACTTTTCATTTGAAGATCTGAGAAAGCTCAAAAATGTCTGCGTTGAAAAGAATAAGAAGTTCTACATAACTCTGAACACCCTTGTCACGGATGCCATGATAAGTGAGGTTGAAAAACTCCTCAGACAGCTTGATTATCTTGCACCTGACGGAATTATTGTCCAAGATCTTGGAATTGCATCATTAATCAGAGAAAAACATCCCGCTCTTCCCCTACACGGGTCAACCCAACTTGCAGTCCACACTGTTGAAGGTGTTAAAGAGCTGAAAGAACTTGGTTTTGTCAGAGTTGTTCTTGCCAGAGAACTGACGCTTGAAGAAATTAAAACAATCCGCGCTGCATGCCCCGACATTGAACTGAAAGCCTTTATCCACGGTGCAATGTGCTTTGGGTTTTCCGGGTTGTGCATGGCCTCTGAAGTTCTTACCGGAAGAAGTGCAAACTGCGGCGAGTGTTCCCAGATATGCCGCTCATGGTTTTCCTGTGACAACTACACTGAAAAATTCTACCCGTTCAGCATGAAAGACATGTGCGTTGGTCACGGCGCTTTTGAACTTCAGAAGATAGGCGTGGATTCACTGAAGATTGAAGGCCGCATGAAAGGCCCTGACTATGTCTATCACTGTGCCAGATACTACAAAATGATTCTTGACGGAGTACCTGAGGACAACCCTGAACTTATTGCAGAGGAAGAAGCAATGAAAACCTCGTTTTCACGCATCTGCAGCCCCGGTTTTCTGTACACAGACAAAAACCTTACCTGCCCTGAATGGCCAACTCACATAGGCATTGAAACGGGAATAATTCAGAAGGTAATGAAGAACAAAGCGTTAATCCGTTTTACACGCCCGACGGCCCTCAGAGACGGACTTCTTGTTCTGAGCAGAGGCCAGAGCGCAGGCTTTGCCCTGTCCGGAATTGAAAACGGCCGCTCCTTTGTAAGTGCAGGGCAAACTGTAACTGTGGACTTTCCTTCTTCTGCTTTTGACAGACCTCCGCAGCAGGGAACAGTTGTAATGTGCACTTCAAGGCACAATGCAAATCTGCCCCTTTTAAATGAAAACATTCCCCTGTTCAGAAAAGAAACAGACATAGATGTGACCCTTGAGGATGACAGAATTGTCATTAACAACAAAGCCTGGCCTGTGGACATTCAGCAGTCCAAATCCGAAACCGATATCCGTCAGATTCTTGAAAAAACATTTAAGTCCTCCGGAGAGAGTCTGTTCACCTGCGGAAAACTGACACTGACCAACAAATCAAGTGCAACCTCACCTTTTATTCCGCTTTCACAGCTGAAGCAGATCAGACGTGAGTTCTATGCCCGACTGGATGCCGCCTTTGAAGAACAATGCAATGAAGAAACAACATTTGAAGGCGCTGAGATTCCTGAAATTGATAATTCAAACCCCTCTGTCTTCCACCTTGAACCGCTGATGTTCAATGAAAAAGAATACTTTGAGACTCTGGATTGTATTTTGGAAGAAAAACCGAACACCCTCTTCGGACTTAACAACATTGCCCAGCTCAGATGGGCAGAAAGGAATCCAAAGGCTCGTGTGTTTGCAGATTTCTTCCTCTATGTAAAAAACAGCGAAGCCTGGAAGCTTCTCAACAGCAGAGCTCACATGGAAGGCCGTCTTTCTCACATGGACAAAAAAGATATTCCGCTTTTCATAAGCCGGGTCTGCATGAGACAGAGTTCTTTGGGCCTTCCATGCAAAAACTGCAGCCGCAACAACACCTTCACTTTGCGCCAGAACGGAAAGACTTTCAAAGTTATTTGTCGCGACTGCACCACAAAGGTTTTTATTGCTGACTGATCGGCTTTGGGCCGGTTGTGTGTACAGTCTGACTCAGCCCTATGAGCAGTTTTGCAACATCTGCAGACGAAAGCGAGCAGTAAATATGCATGTCTGAAGGTCCGTCATTTACCCTGATTGACTTATCACCCAACTGTGTAACCCCTGACGGGATGCTGAGCTCCGGAAGAGAATTTGTGTTTGAGATGGCGCCTTTTCCGGTAATCTGGGTTATGTCATTGCCAAGAATCAGCCTTGTCAGATTGACAACTCCTGAAATGGAATAATTGCCTGTAAGGTTCTTGTTTACATACATGGTTCTTACCTTTGGCAGATCTTCCCAAGGTTTGAAAGCCGACTTAAACCAGTTATCTGAAGGCAGGACGGTACAGTCGTTTGTAATCATAATAAATTCTTTTGAAGAAAGGATTACTGCATTTGAATCATTGGTAAAATCATAAAGTTCTGTTGTTATTCCAAAGGTGCTCAGGCTGTCATCAGGTCCTATTGAACTCTTACTGCAAAAGCGCATCTGATACCTGCCTCCCTTGTCAATTACAGCAGCATCTATGTCCTGTCCTGTAAAGCTGTCCGTAAGACCAGTTATCACCTTGGTGCAGTTCTCATTTTCTGCAAGGGTGATAATGTCTGCCAAAGAAAGACTGATTGTGTAAGTCTGAGGCCCTGCTCCTCCGTCAAGAGTTCCGCTTACAGTGCAGGTTCTTCCCGCTCTTACATCTGCAACAAAGGCCCTTCCAAGAGCCTCTGATTGGTTATTCAGAAGAGATACAACTACTTCATACATACCGCTTGTAAGAGAGTTAAGACTGACATTCCAGGTTTTGGTGCCGGCGTCCATTGACACCTCAGCGGAAGAAACGGTCCGAGTCAGATAGTTCTCAGATCCTGAAAGGCGATACCTTACCTGCAATGTTTCAGATGTTCTGCTCCGGCTTATCGGAGTTTTGATTGACATGCTGACAGTCCCCGTTCCACCTGCGTTGATATTGACCCTTTTCAGGTTGACCGTCACAGAATTCTGAAGGTCTTTTCTAAGCGTAATTCCTGCAGAGCCCTCATACAGAAGAATGTTTGAATCCGAATAAGCCCTTCCGTCAAAAACCCAGTAGCCCGGCATAAGTCCCCCAAGAAAAACAGAAGACTGACCGGCCTCCAACCGTACCCAGTTGCCCTGTTCATTTGCAGAAGACATCCTGTATTCAAACACCTTAGGAACTTCGTCTGTACTTACAGTCAGATCTTTTGTCTGTGCAGCTAAATTGAGAGTAAGTGCTGCAGTATTATCCTGTGAGCAGGAGGCAAAAACCAGGAGAAAGACTGATAAAAACAGCATTATTTTCGCTTTCATACTGCCTACCTTGTCTCGGTTTTTGAAGTGCTGAAAACATCTACAACTTCATTGCCCACCTTCCTCAGAGCAATACATGTTATGTAGTAAATACCGCCTTCAGATGTGTCCCAAAGCATCTGCTCTGTGCTGCTTGCCTGTCTTGTTCCGTTTACAAACCATATGCAGCTTGTAGGAGAAACACCTCCGTCAGGAACAAAGGTGTAAACATACTTTCCGTCTGTTTTTGTCAAACTCTTGGTAATGCTTCCGCTTAGGTAACTTAAGCAAAGCGAAGGACTTACGTACTCGCCGTTGTCAACAGAGCCAGAGATTGTACAGGTCATTGATTCTTTGACTATGAAGGCAGTCTGACACGGGCCCACCCCGGCTCCGCTGTCGTTGTATGACAGTTCAAGAATGTACATGCCTTCCGGAAGGACTGCAGAACCGGTTCCTACAACAACTGACTGAGAAGAGAAATCCGGTGTAACAGATATGGATGACGGACTTGTCAGGGCCTGATACTCGGCATTAAACAGATTTGCAGTAAAGATACCGGTTTGGTTTTCAGTTAAAACAGGGGCTCTGACGGACAGATTTACCGTTCCGTACTTCTGGCTGTCAAAACACAACGACAGGTCAATGTTTACAACCTGGGTCTGGCTGTTCAGAACAACGTTTATGCTTCCGCTGTACAAAACAGAACTACCCACAAGGGCTTCAATTGTAAACAGCCACCTGCCCTGCACAAACCTGTTTGTACTGCTGTAATAGTCATTGTCGGTGTTCTTTGTAAGGTTTTCAAACCCGTCGGTATCGCCATAGTCAATCTGGCTGTCGTTTTTCTCAAACAGGGGTTCTGCCTTGTACCTATAGGACGTAGGTGTTATGGAATTTGTCTGAGAAATACTCTTTGTTTTGCTGTACACAGGCTGGAACATAACCTGTGTATACTTTACCACTCCTGTTGAATTTGAAGTGCCGGAATTCTCATCTTCAATATCGCAAGAAACGATAATAAGAACTGACAATACGAGTAATAACAACATTAAAATACTCTTCTTCATTTTTATCTCCTTTTTTCTATGGAATTACAAATACAGGGACATCTGTCCTCTCAAAAACCGGATGCTGGCTTAGCTGATCAATACTGTTTCTTATGCGCATACCAAGTTCTGGGGCAGTCAGCCTTCCGGGGTCTTTTTTCACGTAGCCATCTGCCGTCAAAGAACCGAAATCTGTTTTAACTTCTATGCTGTGAACCCAGCCCAACTGCTCAAGCAGAGCAACGGTAAAAACACTGTGAGCCTGATACGGCCCGTCCTCTGTTCTGACGTGGGACATGAGAGACAGTTCCTCTTCTGTGCAGGATGCAATAACGGCGCTTTTGTTAAGCTTGCCGGAACCCAAAACAGCCAGTTTGAAATCTTCTGCAGCACAGCCTGCGTAGCAGCAATCAAGAAGGATTACGGAAGAACACGGCAGATTTTCAGTAAAGTCTGTCAGTTCAGAAACATAAAACGCAGAGTACAATTGGTCTTTATCAGGGTATGCAACAAGGAACATCCCCTTTTCATCCTTGTGCCCGTGCCCGGACCAATAAAAGACAAGAAAATCGTTCTTCTTAAGTTCAAGACCGGAAAGCAGATTCCGAAGATCCGTAGCCGTGCAACTGTCAATCAGACTGACATAACTGTCTATACCTCGTTTTTCATACAAAGTTGCAAGACAGACAGCAGTTTCCAGGGCATCGTTTACAGTGCCGATTAGGGTATTGACGCCGGTTTGTGAGTAATCAAGCCCCACGCAGATAATGTAGGCCTTAGCGGGTGTGTCAGGAATTAAAGAGCATGAGGCCAGGAGGCAGATGAGAATTAAGTTTCGGAAGGCCTTTACAGCTATGATTTTTCTCACCTTTGCCTCCATAGCCCCATGACACAAAAACCCAATCTGTATGACAAATAAGACCGGCCCAGTGCAACAGAAAACACAGAACCCATACCAAGGACAAAGCTTTTTCCCAAAGGAGCCTCTCTGCGCAAGGAAACACCTGCTGTAAAAACCGGAATCAGACTGCGTGCGTGGGACTGAGGAATGAGTAACTGAAAGCCGGCTTTTATTTCCAGGTAGGAGGTCACGGATCCAAAGACGAAAACAAACGGTCCGTTGTAGTCCCCCGCAGAGGAGAAAGTGTCCAAATTCAGTATGCTGTGCGCTTTTACAGCTCCGATTGAAACACCGAAAACCGCCCTGCCTTCTTTTTCAAGACAGAGCCGAATTCCTGTTTCATTGTTCAGTGAGAATGAGACTGTTTCCCCCATCCAACCAACACAAAATGAGGGCACAGTTTCCACACCTGAAACTAGGTTTGCCGCCCCAAGGGAGCAGGCAACGAGAACAAAAAGGGCAAGCGCCAGGGTCTTTTTTGCCATACGCTATATAATGGTGCGGGAACGCCTTTTTCTTTCCCCTGTTTTGCCCCCTTTTGGAGTGTTGAAGAGCATAAAAAAAACCAATATTATTACTTCTAAGGAAAAAAAAATGACCGATATAAAAAATCTTCATCCTTTGGAGGTAAAACTCCTCAGACATGTCCACCCCGGTGAGGACATAAGCGCAGAAAGAATTATCAACGAATTGGGATACAAGACAGGACAGTGCAACCAGTCATTCAGCTGGCTCAGTGCTAAAGGCTGTCTTGAAGAGACCAGCAGGAAAACCATCGTCAGCTATGAGCTGACAGATACAGGAAGAATTCAGGCAGAGGAAGGAACTCCCGCTGTCAGGATTTTCAAGTTGCTCTCTGAGGGAACTGCCCTCTCCCTGCCCGAGATTGCAGATAAGCTTGGCCTTGAAAAGAGCGATATTGGATCAGCATACGGTGCCCTGTCAAAAAGCGGCGCAGTAGCAATGAATGCTGAGAACAAAGCCTACCTTAAGACAGACGCCCTCCCTGACCAGGCCGCCCAAACATGGGAACTTCTGAAAAAGGGTCTGAACGGACCTATTGA
Source organism: uncultured Spirochaetales bacterium (assembly GCA_902803145.1). GTDB lineage: Bacteria > Spirochaetota > Spirochaetia > Sphaerochaetales > Sphaerochaetaceae > RUG14846. The sequence continues at coordinate 1,150 of CADCOT010000043.1, read as the reverse complement.
AGAGTCCTCCCTTTCAGATCAGGAAAAGACCCTTATGGCCGGCGTTTCAAAAAAGCGCGGTGCTGCAAACTCACCCTACAAGCTTTCAGAGCGTGAGGAAGTTGTTTACAGACTCACAGAGGAAGGAGCACAGACACGTGAACGTGTAATTGAGGCAAATATTACCGGTGAGGAAATTGGAGTTCTTACTCCGGCCATCCTTGCATCCGGTTCATGGAAAAATGCCCAGTTCAGACCCTATGGTTTGGATGCCCCTGTTTCAAGGCTTATTCCCGGAAGACACAACCCCTACGGAAACTACATCCAGTGGGTTAAGGACAAGCTGACTTCTCTGGGATTTGAAGAATTTGACGGACCGCTTGTAGAAAACGAGTTCTGGAACGGAGATGCCCTTTTCATGCCTCAGTTCCACAGCGCCAGAGACATCCACGATGTTTACTATGTCAAAGACCCTGTTCACTGCAAAAAGATTGAGGAGCCTTGGCTTTCAAACGTTGCAAAGACCCATGAGAACGGCGGAGATACCGGTTCACGCGGGTGGGGCTACAGTTTTGACCACGAATTCACAAGAAGACAGATTCTCAGAAGCCAGGGAACCGTCCTTTCAGCCCACCAGCTGACAAAGGCAAAGATTCCCGGAAAGTACTTCGGAGTTGTCAGATGTTTCCGCTATGACCAGGTTGACGCAACACACGGTGCAGACTTCTACCAGACAGAAGGAATTGTTGTAGGAAAAGATGTAAATCTGAAGAACCTCCTTGGTCTTCTGAAGATGTTTGCTACGGAAATTGCAGGTGCTGAAGAAGTAAAGTACGTTCCCGGATACTTCCCCTTCACAGAGCCGTCAATTGAAGTTCATATCAAGCACCCCGTTTTGGGTTGGTTTGAACTTGGCGGTTCAGGAATCTTCAGACCGGAGGTAACAAAGCCTCTTGGAATTGATGTTCCTGTTCTTGCATGGGGTCTTGGAATTGACAGAATGGCTCTTATGCACCTGGGTCTGAATGACCTGAGAGAACTTTTCACTCCAAACATTGAGAGTGTCAGAACAAGGAGGGGTAACTAATATGCCTAAGATGGAATCAACCGAAAAACTCTTCTGGTCCCTTCTTGGAGAGAAATACACAGATGACGAACTTGAGAGAATCTT
>CADCOT010000042.1 GCA_902803145.1 uncultured Spirochaetales bacterium | reverse complement strand
TCTTCAGTCCCTGTGTATCAGAAACGCTTCTGAAAAAGTGTTTTGCAAAGGATAAAGAGGGCAAGATTCGCTTTGGCAATATTCTTACAAGTGAAGTTTTCTACGCCAGTGATGAATATATGGATAAATGGAGAAAACTTGGAGTTCTTGCTGCAGAGATGGAAACATACGCACTTTATGTCAATGCTGCAAAGCTTGGTAAGGATGCTTTGGCTATGTTCACCATTTCCGACATTGTAGGAACAGATAAGAGTATGTCAACTCTTGAAAGACAGACCGGTTTCAACAATATGATAGAGTATGCGCTTGAAGTAGCGCTCTGATGTCATGAAGGGAACTGTTCTCAGGTCAATTAACAATATCTACTCAGTACGCGAAGAAAAAGACGGAAAACTGTTCAGCTGCCGTATAAAAGGAAAGGTGCTTGATCAGGCAAAGGGGGAGTACAACCCCATAGTAGCCGGAGACTGCGTTGAGTTTGAGCAAAGCGGTACAACTGAAGGTATGGTTTTGTCCCGCATGGACCGAAAGAGCAGTTTTGAGCGTTGGAATACCAAAAGTCAGAGTAACCAGACAGTAGCTGCAAACATGGATGTTGTGGTATGCGTGTGCAGCTGTGACAGCCCGCCTTTCAGACCACGTTTCATAGACAGAGTAATAGCATGTTGCAGGAATGTAGATGTTCTTATCTGTTTGAACAAGTGCGACATAGGTCTTGAAGGTTACGACAGAGAGCGCTTTGACTTATATAAAGAGCTTGGTTATAAAACAGTTGAGGTCTCTGCAAAGACCGGAAAAGGCACCGGAGAGCTTAAAAAGATGCTTGAGGGCCGAGTTGCAGCCTTTGTAGGTCAAAGCGGTGTTGGAAAGAGCTCTTTGGTAAACAGACTTTTGGGAAGCAATCTTGAAAGCAAGCAGAGAGTCGGAGAGATTAACTGGAAGTACAACAGGGGAAACCACACCACAAACTACGCAATAGTTCTGGACGGACCTTCGTTTACAATCATTGATACTCCGGGCTTTAGGGAAATATCAGTTCCCCATGATGATCCGCACCTTGTAAGTCTGGCATTTCCTGAATTCTCTTCCTGTCACTGTCAGTTTGATTCCTGTCTGCATGCAGGAGAAGAGGGCTGTGCTGTTTATGATAAGGTTGAAAAGGGCCTGATTGACCAGGACAGATATGAAAGCTATCTGAGAATTCTTGACAGCATGGAGGATCGTCTTCCGGTCTGGTACAGAAAGGGTGGAAAAGTCTGATGTTAAGAAGAAGTGCCCTGGACCTTGAACTGGATAAAGTTCTGAACATCATAGCCCTAAGAAGTCTCAGTACAATGGGAAAAAGATCGGTTCTCAGGGCCGAGCCGCTGACAGACTTCAGTGCATATGATAACAGAAGAAATACAGTATCGCTGACTGTAGAAGCAATAATTGCTGCAGCAGGGAAAGAAATCAGAGCAACAGCTTTTCCCGATATTGATGTTCTTTTTGATATTCTTACAGCTGACCACAGTGCACGTCTGGACGGAGAACTTATCTATTCTGTTGCAGAGTTTATTGAAAGTGCAGAAGTACTTTCAAAGGTATTTGCCTCAACTCAGAAGGAAGAACTTAGAAGTGTTCTGGGAGATATAAGTACAGAACTGATTCTTCTCAAGCAGGAAATATTCAAAATTCTTGAGAGCCCAGGAAAAGTCCGTGAGAACTATCCCACAGTTAAGGCTCTTAGAGAAAAAGCAGATCAGAAGAGATTGGACAGAAGCCGTTTTGCCGGACGCTACATGAGAAGCAAGGCAGATATTATGAACTCCGATTCTCCTGTAATGCGTGACGGAAGAATAGTGCTTCCTGTAGGCATTGAGTCCAGGAGCAAAATCCAGGGTTATGTTCAGGGTGCATCTCAGACAGGTTCAACGCTCTACATGGAGCCGTTTGAACTGATTGATATGAACAACGCTGTTATTCTTGCAAATCAGGAGATAGAGCTGGAGATTGCAAGGCTTCTTGCCTCTCTAAGTGCAATGATCAGAGAAAACGAGGAGGCTCTGAGACTTCTTTCATCTGACATTGCAAATGCAGATTTTCTTTACTCGTTTGCAAGTTGGGCAATTGAATACAAATGCTGCCGTGTAATACAGGATGAAAACTATACCTGCAATATAATAAAAGCGCGCCACCCGCTTTTAAGGGACAGATGCGTACCTATCGATATGAAGATTGAAAGCAAAACAAAAGCTCTTGTTCTTACAGGTCCTAACGCAGGCGGAAAGACAGTTACTATGAAAACCGTAGGTTTGTTCTCTCTTTTAAACCAGATTTGCGGATACATACCTGCTTCTGACGGAAGCAGCCTTGCCTTGTTTGACAGAGTGTTTACCGACATAGGTGATGAGCAGAGTATTGAGAACAGTCTTTCAACATTCAGCGGTCATCTGAAGAATATCGGCTCTGTACTGAGGAACATTACACCTTCTTCCCTGGTTATCTTTGACGAGCTTGGAAGCGGAACAGACCCCCAGGAGGGAGCTGCTTTGGCCAGATCTATTCTTGAGTTTTGTACAAAGAAAGCTCTTCTGACTTTGGCTACAAGTCACCACGGGGTGCTTAAGCAGTATGCCTATTCATCAGATACTGTTGTAAATGCATCCATGGAGTTTGATGAAAAAACAATGGAACCCACGTTCCGTGTAATCAACGGTCTCCCGGGAGAAAGCCATGCAATTGATACGGCCTTCAGAATGCACCTTCCCAAGTCAGTTGTCTTTAATGCAAGAAAGTACATGGGAAAAGAGGCTGTAAAGATAAGTTCAATAATCCGTTCTCTTGAACAGAAGGAACTTGAGGCAAGAAAGAAACTGGATGAAATTCAGAACCTTGAAAACGGTGTTTTGGAAAAGCAGAAGGCCTTGGATTCATACGAGAAGAAGCTGAAAGAACTTGAAAATCGCCTGAAGAAGGATGAGCTTTCTGAGTTTGATGACTTTATAAAGGAATCCAGAAGAAATCTTGAAACCTTGGTTAAAGAGTTAAGAGAAGGTGAGATTACCAGAGAAAAAACTCTGAAGGTAAAAGCTCATATTTCCGAGCTTGAGAATCTTAGGGATAAGAGGGAGTCTGATATTGATGCATCGGAGCAGGAATTGGAAGACTACGAAGAGCCGTCTGAGGTTGTCTATGAGCCTGGAATGGATGTTCTGTGCGGTCCCAACAAGCGCGAGGGAGTAATTGTCCGTAAAGAAAAGGACGGACGCTTCCAGGTGGCCATTGGACAGATGCGCTTTACATTCAAAGAATCGGAGCTTTCTCCTGCAAAATCCAAAACAGTAAAAGCCAGGGCTATTTACGATTCTTCTGCAATTAAATCCGTTATGCCCAAGAGTTCTTTGGATGTTAGGGGAATGCGTCTTGAAGAAAGTCTTGAAGCAATTGACAGCCAGATTGAGGCCTGTTGTGTTCACGGACTTGCAGGTTTCTCAATTATCCATGGATACGGAAACGGAATTCTTTCTACTGGAATCCATAATCATTTAAAGATGCACGGGGCGGTTGAAGACTACTTCTTTGCTCATCCTGATGACGGAGGGCAGGGAAAGACCTATGTGAGGCTCAGACAATGAAAAAAAGCGGAGTAGTGGAAATTAGAAACCTCAAGACAGACAGAACCTGGCTTTTTTGGGCAGATGATTACACAACAGATTGTGCTTCCCAGCGTTTCAAACTGGATCTTGGCATGCATGAATGTGCCTCTCTTCAGAAAGACTACACTGAGATTGGTTTGGAAGTTTTCCGCTTTGACCTTGTAGAACAAACCACAGATAAAAACCGTCTGGAAGAGATTAAGAACAAAACTACTAATCTCTACAGTTGAACATTTGACAGTTGTGACTGATAATTTAATCTGAGATTAAATGGCTTTAGGAGGCTGTCATATATGTCTGACTACATGAACGGAACCGGAATTCAGTATCATCTTCATATTAAGAAGGGAGACGTTGGAAGATACGTTATTCTTCCCGGAGATCCCAAGCGCGTACCGCTGATTGCAAAACATCTGGAAGATGCCCATGAAGTTGCCGATAGCAGAGAATTTCTTACCTACACAGGCTATCTTCTTGGAGAAAAAGTCAGCGTCTGCTCAACAGGTATTGGCGGACCTTCTGCTTCAATTGCGTTGGAAGAACTGTCAAAGTGCGGTGCAGATACCTTCCTCAGAATGGGAACCTGCGGCGGAATAGACCTTAATGTAATGGGCGGAGATGCTGTTATTGCAACAGGTGCTGTAAGAATGGAAGGAACAAGTTTGGAGTATGCTCCTATTGAGTTCCCCGCAGTTGCAAACTTTGATGTTGTAAGTGCATGTCGCCATGCTGCAATTGATGGTAAATATCGCTACCATATGGGAATAGTTCAGTGCAAGGACTCTTTCTACGGCCAGCATGAACCGGATATAATGCCTGTTTCTTATATGCTTAATAACAAGTGGGAAGCTTGGAAACGCCTTGGCGTTCTTGCTTCGGAGATGGAAAGTGCTGCAATGTTTACAGTTGCTTCATTCCTCAGAGTAAGATGCGGTTCAATGTTCTTTGTAGTTGGAAACCAGGAAAGAGAAAAACTCGGACTTGAAAACCCCAAACTGCATGACACATCACTTGTTATCAAACTTGCTGTCGAATCAATGAAGAACCTCATTGAAGCAGACAGAAGACATGCAAATGACTGACTTTGTTTGTGACTACAACGTAGGTTGTCATCCTTTAATTCTCAGAAGGCTTGAGCAGATAAACATGGTTCCCACCAGGGGATACGGTTCTGATAAAATCTGTGCTTCTGCTTCAGAAAAAATCAAAAAGGCCTGTAATTGTCCTGATGCTCAGGTTGAGTTTCTTGTAGGCGGTACACAGACAAACCAGGTTGTTATCAGTTCAATGCTCGGTCCCACAGACGGGGTAATCAGTGCCAAAACAGGACATATCAATGCTCATGAAAGCGGTGCAATTGAGGCTACAGGACATAAGGTAATTGAACTGGAGCACCACAACGGCAAGCTTGATGCAGATGAAGTAAGTTCATATTTGGAAACCTTTTATGGAGATGAAAACCATGAGCATATGGTCTATCCTTCAATGGTTTACATCTCATTCCCCACTGAGTACGGAACAATCTATAAGAAGACTGAGATAGAAGCTCTGCACAAGGTCTGTAAAAAATACAATATTCCTCTTTTTCTTGACGGGGCGCGCCTAGGCTACGGTCTTATGAGCCCTGAATGCGACCTTACTCTTTCCGATATTGCCCGACTTACAGATGTCTTCTACATAGGCGGAACTAAGGTTGGAGCTCTGTTCGGAGAGGCTGTTGTCTTTACCCACGGCAACAGACCGAAAAAGTTTGTAGGTCTTAAAAAACAGAGGGGAGGCCTTCTTGCTAAAGGTTGGCTTTTAGGAACTCAGTTTGACGTTCTTTTTTCCGACAATCTGTATTTTGATATTTCATTGAATGCAATTGAACGGGCAATGGAACTGAAGAATCTTCTGACAAAAAGGGGTTTCCCGTTCCTACTTGATTCTCCTACAAACCAGCAATTTGTAATTCTTGAAAATAGTTTTTTCAAAAAATTATCTGCTCTTGTAGGCATAGAATTCTGGGAAAAAGTGGATGAAAATCATACTGCAGTTAGATTTGCAACAAGCTGGGCAACAACCCAGAAAGACATTGAAGAATTGGCAGGTATCCTTGATACAATATAATATTAAAGTGTATAGTTAATCCGAAGGTAGGTAATACATGGAACTACAGATTCAAGATCTGGTTACTTCTATCAGAAAAGAGGGCGTTGAGGCAGCAAAAGCTGAATCCGAAAAAATCATCGCCAAAGCAAAGGAAGAGGCAAATGCAATTATTGCAGATGCCAAAGCTCAGGCAGAAAAGGCTGTTGAAGATGCTTCCAAAGAAATTTCTGTTCTCAGACAGAGTGCACGCGTCAGCGCTGAACAGGCCAAACGTGATGCAATGCTTTCTCTGAAGAAAGAGGTTCAGGAAACATACGGACAGCTTCTCAAGAAGGAAGTTTCAAAGGCTGCTTCAGACGAAAAGCTTCTTGCTCAGCTGATTGTTGCTGCCGTTGACGGTCAGGATGCTTCAAAGTACACAGCAGAGATTGCAAAGGTTTCTGACAAACTGAACTCAGAGCTTTCAGACCTTCTTAAGAAGGGTCTTGTTCTCAAGCCTGTTAAGGATCTTGAAGCCGGTTTCAGACTTGTATCCAATGACGGTTCAGGCTACCTGGATTGCTCAGACGAAGAGTTGTCCTCTATCGTTGCCCACTTCATGGGCGATATCAATATCTGACGGAGACAGAAAGTGGCATCTTACTACTATCTGATTTCCAGTCTGCCTTCTTTACGAACTGACGCCCCAATGCCCATGTCTTATGAGGCATTTCTTGAACAGTGCAGGGACAGTGTAAATGATAATGTCTATGATGTGCTGAGCAAGATGACCCTCTCTTCCGACAAAGGACCTCTTCTTTCCAAGTGGGGCAAGTTCTATCAGCAGATGATGAAAGAACTTAGTAAGAGAAGGCGTGAAAAGTTAGGAAAACCATTCAGTAGAGAAGTTGAAGCAGATCAGGCAACAAGAGATTGTGTTGAACGCGTAATGAACGCAGACAATCCTCTGATAGCAGAGAAATTAATGCTTGATGCCCAGTTTGCATATCTGGACAGCCTTGTAGCCATGCATTATTTCGATGACTACGTTCTGTACGGATATGCTGTGAAGCTTAAACTTCTTGAAAGGCGTGACGTATTTGAGAAAGACAAGGGCAGTGCTGAATTTGAGCGTTTGTTCAGTGATGTCCAGCAGAAGATTATGAGCATTTAACGGAGTGCAGTATGGATAAAATTAAGGGATATGTTACCGGAGTCAACGGAAACATGGTTTCCGTCAAGGTTGAAGGCAGCATAACAAAAAACGAGGTAGGCTTTATCTATGTTGGCGACACAACCCTGAAAGGTGAGGTCATCCGCGTAAACGGCGATATTGCCAGTATGCAGATTTACGAGATGACCAACGGAATCAAGGTAGGGGACGTTGCCGAGTTTACCGGAGAGATGATGAGCGTACAGCTTGGTCCCGGACTTCTTACTCAGGTCTTTGACGGCCTTCAGAATCCGCTTCCCGACCTTGCAGAAAAGTGCGGCTTCTTCCTTCAGAGAGGTGTCTATCTTGACCCCATACCCAACCGCGACTGGGACTTCACACCGTGTGTAAAAGTCGGTGACAAAGTACGTCCCGGAGACGCAATCGGAAGCGTTCCGGAGGGTCTTTTTGAACATAAAATCATGGTCCCGTTCGGTCTGAGAGACAAACAGTGGACTGTTAAAAAGATTGTAGATGCAGGAAAGTACAATGTGCGCTCTACAGTTGCTGTCATTGAAGACGAAAAAGGCAACAGCAAAGAGCTTACCATGGTTTTCTCCTGGCCTATCAAAAAGGCAATTACATGCTATGACAAACGTCTCAGACCTGATGAACCTCTTGTAACAAAGGTTCGTTGTATTGATACATTCCTTCCTGTTGCAAAGGGCGGTACATTCTGTACTCCCGGACCCTTCGGTGCAGGAAAGACAGTTTTGCAGCACATGGAGGCAAAGAACTCCGAAGTTGACATTGTAATTGTTGCAGCCTGCGGAGAAAGAGCAGGTGAGGTTGTAGAAGTTCTTAAGGAATTCCCTGAACTGACAGACCCCAGAACAGGACGTTCACTGATGGAGAGAACCGTCATAATCTGTAATACATCTTCAATGCCTGTTGCAGCTCGTGAAGCATCCGTTTACACAGCTGTTACTCTTGCAGAGTACTACAGACAGATGGGTCTTGATGTTCTGCTTCTTGCAGACTCAACAAGCCGTTGGGCTCAGGCCATGAGAGAGATGAGCGGAAGACTTGAGGAAATACCCGGAGAAGAAGCCTTCCCGGCCTACCTTGAGTCAGTTATTGCTGCCTTCTATGAGAGAGCCGGTAAGGTAAGACTTAGAAACGGAAAGGTCGCATCAGTTACAATAGGCGGTACGGTATCGCCGGCAGGCGGAAACTTTGAGGAACCTGTAACACAGGCAACTCTTAAGGTTGTAGGAGCCTTCCACGGACTTTCCAGAGAGCGTTCAGATGCCAGAAAGTACCCTGCAATCCACCCGCTTGAATCTTGGAGTAAGTACACAGGTATTGTAGATATGGACCTTGTAAACAAGGCTCGTGCAATTCTGTTCAGAAGCAACGAAGTAAACCAGATGATGAAGGTTGTAGGTGAGGAGGGAACATCTGCTCAGGACTACATAATCTATCAGAAAGGTGAACTTCTTGATGCCGTATATCTGCAGCAGAACTCATTTGATCCGATTGACCAAAGTGTTTCTCCTGAGAGACAGAAATATACATTTGAAGTCCTTTATTCAATTCTTGAAGCAGAGTTCAAGATTGATGACAAGAAGGAAATCAGAGCTTTCTTCAACCAGGTCAGACAGGAATTCCTTGACTGGAACAACACTGAATGGGATTCAGAGAATTTCAAACTTCAGGAAAAGAAGCTGAAGGATCTTGTTGAAAGTAAGAAGGTCTGAGGGGGTCACGATGGAAAAGGTATATACAAAGATTGAATCAATTGTAGGAAACGTTGTTACCGTTAGAGCCAGTGGAGTTAAGAACGGAGACCTTGCCCTTGTCGGAGACAGCTACGCCAACGTTATAAAACTTGACGGAGACCTTGTTTCTCTTCAGGTTTTTGCCGGAGCAATGGGAATCAATACCCGTGACCACGTAAAGTTCCTTGGAAGACCTATGCAGGTATCTTACTCAGAAGATCTTCTTGGCCGTGTCTTCACAGGTTCCGGAGTTCCGCGTGATAACGGACCCGAACTTTCAGAGAACATGATTGAGATTGGCGGACCTTCCGTTAATCCGAGTAAGCGTATTGTTCCTAAGAACCTGATCAGAACAGGTATCCCGATGATTGACGTTTTCAACACCCTTGTTGAAAGCCAGAAACTTCCTATCTTCTCAGTATCAGGAGAACCTTATAACCAGTTGCTTGCAAGAATTGCCATGCAGGCTGAAGTAGATATCATTGTCCTTGGCGGAATGGGACTTAAGTATGATGACTATCTGTTCTTCAGAGACACTCTTGAGAAGAGCGGTGCTATGAGCAGAACTATTATGTTCATACACACTGCTGCAGACCCGATTGTAGAGTGTACTCTTGTTCCGGATATGTCACTTGCAGTTGCAGAACGCTTTGCTCTGGACGGAAGGAAAGTTCTTGTCCTTCTTACAGATATGACAAACTTTGCAGACGCACAGAAAGAAATGGCAATTACAATGGAGCAGGTTCCTTCCAACAGAGGATACCCGGGAGACCTTTACAGCTGCCTTGCATCACGCTATGAGAAGGCTGTTGACTTTGAGGGTGCAGGTTCACTGACCATTCTTGCTGTTACAACAATGCCCGGTGACGATGTTACCCACCCGGTACCTGATAACACAGGTTACATTACAGAAGGACAGTACTATCTGAAAAACGGTCATATTGAGCCGTTCGGATCACTGTCCAGACTTAAACAGAATGTTAACAAGAATACAAGAAACGACCATCGTTCCCTGATGGACAGCATGATTAAGCTTTATGCTGCCTACAAGGAAGCCCTTGAGAAGAAGGCCATGGGATTCATGATGTCCGACTGGGATGAAAAGCTTCTTAAGTACGGTAATCTTTTTGAAACCAAACTTATGGACCTTTCAGTAAACATTGCCCTAGAGGATGCTTTGGATCTTGGATGGGATATTCTTGCTGATTGTTTTGAACCGAATGAGACAGGACTCAGGTCCGACCTCATCAAAGAGTACTGGCCCAACAAGGAGAACTGATGGCTGTCAAACTGACGAAGAACGAACTGAAGACTCAGAAAGATCAGCTCAAGCAGTTTGAAAGATATCTGCCTACGCTGCAACTGAAAAAACAACAGTTGCAGTTGGTCATACGCCAAATCTATGCAGAACTTGATGAAAAAACCAAGGAACGCAAGCGTATGATAGGCAATCTTGATGACTGGGTTGCTGTTTTTGCTGAGAACACCCTGTTTGAAGATTCAAAGAAGATAGAAAACCTTGTTATCCCAAAGTCTGTTGAGTCCAGAACTGAAAACATTGCAGGTGTTCAGATTCCTGTTTTTGAGAATCTGACATTTGAACCTATTGAATATGAAGTAGAGGATTATCCTCTTTGGGTTGATACTGCAATTATCAAACTTCGCGAAATTGCAAAGCTTGATGCACTTGTAAAAGTGCTTCAGAAAAGAGCAGATCTTCTTCAGAAAGAACTTCAGACCACTAGCCAGAGAGTAAACCTTTTTGAAAAGGTAAAAATACCCCAGGCTCGTGAAAATATCAGGGTAATAGGAATCTATCTGGGAGACCAGCAGACTTCTGCTGTTGTTCGCGGAAAGATTGCAAAGAAAAAACTTCAGGGGGCAGGCGCATGATTGAGAAAATGAAAGCTGTAACAATTGTCTCAACTGTCTCAAATAGAAAGCAAATGCTTATTAAACTTAGAGATATGGGCGTTGTTCATATTAAGCAGAAAAAGCATGCAGACCCTGAAGTATCTCAGCGCTTTGCAAGTTTGTCTTCTGTTTATGCAGCACTTTCTGAGATCCCCGGTGCTTCTGATACAAATCCTGTAAAGGGTTATGATGCTTTTACAGAGATGAACAGTGAAGTACTCAAAGCCCTGGATGACAAGAAGACAAATTCAGAACAGATGGTAAAGATTTCCATGCAGCTTGATAAAATCAAAGCATGGGGAGATTTCTCACCGTCAGATATAAACCTTCTGAATCAGAACGGAATTGAACTGAACTTCTACAGAATGGGTAAGAAAGAACTTGCCCAGCTTTCTGCAGATGAAAAGGTAAAGTTCATCCGTCTTTCTCCTGTAGATAAGATGGAAACTGTTGCAGTAGCGGGTGAGAAGCTTCCAAGAACTTTCCCGGCTACTGAGTTTGTAATTCCGGAAAAGGGTATTTCAGAGCTTCAGGAAGAAATGTCTGCATGCCAAGCTGAAATCCAAAGGGCAGATGCTGTTCTGACTTCAGCTTCTAAAGAGCTTGCTACATACAGGGCAGAGCTTAAGAGATGCCAGAATGAAATAGAGTTCTCAAGCGTTGAGAGAACATCTCAGTCAGATGAGGACCTTGTCTGGCTTTCAGGCTATATTCCTGAGGCAGAGAGCAAAAACTTTACAGAATCTGCAAAGAAGAACAAATGGGCTTATGCAATTGAAGACATCTCTGATGATGACGAGTACGTTCCTACAAAGGTGAAGTACTCAAAGGTCTCAGGTCTTATGGAGCCTGTCTTCGGTATTCTTGGAACAGTTCCGGGATACAGAGAATATGATATTTCATTCTGGTTCCTGTGCTTCTTCTCATTGTTCTTTGCAATGATTATTGGAGATGCTGGTTACGGATTATGCTTCCTTGCAGTTGCTGTGCTTCTTCATATTAAACAGAAGAAGGTTAATAACCTTGTGCTTCTTGTGTATGTTGTTTCTATAGCAACAATTATATGGGGAGCTTTGACGGGTACATGGTTTGGTCTTGAAGCTGCCATGAAGGTTCCTTTCTTGAAGAAACTTGTTATTCCGTCGTTTGCAAACTATCCGGAGTACTTTGGCTATACTTCTGTCCAGCAGCAGAATGTAATGATGAAATTCTGCTTCATTATCGGAACAGTCCAGCTTTCTCTTGCCTGTATAATGAACATCAGAAGAAAGATAGGAAACAAAGATCTTTCAATGATTGCAGACATTGGATGGCTTATGGCCATAAATTCACTTTACTATGTTGTTCTTCTGCTTGTAATAAACGAGCAGAGTAATCTTGGTCTTTGTGCAATTGTTATTGTTGCAGGCTTTTTGTTGGTCTGTCTCTTCGGAGGAATGGCTCCGGGACTCAGCTTCTCAAAGGGTCTTAAGGCAGGTCTTGGAAACTCATTTACAAACTTCCTGAATACAATCAGTGCATTCGGAAACATAATGAGCTACATAAGACTTTTTGCTGTAGGACTTGCTTCACTTGCTATTGCTCAGAGCTTTAACAACATGGCATTGGGAATGACAGGGGTAATGAGGGTGTTCGGAATTCTGGTTTTTGTTCTTGGCCATGTTCTGAACCTTGTTATGGGACTTTTGAGTGTTATAGTCCACGGTGTGAGACTTAATTTATTGGAATTTTCCGGACAGCTCGGAATGGAGTGGTCCGGTACGGCATATGATCCTTTCAGGAAATCATAAGGAGAATTGATTTATGAGTATTGCATTTATCGGTATGGCTTGTGCTCTCGGTTTGTCAGCACTTGGTTCATGTTTCGGAGCAGGAGCTGCTGCTCTTTCTTCAGTAGGCGCATGGAAGAAGTGCTATGCCAACGGAAAACCGGCACCGTTTATTATGGTTGCTTTCTCCGGAGCACCCCTTACACAGACAATTTACGGCTTCCTGCTGATGAACTTTATCCGCAGCGCTTATGATGCTGATCCCACCAGACAGCTTTTGTACCTCTTTGTAGGTCTCCTCGGCGGACTTGCAATCGGTATGTCAGCTCTGTATCAGGGAAAGGTAGCTGCTTCTTCAGCTGATGCACTCGGAGAAACAGGAAAGGGAACTGCAAACTACTTTATCGTTATCGGTATTGTTGAAACAGTTGCTCTGTTTACCCTTGTTTTCAGCCTGCTTTTGCTTCAGTAAAAGAAAAAATTGCAAACTGTAGAGTTTGCATTTAGAATAAATAAAAAAGTGTGTATCAGCACGCAAAAAAAGAATGGAGGGATATTAAAAGTATGAAAAAAGCTTTAGTACTTTTTGTTATTCTCGCAGTTGCTCTCACAGCATTCGTCAGCTGTAAGAAAGAAGCAAAGGCAACTGCTCCGGCAAATAAGATTGCTATGGTAACAGACTATGGTGATATCACAGACCAGTCATTCAACCAGACAACTTATGAAGCATGCCGCGACTATGCTCAGGGAAAGGGTCTTGAATTCCAGTATTTCAAACCCACCGGAGACAGCACAGCAGAACGTGTTAAGATGATTGAAGCTGCTATCGAGCAGGGTTACAACATCATCGTAATGCCCGGATTTGCATTTGGTGAGGCAGTTGCAGAAACAGCTCCCCAGTATCCCGATGCAAAGTTCATCGCTCTTGACGTTTCTGAGTTTGATCTTGGCGGAACAGTTCCTGCTAACGTTTATGCAGCTGTTTACCAGGAAGAGCTTGCCGGTTACATGGCAGGTTATGCAGCAGTAAAGCTTGGTTACACAAAGCTCGGTTACCTTGGTGGTATGGCAGTTCCTGCAGTTATCCGCTATGGTTACGGTTTTGTCCAGGGCGCAGATGCAGCAGCTAAGGAAACAGGCGCAAAGGTTGAGCTTAAGTACACATACGGCAACCAGTTCTTCGGTGATGCTGATATCACAGCATTCATGGATACATGGTACAAGGCCGGCACACAGTGTGTATTTGCTTGCGGTGGCGGTATCTACACATCAGCAGCTGAAGCAGCAGCCAAGGTTGGCGGAAAGGTTATCGGTGTTGACGTAGACCAGGCAGCTATCATTGATGGCGCATACGGCAAGGGAATTACAGTTACATCAGCAATGAAGGGTCTGTATGCTTCAACTCAGGCAGCTCTTAAAGAAATTGTTGAGAACGACAACTGGGATGCTCTTAAGGGTAAGGCAGCTAACCTCGGTCTCGTTTCTAACGATCCTGCTCTCAACTATGTTGGAATTCCTACAGGCGCAGGCACACAGTTCTCTTCAAGCTTCTCACTTGCAGACTACAACAAGCTTGTTGCTGACATGGTTGCAGGAAAGATTTCCGTTGATGCTTCTATCGATGTTGCTCCTGCCAAGATGGCAAAGAACTTCGCAGTTCAGGACTTCGGAACAATCAAATAATTCCGATTTTTCGGATAATAAGACAGGGAAGAGCAATCTTTCCTGTCTTTTTTTATTTTATTCATCGCAAGTGTGTAATATAATTTATAAAACTATGTAATGGGAGGGCTCATTAAAGTGGATACTCCGTATGCCATTGAGATGCTCAATATAACTAAAAAGTTCCCGGGCATCATTGCGAATGACAATATTACACTTCAGCTCAAACGCGGAGAGATTCATGCACTGTTGGGAGAAAACGGCGCAGGAAAATCAACGCTGATGAGTGTTCTTTTCGGTCTTTATCAGCCGGAAGAGGGCGTAATCAAGAAAGACGGAAAGGAAGTAAAGATAAACGACCCAAATGATGCAAACGACCTTGGAATCGGTATGGTGCATCAGCACTTCAAATTGGTCGAGTGCTTTACTGTCCTTGATAACATTATTCTAGGTGTTGAACCGAATAAGCACGGTGTTCTTCAGAAGGAAGAGGCAAGAAAAAAGGTTATTGCTCTTTCTAAGAAGTACGGTCTTATGGTTGACCCGGATGCAAAGATTGAAGACATCACCGTAGGTATGCAGCAGAGAACTGAGATTCTCAAGATGCTTTACCGCGAAAATGAAATTCTGATCTTTGACGAACCTACAGCTGTTCTTACTCCTCAGGAAATTGATGAACTGATGCAGATTATGAGAAACCTCAAGGCTGAGGGAAAATCAATTCTGTTCATTTCTCATAAACTTGCTGAGATTATGGCTGTTGCAGACCGCTGTACGATCCTGAGAAAGGGTAAGTATATTGGAACTGTTGAGACAGCAAAGACAACAGCTCAGGAGCTTTCTTCTCTGATGGTCGGAAGAAATGTTAACTTCCACATTGAAAAGAAACCTCAGAAGCTTGGAGATGTTGTTCTTGAGGTTGAAAACATGACTGTTGCATCCAAGTCTCATAACAACAATGCTGTTAAGAACGTCAGCCTGAAGGTCAGAGCCGGAGAAATTGTTTGTCTGGCAGGAATTGACGGAAACGGACAGACTGAGTTCGTACACGGACTGACAGGTCTTGAACCTCTTGTTTCAGGAACTGTAAAGCTCAAGGGTCAGGATATTACAAAGGCTCCTATCAGAAAGAGAAACACTTCCGGAATGAGCCACATTCCTGAGGACAGACATAAACACGGTCTTGTTCTTGATTACAGTTTGGAGAACAACCTTGTTCTTGAGACTTACTTTGAGCCGGAGTATACATCTCCTGCAGGCTTCCTTAAGAAGGACAACATCCGTAAGACAGCTGAAAGACTTATCAAAGAATTTGACGTCAGAAGCGGTCAGGGTCCTGTTACTATTGCAAGAGCAATGTCCGGTGGAAACCAGCAGAAAGCTATTATTGCCCGTGAAATAGACAAGGATCCGGATCTTCTTGTTGCTGTACAGCCTACCAGAGGTCTGGACGTAGGTGCCATTGAATTTGTTCACAAGCAGTTGATTGACAGAAGAGACAGCGGAAAGGCAGTTCTTCTTGTCTCTCTTGAACTTGATGAAGTTATGGACGTCCCGGATAGAATTCTTGTCATGTATGAAGGCGAGATAGTAGGTGAGTTTGATCCCAAGAAGACTACTCAGGAAGAGCTTGGTCTTTATATGGCCGGCGCCAAGAGAATGGAGGTGAAGGCATGAAGAAAGAAATAACTAGAACCAACATCCTGAAAAAGCCCGGTGTACAGTCTTTGATTTCATCATTGATTTGTATTATTTTGGGACTCTTCATTGCATTTATTGTTCTTCTTATCATCAATCCGTCCGGAGCATTCACTTCAATAATGAATGTTATTAAGAACTTCTTGTGGTTCAAGAACCCGTCTTCAAGACTTAAGTACTTTGGAGAGACTCTGGTAAAAACAGTTCCTCTTCTTATGTGTGCTCTTGCAGTTCTGTTCTCATACAAGGTCGGATTGTTCAATATTGGTACACCCGGCCAGTACTGCGCAGGTACCTGTGCAGCCCTCTATGCCGCTCTCAAGTGGCAGTGGGGATGGGTTCCGTGTGTTCTGTTTGCAATTATTGCAGGTGCTTTGCTTGCTTCAATTGTCGGAGTTCTCAAGGCCTATCTGAACGTTAACGAAGTTATTTCAGGTATTATGCTTAACTGGATAACACTTTACTTCACAAACGCAACTCTTACAGCTGTAAAGAACCCCTCATCAAAGGACACACTTACAATTGCAACAGTTAACAAAGCTGCTCTTCTTCCCAAGATTGGTCTTGATAAGGTTTTCAATGACAAGTACGTAACAATTGCTATACCGATTGCCATTATTATTGCAGTAATTATCATGATTATCCTTGATAAGACAAAGTTCGGTTATGAGCTTAAGGCAACCGGTATTAACAAAGATGCTGCAAAGTACTGCGGTATGATGGAAAAGACAAACATCATCATTACCCTGGTAATTTCAGGTGCTCTTGCAGGTCTTGGTGCTGCATTCTACTATCTGACAGACTTTGAGCAGTGGGCAGTAACACAGTCTACAGTTCCTGCAATGGGCTTTAACGGTATTGCTGCAACCTTCCTTGGCGGCTTGAACCCGATCGGAACAATCTTTGCATCTTACTTTATTCAGCACATTACTGCAGGTGGTGCATTTGTTGACCTGACAAAGTACAGTTCTCAGATAACTGATCTTATCAGTGCACTTATCATCTACCTGTGCGGCTTTGTACTGTTCATGAAGACCTTCATGAATAATATGATCAAGAAGAGTGATGCCAAACACCATGTGAAGGAATTCAATATTAACGACGAAGGAGGTAAGAAATAATGCTTCTGCTTATTCAATACACACTTATATTTGCCTCTGTTCTTATTTTGGTTGCACTTGGCGGCTGTTTCTCAGAACACTCAGGTGTAATTAACCTCGGTCTTGAAGGAATCATGGTAATGGGTGCCTTGGGCGGAGCTTTGGGAATGAGATTCCTGCCTATCGGTATCCCCGGATTCTTCTACATATTATTGGTACTATTGTTTGCTATTCTTGTAGGAGTTCTGTATTCATCACTTCTTGCTGTTGCAGCAATTAACTTCAGAGCAGACCAGACAATTGTCGGAACAGCCCTCAACATGCTCGGAACAGCTGCAGCAACAGTTATTGTCAAGGCTATGAACACAGCAGCAAACCCCAACGACGTAAGTTCAATCATCCAGTACATTGAGCCCAAAAAGAAGTTTATCGTTTACTTCGGATCATTTGAGTTCAACTGGTTCATGCTCATTACATTGATTATTCTTGCAGGCGCTTGGTTTGTTCTTTACAAGACAAAGTTCGGTCTCAGACTTATGGCATGTGGTGAACACCCACAGGCTGCTGACTCTGTAGGTATCAATGTTCACAAGATGCGCTGGAGCGGAGTACTTATTTCCGGAGCCCTTGGCGGACTTGGCGGAATCTGTTACATCCTTGCCGGTGTTTCAGAGTGGCGTTTTGAATATGGTGTTGCCGGATTCGGATTCCTTGCACTTGCCGTTATGATCTTTGGTCAGTGGAAGCCCACCCGTATTGCTCTTGCAGCCCTCATGTTCGGATTCTTCCGTGCATTGAGTAATACTTACATGGGATTCGGATTCCTCCAGGCTCTGAATCTGCCCAGTACAATTTACAACATGCTTCCTTATATTATTTCTATTATTGTTCTTGCTCTTACATCCAAGAACTCCAAAGCCCCGAAAGCCGAAGGTATTCCCTACGACAAGGGACAGAGATAATAGTTCTTTTAAAGGAAAATTCATGGAAAGTCCGGAATCCAGTTTGGGTTCCGGGCTTTTTTACATGTTATCATAATCACAGTAATTTGGTATTATCCAAGTATGACAAAACAAGTTGCTCTGGGGAGCCTTCTCATAGGCGGAAATGCTCCTGTATCAGTTCAGACAATGTATGATGTTCCCTTATCAGACCTTGAGCCTAAGTTTGCTTCCAGAATGGAAGTTCTCAAGGCTATGGGATGTGATGTCATGCGCATTTCATATCCGGATATCAAGGAACATGACCAGCTTGCAAGGGCAGTAAAAGAATGTCCCATGCCGGTAGTTGCAGATATTCATTTTGACTATAGAAATGCTTTGGATGCAATAAAATGCGGTGTTGCAGGACTGAGAATCAACCCGGGCAATATTGGTGACAGATGGAAGACTGAAGAAGTTGTCAAAGCTGCAAAGGACAACGGCCTTGCCATAAGAATAGGTTTGAACAGCGGGTCTCTTCCTGCAAACACAAAGAAGGTATCTGTTCCTAAACTGATGACTGATACTGCACTTGAATATATTTCATGGTTTGAGAATCTTGATTTCTACAACACAGTTGTTTCTCTCAAGGCTTCTGACCCGGATCAGACCTTTGAAGCATATAAACATTTTGCCTCTGTAAGTGATTATCCTCTGCACCTTGGTGTTACAGAAGCAGGCGGTACTGTTACTTCCTGTGTCAGAACTACGTGGACCTTGGGCAGATTGCTTGAGAAGGGTATTGGTTCTACTCTCAGATACTCAATTACAGGAAGCATTGAAGATGAAGTTGCAGCAGGCGTTGAACTTCTAAGAACTCTTGGTTTGAGAAAGGGCGGTGTGAGGATTGTCTCATGCCCCATGTGCGGAAGAAAGAGTTTTGACAGTCAAAGTTTTCTTGCAAAGGTTCAGAGCAGGCTTCTTGCCTGTAAAAAGGACATCTGTGTTGCAATTATGGGCTGTCAGGTAAACGGTCCAGGAGAGGCCAAGGGTGCAGACATTGCCATCTGCGGAATAGGAAAGAAAGTGTTCATCTACAAAAAAGGAGAAATCTTCTGTGAGGTGGGCGTAGAGGAAGCTGAAGACCGTCTGTTTAAACTGATAGAGAATTTATGAACGACAAACTGATAATTCGCGGTGCTTGTGAGCACAATCTTAAGAATGTAAATCTTGAACTGGAGAAGAATAAGCTTATTGTAATAAGCGGCCTTTCCGGTAGCGGAAAATCCTCCCTTGCCTTTGACACAGTATTTGCAGAGGGTCAGAGACGGTATGTTGAATCTCTTTCTTCATACGCAAGGCTGTTCCTTGGCCGTATGGACAAGCCGGATGTTGAGATGATTGAAGGCCTAAGTCCGTCCATTGCAATTGAGCAGAAAACTTCCGGTCATAACCCAAGGTCAACGGTCGGAACAGTAACCGAGATTTACGATTATTATCGTTTGTTATGGGCCAGAACTGGTGAAGTCCATTGTCCTAAGTGCGGCAGAAAGATTGACAGAATGTCTGTTGACCAGATTATTGATGCCATTTTCTCCCATGCAGGAGAAGGTTCAAGGATTATGGTCCTGTCTCCTGTTGTACTTGGAAGAAAAGGTGAATACAAAAAAATCTTTGAAGATGCTGCAAAGGCCGGGTATCAGCGTGTAAAAGTTGACGGTACAATGCGTCTTCTTGAAGAAAAGATTGAACTTGATAAGCAGGTTAAGCACAACATAAGCATTGTTATTGACCGTCTGATTCTGTCCAGAAAAGACCACCTCAGACTTGCAGACTCCGTTGAGAAAGCAACTGATATGAGTGACGGCCTTGTACAGATAATCTTTATGGGGCAGGACGGCGCAGAGACTGAAAGAATCTATTCAGAGAACAACAGTTGTCCTCATTGCGGAATCTCTATCGGAGATATTCAGCCAAGGCTGTTTTCGTTCAACAATCCCTTCGGAGCTTGTCCTGAATGTAAAGGTCTGGGTTTTAAGACAATCTATGATGTTAGAAAGATAATTCCTGATATGAACAAGAGCTACAGACAGGGTGCTATTGCTTCAATGAACCCCAATGCAGGGTGGAGCAGCGCAGGATTTGATGCTTTTGCAAAGTCTCAGGGTTTTACTTCCGACACTCCTTTCTCACAGCTTACACAGGATCAGCTGGACATGGTTCTTTACGGTTCAGACAAGAAGTTTGTTATGGACTACGAAGACAAGATGGGTTCTTTTTCAATGAACAGGAAGTGGCACGGAGTTGTCAACGATCTTAAGAGAAGATGGGCCCAGACAGAAAGTCCTGCCATGAAAGTTTGGATTCATCAGTTCCAGTCAGATGTTCAGTGTGATGTATGTAAGGGAGAAAGACTCAAACCCGAAGCTCTTTCCGTTTATGTTGGCGGAAAGAATATTAACCAGGTTTCAGCTCTGAGTGTTAAGGACAGTTACGACTTTTTCCTCTCTCTTCAGCAGACTGAATCCCAGGCGGTGATTTCGGCTCAGATTATGAAAGAAATCAAAGCAAGGCTTAAGTTCATGATGAATGTAGGTCTTGGTTATCTTACGCTAAACAGAAATGCTTCAACCTTGTCAGGAGGAGAGGCCCAGAGAATCAGACTTGCCACACAGATAGGTTCTGCATTAAGCGGAGTTCTGTATGTTCTTGATGAACCTTCTATCGGACTTCACCAGCGCGATAATCAGAAGCTGATTGATACTCTGAAAAACCTTAGGGATATTGGAAATACCGTGCTTGTTGTAGAGCATGATGAGGCTACAATTCGCAGCGCAGACTATGTTGTAGACATGGGTCCGGGAGCAGGAGAGCACGGAGGAGAGGTAACAGCTCAGGGCAGACCTGAAGAAATTGAGAAAAATGAAAACAGCATTACAGGAAAGTTCCTTTCCGGTAAGATAACCATTCCTGTTCCTCTTCTCAGAAGACCCGGAAACGGAAAGCATCTGAAAGTAATCGGAGCCAGAAAGAACAATATTCATAATGTGGATTTTGATTTCCCTCTTGGTAAGCTGATTGTTCTTACCGGAGTATCCGGAAGCGGAAAGAGTACCTTACTTAATCAGATTCTTACACCGGCTCTGAAGGATATTCTTAATAAGAATCCTGAAAAGCATGACGGATATTTGGAAATAACAGGTGCACAGTACCTTGATAAGCTGATTCACATAGATCAGAGCCCCATAGGAAAGACCCCCAGGTCCAATCCTGCAACATATGTTGAACTGTTTGGGCAGATAAGAGATCTTTTTGCAGGTCTTCCGGAAAGCAAGGCCCGCGGTTACAAGAGCGGAAGGTTCTCTTTCAATGTTGCAGGCGGAAGATGTGAACACTGCCACGGAGACGGAACAATTAAGATTGAGATGAACTTCCTGCCGGATGTTTATGTTACCTGTGATGTCTGTCATGGAAAGCGATTCAATCAGGAAACACTGGCCATAAAGTACAAAGGCAAGAGCATAAGTGATGTTCTTGATATGACTGTTTCGGAGGCCTATGAATTCTTTGAATCAATTCCTGTACTCAAGCGCAAGCTCGGAACTCTGGTGGATGTTGGTCTTGGCTACATAAAACTGGGGCAGAGTGCTACAACACTCTCCGGAGGTGAGGCTCAGAGAATCAAACTTGCCCTTGAACTTAGCAAAATAGGAACAGGAAACACCATGTACGTTCTTGATGAGCCTACAACCGGTCTTCATTTTGCAGATGTGAAGAAGCTGATGGAAGTTGTAAACCTGCTTGTTGATCATGGAAACACCGTTGTTCTGATTGAGCATAACCTTGATGTTATCAAACAGGCTGACTGGATTATTGACCTTGGTCCGGAGGGTGGAGACGGAGGCGGACACATTGTCTGCCAGGGCACTCCTGAGGATGTATCACTTTGCAAGGAATCTTATACAGGGTATTATCTTAATGAGATTCTCAACGGCAGATGAAAGTTAGAAGAACCGCACTTTTTATTCTGATTCTCTTATTCGTTCCTATGGCATTATTTGCTGAATCCTATTCAATTAGGGTTGCCAATGCCGAAACCATGACTGTAGACAGCAATGTGGTTACTCTTTCAGGTGAAGTAGTTCTTGATTTTACATCTGATGACACAAAACGTTCCCTTTCTGCAGATACTGTTGTTGTTTTTTTGGATGACAAGATTCTTGAGGCCACCGGTTCTGTTGAGCTGAAAGAGGGTGATGACAACACATTCAAAGGAGATTCTCTTGTTCTGAATTGGGATACTCTTGATATTGTTGTCTACTACGGAAAGGGTGCCTCTGACAGAAAGAGTACGGACGGGGATTCCGTACATTTTTATTCAAGCGGCCAGAAGATCAACTACGAAGGTTCTGAAAACATAGTTTTCTTTACCGACGGTGTAATAGCCACAAAGAGCGAAAACCCGTACTGGTCCGTCAGTGCAAAGAGAATTGCCCTTTTGGAATCCGATATCATATTTGAAAACGCAACAATCAAGATAGGGCGTGTCCCGCTTCTGTGGGTTCCTTTCTTCTTCTACACCGGCACCAGATTGGCTTTCAATCCTGCCATAGGCCTTTCAAGTTCCAAGGGAATGTTTATCAACACGACAACAGAGCTGTACGGAACCTTTCCTGTCTCTGAGACCCAGGTATCTTCATCCTCCGATGATGAGGAAGATGTTATCCCTGCCTCGGTTTTCAGCTTTCTCAGAAGCAGCCAGAGCGGCGAGATTGTCAGAGATGGAATCATTTACACAGAGTTAAAGGACGAATCCGCTCTTTCAAAGCTGGAATCATGGGCAAGGGAAACTAAAAGTTACTTTGCCTTAACTGCAGATGCATATGAGAACACCGGTGTGGCTTTTGGATTGATAACTGACAACAATCTCCTGGACAGTACTCTAAATATTAATGCAAAGGGCGTTCTTGCCTATAAATCAGAGTTCAGATATGCCGTTGATTTTGCATCTAAATATTCAAAAGATAAAACACAGATAAAAATTTCAATCCCGTATTCCAGCGACCCGAATGTACGTCCTGACTTCTACAACCGTAATACGGTATTCGGAATGGACTCAATCTTCGGAACTGAGCAGTCTTTCCCAAGTTCTGTTTCAAGCTCTACTACCAACAAATGGTCATTGGATGCATCAACATCGCTTTCTTTGGGCAACTACAGTTTCTCCGTGGACTCTCTTTCTGCAGGAGTAGACTGGAAGTGGGATACCACCCTTGAGAAATACCTTCTGGATTCTGCAAAGCTTCCCTATGTAAAGGTCAGTTCAAGAGGAACAGTCTTTGATCTTAAGGGCAGTGATTCTTCAGAAGTAGAGATTTTGGATTACGAAGATGAAACTGCGCGCCTGTTTGCCCAAGAGTTGCTGGCTTTTGAAAAACCTGAGGACGGAGAGTCTTTTGATACTGCTCCCAACGGTTTTGTTCTTATGGATTCGCCCAGTTTGAACAATTCAAGGACCATAGTCCACAAGAGCGGATTTCTTAAGCTTGCCTATACATACAACCAAACTCTGGAAAATACCTATAAAACCGAGATGGTCAACGACAGCATGGCCACAAAGGCCAATATGAGTGTTGACCTGTCCGGCGGTCTTCCCAACGAACTGTTCAGTTTTTCAGAGAAGATTGTCCCTGATTATTCTTACCTTCGTGATTCCGAAAACAAGGTTACTTCAAGTGCAAAGCTAGCTTCTAACTTTACAGCAACCCAGAAGTTCCTTGGGCTGACATATACACTGAATATGAATCTTTACTCTGTTTCTGAAAAGGACGGAGAGAAAACTGTAAAGCCTTTTGAATGGACAAAAGACTATGTAAAAGCCCACTCAATCAAGATTTCAAGGAGTATTGGGCATGTTACATTATCAGTTGAAGATGTTCTTAAGCCGCTGACAAGTTCAATAATTCCTTCTGTTTCTTATTCTTACAACGGAATAAGTGCAGCTGCAAGTCTTCCTATATATCCTGAGAAGGACAACATCTTGGATGAGAGTACTGCAAAATTTGATTTTTCAATCAAGAAGAGTGTTTGGAATTTCAGCCTTAACAATCAGTTCAAATTCCCTGAAGACGGATGGGAAACCTATACTTTGAAACAGAACTTCGGACTAAAAATCGGAAAATTCACATTTACAGAAGTTGCAGATTTTAAAAAGAAGTTTGTTTTCAATTCTCTTGTGTTTTCCATAGGTTTTGGAGAAAACACAGCCAGTTTGAGTTTCAAGGGTGAAGATGTGTCTCCGGACAGACTTAATGTGAAGATCAAACAAACAGTGTTGCCATTCTACACCTGGAAAAACAGAATTGGTTTTGAGGGGGTTTTTGAATCTGATCTTTCCTATGACTTCAGCAACAAGTATGCAACCAGTCTTGTCTTAGGATTTAAGTTCAACTTTGCAATCAGCCAGTTCTTAGACCTTTCTGTAAGTGTTTCTACTGTAAACAACGGTTTTTACAAGTACTACGACGAACTGACTGATAGTTTTGTATTTAAACGCCTATGGGATGATTTTATTAGATCTTTGGATATTTTCGGAGATGGAATAAGACAGACGCAGTTTACTCTGAATTCTGTTAAAATATCATTGGTACACTATATGAGTGCTTGGAATCTATATGCGGATTTCAAGGCTGAGTTGAAGACAATTTCAGGAGGAAAGAAGGTTTGGAGTCCCGAGCTTACTGTATACGTACAGTGGAACGAAATTCCTGAATTGAAGATAAAGAACAAACTTGACGGTAGAACCGGAGAATGGGAGAACTAATTTGAATTCAAGTTTTGAGATTGAGAATTCTGATTCATTAAGGGCTGTTTGCGGGCCGAATGATATGAATATCGGCTACATTGAGGAACTGACAGGCTGTCAGATTGCGCTTCATGGTAACAGGATTGATTTAAGCGGTTCTGAGGATGAGATGAATAGGGCTTCTCAGCTTTTGAACAGACTTTTAGATCTGAGCAGTCTGACTTCTGATATTTCTACGCCTGACATCCTCCTTGAATACAAGGCTATGGCCGGAAACGGTCAGCTTGTGACCGTAGGAACCAAAACAATCAGAACAAAGGGGCAGAAGCAGGCAGAGTATGTGTTTGCTATGCAGAATTCTCAAATTGTCTTTGCTGTCGGTCCTGCCGGAACAGGAAAAACATATTTGGCTACAAACTGGTGCCTTGGAGAGCTTCTTTCAGGAAGGAAGAACAAAATTGTTATTACAAGACCGGTTGTAGAGGCGGGGGAGAGCCTTGGCTTTCTGCCCGGCGATCTTTCTCAGAAACTCAATCCTTATCTTAAGCCGCTGTATGACAGCATGGAGGCTACGATATCGCCGGCTACGGTGAGAAGACTTGAGGAGAGCGGACAGATAGAAATAGCACCGTTGGCCTATATGAGGGGAAGAAGCCTGAACAATGCCTGCGTAATCCTTGATGAGGCTCAGAATACCACTGTGGGACAGATGAAAATGTTTCTTACTAGGCTTGGAGAAAACTCATGTGCTATAATCACGGGAGATATTACGCAGACGGATCTGCCTAAGAACCAGACAAGCGGCCTTGTAGATGCGTTAAACAGGCTGGATGGAGTAGAGGGAGTTTCTTTTGTCAGGTTCTCGGGAAAAGATACCGTCCGTTCGAGGATTGTGCAGAGGATAATCAATGCCTACGAAAAATAAACTGAAAATTTCAAAATCTTTGTTTCTAATCTGTGTTCTGCTTATTTCTTTGGCAGCAGCAGCAATGACTGCTCTTATTACGTTCAACACAGATGCTGATTACAGACGTTACTATACACAGCTTGTTGCCGGTCAGATTGCAGATGAATCAATTTATGTCAGATCTGATATTGATGTAGTTGATATTGATGCAACAAACAAACTTAAAGAGGATGCTGCCGCTTCGGTTCTGCCTGTTTTCTCTTATTCACAAAAAGAAACCTTAGAGATGATTACATCTTTTGACGAACTGAGAAGTGCATACCTGGCCGGAAATCATGATAAAGTTGAGGAGATTCTCGGAACATCTGTTGCTTTGTCCCTTGAGAATATGCACAACAAATCCATGCTTGCTATTATGTATGAGATTTTGGTTCATATCTGTAATGCGGGTTACTATAAAGCAGATGAAATTGCCAAGATTCAGCTTGACGGTTTTGATTCGTTTACACTTTTCAACAGATATAATGAAACGGATGATGATGAAACGGTTGTAGATTTGTCATCATTTATTATAACTGATTTCAACATAACATCTTACATTGTTTCAATTCTGAATCTTTATGCTAACGATATTACAATTCAGGATATTCACTACATAAGAGATGTTCTGACTGCTTTCCTAAAGCCTAATGTCCACTATGACAATCTTTTGTCTGAAGAAAGAAAGGCTACAGCCGTAGAATCTGTTCTTCCTGTTATCCTTAAATTTAATAGGGGAGATGTTATTCTTGAGCGCGATCATGTTGTTACACAGGATCAGCTCAGGCAGTTAAGGCTTTTAAGTAACCAATCCCATCTTTCAATTGAAGAAATTGCTTTGGACTTTGTCTTTACAGTATTTGTTATTGCACTTCTTCTCTATCTGTTTGTAAACAGGACAAAGGGTGATAAGAACCGTCTGACAATTTACGTCTCTCTTATGACCTTCTTTGTTGTTGTCACATTTGCTCTTACTTATTTCCATATTAAGTATGCAATTAATGTGTTCAATGCAACTTATTTGGAAGCATTTCTTCCTGTAGTTTTTGTTCCTGTTCTTATGACAGTTGTTACAGGACAGAGGTTCCCCGGAATTATTGCATCTTTGATTGTCAGCGTCTGTATGATGCTTGTTCCGAATATGACAGTTATGACATTCTTCTATTCACTTTTCTGCGGTGTGGCCTGTGTTTACCTGGTCAGGTTTTTTACAAGAAGAGTGGATACCTTCTTCCAGTGGACTTCTTCTGTCTTAACTGTTTCTGTCATGGATATTTTCTTTATTCTGAGAGAATACGGATTCTATGATATTCAGATTTCTTTGCTTGCTTCTGCGGCTTGTGTTACCGTTGCATTCCTACTGATAAGCACGCTTCTTCCTATTCTTGAAAAAGTGTTCAATTTGCCTACAACATTCAGACTGAATGAGCTTTCATATATTGATTCATCACTTTTGACACGTCTTGCAAAAGCAGCACCGGGAACATACAGCCACAGCCAGAATGTTGCTGAACTTGCAAGATCTGCTGCAACTGCAATCAATGCGAACCCGATGATTGCTTACATTGGCGGTCTGTATCATGACATTGGTAAAACAGAGCACCCTGAATACTTTGTTGAGAACCAGGGAGAAGAAAACAAGCATGATGAAATTAATCCCCATCTTTCTGCGTCAATTATCAGAAACCATGTAAAAGCCGGGGCTCAGAGGGGTAGGGAGGCACGTCTTCCTTCAGAAATAGTTGATATTATTGAAAACCACCATGGAAATGATGTTATTGCCTATTTCTATAATGAAGCAAAGAAGCTTCAACCTCTTACAGGACATGAAAATGAGGTTGATTCTTCCGACTTCAGATACCAGGCAAAGATTCCTTCTTCAAAGGAATGTGCAATTGTAATGATAGTTGACAGTATTGAGGCAGCAGCCAGAACTGTTGCTTCTCCGACTCCTGCAAAGTTCTCAAAACTGATTCATCAGATTGTTCTGAGCAAGATTGAAAAGGGTCTTCTGAATAACTCTCATCTTACAATGAAGGATATTGAAACAATTGAAGATGCAGTTCTCAAGACTCTGAGTGCTCAGTATCACAACAGAATTGAGTATCCGGATGAAGAAAAGAAAGGATATAATTAATGAATTCAATTGTAATTGATTATTCTGATTCAAAATACAAGAAGTTCGCACCCAAGAAAGAAGTAGTATCTTTTCTGAATGAAGTTCTTGCTTTTGAAAAGCTTGATAAAGTTCAGTTTTCTGTTTCTTTCATAGATGAAGATCAGATGCACAGCCTTAATCTTCAGTATCGCGGAATAGACGACAGCACTGATATCCTCAGTTTTGCAGTTCGTGACGGAAATGACGATTTTGCCTTTGCTACGGGCAGAAGCCGCTACGAAAACATTGGTGATATTCTTATCTGCCCTGAAGTCTGCGAGAGAAATGCCCGAATATTTAATATTAGCGCGTGTGAAGAACTTCATAGACTTCTGGTTCATGGTGTATTACACTTAAATGGAATGGATCATTTGTCTAACGATGCAACGGAGCCTATGCTCGTTCATCAGGAGGACATAATGAATAAGCTTTTTATTAATCCAAAAGGAGGAATATTGTGAAGAATTCAGTTAAGAAAGTATTTACCGTACTCATTCTCGCAGTTGTACTTGTTGCATCTCTTGCAGCTCAGTCAATCTATGAGAAGCAGCCACTTTTCGGTAAAACAGTTATCCTGCATTCAAATGACGTTCATGGAGCACTTGAAGGTTATTCATACCTTCCTGTTCTGAGAGAGAAGTTTGAGAAACAGGGTGCAGAAGTTATTATTGTTGATGCCGGTGACTTTACAAACGGTAACGTTTACGTAAGTTACTATAAAGGTCTTTCAGCAGTTTCAATGATGAATGCTGCAGGTTATGATGTTGTAACACTTGGTAACCATGAATTTGACTTTGGTATTGATCAGCTTAAGAGCAATCTGGCACAGGGCAAATTTGATGTTGTTAACGACAACCTTTTGAAGGATGGTAAATTCCTGTTTGATCCCGCAGTTTTCTACTCAAGTTTCGGTAACAGCATTCTGTTTGTCGGTATTGAAACTCCTGAAACACAGACAAAGGTTAACCCCGGTCTTATTCAGGGAATTCAGTTCCTGGACAATGATGATCTTTGGAAAGTAACTCAGACAGTCATTGATACCGGTAAGGCTGCAGGTCAGGCTGATATTGTTGTTGTTCTTGCTCACCTTGGAATTGCAAACGAGAGTAAGGGCAGAAGATCTTATGAACTTTATGACAACGTAAAGGGAATTGACATCATTATCGACGCTCACAGCCACACTGTTATGACTACTCCCGGTAACGTAACATCTTCAGTAGATCCCTACACAGTTGAACCCGGAAAGGAAGACTATCCTATCCAGTCAACAGGAACACAGTTTGCAAATATCGGTGTCATTATCATTGATAACCTTACAAAGAAGGTTGAAGACTTCTACCTGATCCCGACAGAAGGTCTTGAACAGGATCCTGATGTTCTTGCACTTGCAAAGGGCTTCATCAGTGAAGTAGATGAGAAATACGGTGCACAGTTTGCAGTTACTGAAGTTGAAATGCTTGCAAAGAACAAGGAAGCCAGATTTGGTGAAATTAACCTTGGTGACCTGATTTGTGATGCAATGGTTTGGAAGATTGTTTCTGAGAACCCCGATATTGACGCATCTAAGGTTGTTGCAATTACAAACGGCGGTGGTATCCGTGCTGACCTCCACGTAGGTCCTATCTCAATGAAGGACATTCTGAGTGTTCTGCCTTTCGGAAACACACTTGCTGTAGTTTATGCAACAGGTACAGAGCTTCTTGAGGTTCTTGAAGCTTCAACATTCAGTTCACCCGGTTCAATCGGTGCATTCCCGCAGGTTGCAGGTATCAACTTCACAATTGATACAACTAAGGAATACGATCAGGGCGAAGCTTACCCCGGTTCAACATACTACGGACCTAAGTCAATCAGACGTGTAACAATTAATTCAATCAACGGCCAGCCGTTTGATCCTGAAGCAACATACACAATCATTTCCAACAACTTCCTGACAGCAGGTGGAGATACTTACTATGCATTCAAGGCTGCATTTGATGCAGGCAAGGCATTTGATGCAAGTATTCCTCTTGATCAGGTAGTAGCTGAGTACATTGAGAAAGTTCTTGGTGGAGTTATCGGTCAGGAATATGCCGAACCTCAGGGACGTATCACAATGATTAAATAATCAGTGATTGATTAACAATTTGGCCGCGGATTTCCGCGGCCATTTCTTTTTATTTTAATTAATTAGAATATTGCTTGTCCGTCTTTTTCAACAACGTAGTAAAGATAGGAATCAACTGTTCCAATCTTCTGTCCTATCTCTACCTTATCTGTAATAGAAACTTCAATCTTGGGTGAAAGATAATAATATTTGGAAGTGTATCCGTTCTTATGTGCAATCTTAAGATTGATATAAGAATTGACACTGTCAAAGCTGATATCAACTACAGAACCGTCCATAGTTGCTACAACATCAACTGCTTCAGAAGTTGTATAAAGATAGCCGTCTTCCATTTTAATTCTGTCTTGTACAAATTCACTTTCTATCGGGGCAATGAATTCAACAGGAACCTGGGTTTCTTCTTTG
>CADCOT010000041.1 GCA_902803145.1 uncultured Spirochaetales bacterium | reverse complement strand
TGCGGCTGCAAGGTTGTTAAAGAAACCTTTGAAAGTGATTTCAGGTCTGAACTTGAACTTCTTTTCAGTTTTGAAAATCTCTTCCGGATAGAAAATAAAGTCTTTTGACTTGTCAAAGGTATTATCAGCGCCGGTTTCAAAGGCTATCTGGAAATAAACTTCTATCGGTTCCCATCCAATCTTTATTGTTCCGGTGTTTCCGGGAAGCTCGGTAACAGCATCCATAGTTATGTCAGACTGTGCAGTTACTTCAGAATTATTGATAGCAATATCGTTGTTGTTTTCAATTTCTGAAATAATCATAGCAACACCTGCACCGAAGTTTGCATCACCTTTGACCTGCTTTGTCACTGCCGAATTTGAATGGCTGTCATACAGGTAGGACTTAATTGCCAAAGCGCCTGCAGATTTTACTGTAGAGTTATCAATGTTGACTTTTACCTTTCTCTCAATGCTTGAGAAGATAAATGAACCGCCGGCTTTGAGAATGTTATCAGAGGCTTTTCCCTGACCGGGCTGTTCGCCCTCTTTGCCACCACTTTTCTTAACCTTGTCAGACTTGGCATTGTTAACCATAACAGAGAAGCCTACATCCAAGCTGGCAATATTGAGATTTCCGCCGGTTGAAGTTACTTTAGAGCCGTTCTTTATATCTACGGTGTTCTTTACATCAAATTTGTTGAAAAAGAGCGAAATTGCAGCTCCGCTTCCTGAGAATGAAGAGTCTTGTCCAATCTGTGCTGTTGCACTTGCGTTCATATTAGCACTTTCAGTACTGGAGGAGCTGATGTCTGTACTCTTTCCTGTAAGTGTAGAGTTGTCAATTACGACTCCTGTATCTGTTATTGTACTTGATGTGAGGAACGGGAAAGCAAATGCTGCTTTTGTCTGAGCTGTTTCAACCAGCTTAACACTGATTGAATTGCTTGATACTGCACTTGTAGTCAGTGCCTCCCCTGCATTGAGGGTAGAGTCTTTAATCTCTACAACTGACTTTGTTTCTGTTCCTGTGGCAATTACTATGGTCTTGCCAAGATCTGTTGCAATTGCAGAGGCATCCAGGTCTTTTATTTTCAGCTTTGCCGATGCCTTTGTTCCAACATCAATACTTCCTGTTGAATCCAATGTACTGCCACCAGTAACACTAACTTCAGACATTGAATATGCGCCGTAGAATTCCAGGAATGACGGATCTTGCAGGATTCCCAAGGTCCTTATGTAGTTGCCGGTATTGCTTATGGCATCAACTTTATGAGCCTTTTCTGAAATGTTATCAAGGAATCCGCTTGAACCCATCTTGAACCATAAAGCGTCAAATTCAGAGGGCTCTATTGAGAAGGTGGTTCCGGCATTCAGAGTTACCTTTGATCCTACAAGGTTTGCATTTGTAACATTTACTTTTGCAACAGCCTTATTCTTGTAAAGCTGTGAGAATATGGCCTTCTCGTCCATCAACATAGTTGATTTGGCCTTGGCTGAAATCTCTCCGCTTTCAATTGTGGCATCTTTAATGGTAATTCCGGTTTCAACATCACTGTCATCTGTAAGCTGTCCCCACCCTTCTTCTGCTATAGTCTTTGTTGCAGAAAGGACAACCTTTCCGTTGCGAACTGTGACGTTTGAGGCATTCTGGGCACTGTTGTTTACAATTGAGTCAAAAACCTGTTTTGAATTATCTATGGTGAACTGCTGACCGGTAACAATGCCGTTACCTTCAACAGTAATATTGCTGGCGTAAGCTTCTACAGTATCGGCCGCCATAATTCTGCCGTTTATGACAACATCGCCGGAGGCGTTGGTGATAAGGTTGTTGTAATTTGCCTCAGACTGCTCGGTCTTATATGCATTGTAGGCGTCTGAGGTTGAGGTGATGAGAGAGACAGAACCAACATTCATAACTCCGTCAGGACCAACCAGGATTCCCTGGGGAGAGACAAAGACTGCCTGACCGTTATAGAAGGCTCCACTTGAATTGGTTGTGTTTACTGTTCCGTTAATGTTGACCCAATTATCAACAAAGTTGAGGAACTTGTTGTAGTCAGAGCGGTAGATAAGGTTTGCAGTATCACTGGAGGCAAGCTCAAAGTTTGTGTATGATCTGATTCCTGTGTTTGAGGAAACGCTTTGGGGCTCTATGTTATAAACATTACCTGTGGGGGTTACACCGGAAATGTTGGATGTTGTAGCGGGGGCTGGGGCAGCGGCAAAAAGCATAACGGGACTGCTGGAGAGAAATATGTTTATACAGAGTATACTTGCCAGTATCTTTTTAAATTTATCCATTAGGTTCCCCGACACTATTAGGATAGTGTACTTTACGCGCGATTGTTTTGTGAAGTATTATTATATAATAAATTTATGAACACCGAGAATAACAGACGTACTCCGCTGATAATCATATCTGTTCTGCTCATTGTTACGGCATTGTTTATAATCCTTGCTGTTTTTACCAGCAACAAGGGTGCTGAAACACGTACTTACGTAGTAGAAAATGAATTGGAAGTCGGAAGTGTCAGTGTTGTTGTTCCGTTGCCCATTCCTGTTATAAAACCAGCCCCCACTCCGGTAACTGAGCCGGAAGCCGAGCCGGCAAACGAGCCGGTAACCGAGCCGGCAACCGAAACGGTAGTTATTCCGGAAATTGTACCAATTGTTGAACCGACTCCTGAAGTTCATGCAGAAGTTCTTGAAACAGAAGAGAAACCCGGGTATTTCGGACTGAGAATTCCGCCCTTTAAAGGCTATGGATACGGTTCTTTTGAGCAACCTTATCCGATTGTTGCAGAGGTTTCTCCGATACTTGTTACAAAGAAGATTCCTTACTCTGTTTCAGCAGAGGTTATTGAGCCGATAATGCCCGAACCGTATGCTGTCAGTGCAGAGATAATAACAGATGAGCCTCCAGAGTTTAATATTATTGATGTAATTTTCTCAGAATCAAAGATTTACAGTGAAAGATATTTAGAGAATCTAAAAGTAAAGTCATTGGAAAAATACGATGGAATGAAGGCTCTTAACCGCATTGTAAATGAGCTTAACAGAGAGTACAGAAAACGCGGTTTTCCAAATGCATATGCCTACATTCCGGAGCAGGAAGTAGAAGACGGAGTTTTCTTTGTTAAGCTTATTGAGGGTGTCATTGGCAGAGTTATTTTGGAGAACAACGTCTACACCAGAGATGTTTATATAATGGAGCACTTCCATCTTATTCCCGGAGATCTGTTTGTTGTTTCAGACCTTGAATATCAGCTTCTTTTGTTCAACAAGTGGTCACAAGGCGTTGCCATTACTGCTCGATTGCAACCGGGAGAGGAAGAGGGAGCTACAGATATTATCCTTACTGCACATGAAACATTCCCCACCGTTGTTTCAATAAGCGGTGACAACTATGGTTCAGAAGCCTATGGAAATATCCACCTTGCTGCAAATATGACAATGAACAGCCTGACCAAAAACAGGGATATTCTGGCTTATGGAGCATCGTTCTCAAAGGGCGCTTTCACACTCTACGCAGATTACAGCCTGCTTACCCCAAGACATAACATCCGCATGGGACTTAGGGGCTCATACGGTCAGTCTGTAGTAGCCAACGGCTATGCCGAGCAGTACGACATTAAGGGTAATAGCAGAAGTTATTCTTTCTACACAACCATACCTTTACTCAGGTCTCTGAACTCACAGTTCACCGTCTCGGGTTCTGCAACTTACAGTTATGCAAAGTCCACAGCTCTTAATCCTCCTGTTATTATTTCAGAAGAAGTAATAACAAACGTACAGGGCGGTTTTGGGCATGTCATATCTACTGATAATGCATATATTTATTTCAACCTGAACTCAACAGTCGGAATCCCCTTCTACGACTCCGCTTCAAACTACTTGAAGGTTGACGGAAACTACGGATTCAGATACGGAAAGCTTACAGGTTTCTATCTGTCATCAAAATCCCAGTTCCAGTTTGTCATGAACTCCGGTCTGTTCCCCACTTCCCTGAACATGCAGGTTGGCGGTTCATCCACAGTCAGAGGTTACAAGGAACATTGTGCATGGGGTAAAGAAGGCCTTCTCTCAAGTCTTGAACTGCACTTAGGTGTTGTACCGAATTATCTTGATATGTTTGGTTTCCTTGATTTTGCCTACATTAGACCGGAACCTGATACTGGAGAGAACTACATGCTCAGTATGGGAGTTGGAGCAAGAGTTACACTGGCTCAACACCTTGTAATAAACATTGCTGCAGGTTTCCCGCAGATTGTCCTTAAAGTACAGGATCCCGACGCATTGGGCGGCAGGATCCATGTAGGTATGAGTCTTGATTATTGATCTTAATTACTGAATATTCAGGTGCTTTTTCAGCCAAACAACGTCATACTGTGTGACGCTCATATTCTTTTCAGCAACAAAGCGCTCTGTCTTTCTGAAATCAGAATCTTCACCTGTAAGCCTCTTGAGAAGATAAGCATAGTCATCATTACTTGTTTCAACCAGTTGTCCTTCAAGGCTCAAAATCTCAAGACGAGCGTTTTTATTGCTCTTAACTGTTCTCAGTCTTTCGCGTCTGATTTCATCTGCAAAAGTATCACCGCTGTTCTGTCTGATTTCAGCATTAAGCTGTTTAATCTCAGCAGTAAGTTCATCAACACGGGCCCTGATTTCATCTGCTCTGTTTGCAGTGTTCTTTGTAAGTACAACAAGATCCTGGACAGAATCAATTCCGTAGAACCTTGTTGCAGGCTTCTTCTTGGCCCCTTCTTTTCCTTCCTCAATAAAAGTCTCAACATAGACAGATGAATCTATTTCCTGTGGCTCCGGCTGAGGCTCCGGCTGAGGCTCGGGCTGGGGCTCTGATTCCGGCTCGGGTGCTGCTTCTGCCAAAGGAATGGGCTCCGGCTCAGGCTTGTTTGTAGTACAAGCAACAATTGTAATAATTACAAGAAGAACCATAATTCCAAGCAGGAACCAAACGTAAAGAGGCATATCGATTGCAGGACCTGTCTCAGTAATTGTGACAGTTGTAAGCACAATTTTGGCTCCGTCTTTCTCTACAAGACGGTTGTCTACAGATGCTTCAATATGGCTCTTTGAATTCTCGGGCTGAGTTATTAGAACTTCGGATACGGTTGTGGTTGTTGCGCCTTTAACCGTCAAGACCAACTCAGGACCTTCAACCTGAATAGGTTGTCCGTTTACTTCAAAAGTTCTGGTAGTTTTTGTTGCACCGTTAAGGTTGCAACCAGCCAGAAGCAATACTAAAACCAAGCCAAAGAGAACTATATTTTTTTTCATATAATCAGACTACAGCAACCTAATATTAAAATCAAGCAAACCTGTATTCTTCCATAAACTGCTCATAAGTACGGTTGAATTTTTCACTGTTGTGCTTGTAGTCGTTAAGTGTCTGGTGCAGATTCAGGTTGTGCATGCCGGAGTCAATGATACAACCTGCAATGTTAGAACAGTGGTCACTGACACGTTCCATACTTGCAAGAATATCGTTGAGAATAAAGCCGGCTTCTATGCTGCAACCGCCTGTCTGAAGACGTCTGATATGGCGTGTTCTGATCTCTTCCTTCAGATAATCAACAACCTGTTCAAGAGGCTCAACCTTGAATGCGGCTTCCAGATTGTTGTTGACAAATGCATCATAGGCAAGCTGGATTATGTCTTTGATTGCCCTTGAAACTGTGGCCACTTCCTTATCTGCATCTTCTGAGAATGCAATGCCCTTCTGCTTCATTTCACCGGCAGAAACAACAATGTTTACACTGTGGTCTGCAATTCTCTCAAAGTCTGCTATCAGCTTAAGATAGGCAGCAGCTGTCATACTCTGATCTTCGTCAATTTTGCGGCTGCTCAGTTTGACCAAATAGGATCCGATAATATCTTCGTAGTGGTCTGTCTGATCTTCCATCTTGCGGATTTTGGTTTCTGTTGCCTCTTGATAATTTCCAATTGCATCAATACTGTCCTTCATTGAGTCTTTGGCCACTTTGGCAAGATCGTTCATAAGAACACGACAACGATCAAGTGCAACTGCAGGTGTCTTCATAAGACGTTCATCAAGCTCAACAACCTGAGGCTTGGATGTTTCTTTGACAAGACGGCAGACAAGCTTTTCCAGAAGTCCGTCCATGGGCATTAACAGGGCAACACACAAAAGTTTGAAAGTTGTATGGACAATAGCAATTCCGAACGGATTTGTAGCTTCAAGCAGAATTGCCGGTGCAACAACAACCCTTATGACCATGTAAACAATCAGCCAGAAGACCGCACCTATTATGTTGAATGCAAGGTGGAACATTGCCGCTCTTTTTGCATTAGTGTTTGCTCCGACAGAAGAAATGAGAGTTGGGACACAGGCTCCTATGTTCATACCCATGATGATAGGAATTGCAATTTCATATGAAACAAGGCCTGTCATGGACAAGGACTGAAGAATACCTACGGATGCAGAGCTGGACTGAATCATTGCTGTAATAACCGCACCGGCAACAAGACCAAGCAGCGGATTCTCAAAGGTGAGCATCATATTACGGAATTCAGGAACATCCTTTATGGCTGAAACTGCCCCGGACATTGTCTCAAGACCGAACATAAGAGTTGCAAAACCCAGAAGGATTGTTCCTGTATCCTTGCCCTTTGAGTTCTTTGCTCCCATAAGTTTGATAACACCGATTAAGGCAAGAACAGGTGTAAATGATGACGGCTTAAGAAGCTGAAGAACAAAATTTCCGCCGGAAATACCGGAAAGGCTGAGGATCCATGCGGTAATTGTAGTTCCTACGTTTGCACCCATAATCAGGCTCATTGACTGCCTGAGTGTCATAAGACCGGAGTTTACAAAACCTACAACCATTACCGTTGCAGCAGAAGAACTCTGAATAACTGCCGTAACAGCCAGTCCTGTTGCAAAACCTACAAGTTTGTTATCTGTCAGTCTTCCAAGGATTTGTTTAAGACTGTTACCTGCCCTTCTCTGAAGAGCCTGTCCCATAATGTTCATGCCGAACAGGAAGAGGCTCAAACCGCCTATAAGCGTTAATCCGTCAAATAAGTCCATATGTTTCTTATAAAATATATATGGCCTTTTGACAATACAGTCAGTTTTTAACTTTGGGGAAATTCCAGCCGAAGTGCCGTGCCAAAAACCTGATTACTATGACAACAACCATACCGGAAATACTTGCAGCAAGATGGTTGACATTCCAAAGAGACATCATGACAACTGCACCCGCAATTGATGCTGCTGCATAGACATGCTTAACAAAAATTGCAGGAACCTGAGTTGCAAGAAGATCTCTTAGAACGCCTCCGCCTACTCCTGTAATCACTCCAAGAAAGCAACAGAGAAAAAAGCTTTCATGATAGTTAATACCGACAAGAACTCCGTTTACTGTAAAAGAAGCAAGTCCCACCGTATCAAACCAGAAAAACAGGTTTTCAAAAAGATGGTTTACAGAAATTGATGCTTTCTTGTGTATATCAAAGTAACAAATCAGAAAAAAGATAGTTGAAGAAACAAAGGCAACAGCTAGATAAAGCGGATCTGTAAAGATTACCGGAGGAATCCTTCCTATCAGTATATCTCTCATAACTCCGCCTCCTATTGAGGCTGTTACACCAAGGATACAGACTCCCAAGTAGTCCATCTTCTTCTTTATTGCAACAAGAGCTCCGGATACTGAAAAAGACAGAATTCCAAGTACATCCAGAACAACAAGCATTTCAGGTTTCATGGCAGTAATTTTAATGAAAACAACTGGCTCAATACAACTTGATTTTCAAGCCCCAAAAGTGCAACAATAATTTGCAATACTTACGGAGGAACGCAAAGTGAAATTGCTTGAAGAAAAAATCCTCAGTGAAGGAAAAGTATTGCCCGGCAGCATTATCAAAGTTGACGGCTTTCTTAACCACAGAGTTGATACCAAATTCTTAAATCTGGTTGCCGACCAGTTCAAAAAATACTTTGACGTCGGTAACATAACAGCTGTTCTTACAGCAGAAGCAAGCGGAATACCGGTGGCCACAATCTGCGCCCACAACTATGGTGTTCCGCTTATTTTTGCCAAAAAAGCAAAGAGCGACAACATTGAGAACGGCCTGTATAAATCAGAGGTTTTTTCTTACACATATAGAAAAACAGTTACCCTAATTCTCTCCAAGGAATGGCTTGGACCAAACGACAGAGTCCTGATTATTGACGACTTCATGGCAAACGGCAATGCTGTTCATGGCCTTCTGGACATTGTAAATCAGGCCGGAGCCTCACTTGAAGGAATTGGAATTGTAATTGAAAAAGGCTTTCAGGGCGGCGGAGATAAGTTCCGTGAAATGAAAGGCGTAAAGTACAGAGCTCTTGCTGTAATTGACAGCATTGACGGTCAGAAAATGACATTTAGGAAGTTTGATGAATAAAGTCCTGATTCTTAACTTTGGCAGCCAGTTCAGCCAGTTGATAGCCCGCAGAGTTCGCGAAAGCGGAGTCTACTGCGAACTCAAGCCTTCCTCTTTATCCTACAAAGAATTATTAGATTTTAACCCCTCTGCAATAATCCTCTCAGGCGGTCCCTCAAGCGTTTATGAGGCCAACGCCCCTTCCTTGGATCCTAAGGTTTTGGAGATGGGGCTTCCTATTCTTGGAATCTGCTACGGCGCCCAGCTTCTGGCCCATATGCTTGGTGGCACAGTAGTGCCTGCCGATACTCTCAAATCCCGCGAATACGGTTACACAGTTACAGACTTTGACAACTCTTCACCTCTGTTTGATGCAATTGGAAACCAGAGCGTTGTTTGGATGAGTCACGGAGACAGTGTCAAAGCTCTACCCTCCGGATTCAAAGTAACTGCTTCTTCTGCAGGCTGCCCCTATGCAGGTTTTGAAAATACAGATAAAAAAATATACGCAGTTCAGTTCCACCCTGAAGTATGCCATACTGAGAAAGGGATGCAGATACTTGGGAACTTCCTCCACAAAATATGTGGTTTTGACAGTTCCTGGACAATGGGCAACTACAAGGACATAGCAATTACCAACATAAGAGAAAAAGTGGGAGACAAAAAAGCCCTTCTTGCTCTTTCCGGAGGCGTAGACAGCTCTGTTGCCGCAGCTCTGATGTCTCAGGCAATAGGAAAGAACCTTACCTGTGTCTTTGTTGACCACGGTCTTCTTCGTAAGAACGAGGGAGACGAAGTTGAAAATATCTTTAAAAACTATCCTGTCAACTTTGTCCGCGTTAATGCACAAAAACTCTTTTTAGATGCACTTAAAGGCGTTTCAGAACCGGAAAAGAAGCGCAAAATCATTGGAGAAACCTTTATCCGAGTCTTTGAAGCTGAAGCCAAAAAAATTGGTAAGGTAGACTTCCTTGTTCAAGGCACCATCTATCCGGATGTTATTGAATCCGGCATGGGAAGCAACGCAGCTGTAATTAAGAGCCACCACAACGTGGGAGGCCTTCCTGACCATGTAGACTTTAAAGAGATAATTGAACCGCTTAGACTTTTGTTCAAAGATGAAGTACGCTCATTAGGTACCGAACTCGGTCTACCATCTGCTCTTGTAAACCGCCAACCCTTCCCGGGACCTGGTCTTGCAATCAGAATAATCGGTGACATTACAGAAGATAAACTTGCAATTCTTCGTGAGGCAGACTTCATTTTCCGCACAGAACTTGAGAATGCCAAAGTT
The DNA here is from genome assembly GCA_902803145.1 of uncultured Spirochaetales bacterium. Taxonomy (GTDB): domain Bacteria; phylum Spirochaetota; class Spirochaetia; order Sphaerochaetales; family Sphaerochaetaceae; genus RUG14846. Next base: position 602 of record CADCOT010000041.1, on the reverse strand, counting down.
GAGAATGCAAGCCAGTATTTTGCAGTTTTAACAGATACAAGAAGTGTCGGAGTTATGGGAGACAGCAGAACCTATGACTGCATGGTTGCACTCAGAAGTGTCTGTACATCTGACTTTATGACAGCAACCATAACCCATATTCCCTATCCCGTCCTGGAAAAGGTCTCAAGCCGCATAGTCAATGAAATACGCGGAGTTAACCGTGTAGTCTATGACATTACAGCTAAACCCCCAGCAACGGTTGAGTGGGAGTAGTAGCTACCTTTCGCAAAAACCCCTAAAAACCGCACTCTAGCCCCTTAAATTGAGGTTTTTCAGCCTGCCAAGATTTGCCGAGTCCGACTTTTGTCCGACAAATTACAAATAACGCTTATTATTTATGCACTCCTATAATGTCCTGAAGCAGATACATGTAATGTTCAACCATTTCAAAGAAATCATTACCTGCAATGAAGGGTTCGGATATTTGGAAGTACAGCATGGCCTTTCCGGCACGTCTCGCATAGAAGTATCCAGACAATGAGATCATAGCCCTTGCCACATCTCGTACCTCTTCACCGTGTCATCCAGGTAGCCGTAGGATTTGCAGATCAGATCCTTCA
>CADCOT010000040.1 GCA_902803145.1 uncultured Spirochaetales bacterium | reverse complement strand
TTTTGGGAAGCGATCATGCTCCGGTTTACATTGATGTGCTTGTCTAATGCGCGTTAAGTGAAGTAAATTATAACTGTGATACGTTTTCATCTGAAGAAGGCTTTTTTTGACGGCTGGGATCATGTTCTGCCGCTCATGATTATCAATCTTCTCTATCTTGTAATTCCGGGGTGTCTTGTTCTTGTTTACATTGAAGAACCTGTAAATACACCGCTTGGAATAGCTGCAATGATGGTTGCTCTTCTTCTGACTGTTATCTACTACACCGGTGTCTGCGGAATAACATTTCAGTGGAGTAAGTACAACAGAACCTGGTCAAAGGATTTCTTTGAGGCAATAAAAGCAAAAATCCTCCATGCTCTTGTTCTGTTTGTTCTGCTTGCAGTAATTCTTGCAGTCCTGCTTTATGTTCCGTACGTTTTGTCCCTTGGAAATGTAATCTACATGGGCCTGGCAATGCTTGTGTTCTGGATTTTCTTCTTTGTCATTTTGGCACTCCAGTTCTACATGCCGCTTGCTTTCTACATTAAGGCAGACGGTCCTGTAAAAACTCTGAAAAAGAGCTTTATTATGCTTGCTGACAACCTTGCTTTCAGTGCTTGGCTTCTTGTAAAAACACTTGCAGATATTGTGCTTTCTGTGGTTTCTGTAACACTTGTTCCAGGATTGTGCGGCATAAGTCTTTCACAGATGGACGGTCTCAGACTTATTTTAATCCGTTATAATTACACTGAAAACAATCCCGGTGTCAGCAGGCGCAATTTGGATTGGAAGGTTGTTTTCAGTTCTGAATCAAAGGAACTGGGACGTTAGGAGGTTGGAATGGGTTTTGAGGTGGAAATAAAGGCACACATCAGTGAGGATAATGTTCCCTTGATCCGCTCTTTCTTTGACAACAACAAAGAGGCTTCCTTCTGCGGTTGTACAGACAAGCAGGATGTCTACTGGGCAAAGAATGAAACAGATCCTCCTATGTTCAGGACAAGGCTTGAAAAGACTGACAACGGGTCCGAGGTTCTGTTTACATCCAAGCCTCTGAAGAAGAAAGACTATCTGACAGAATATAACGTTGAAAATGAGTTTTCTGCCGGCAGTGACCAGTGGGAAGATGTTCTTCACTTTGTTTCAGGTTTAGGCCTTAAGGTCTGTAGGCGTAAGTGGAAGAAAGGCTATGGCTGGTTTGTTGATGTAGACGGTTTTAGAATTCATGCAGAACTTCTTGAGGTTCGGTTTTTAGGCTGGTTTTTAGAGATGGAAATCTGCAGCAAGAATGAGGATGACATTGACAAGACAGCTGCAGAGAAGGCTCTTTTTAAACTTTTGAAAATGGCCGGTGTTTCCGAACAGAATGTGGAGCCTGTGGGTTACAACAAGCTTCTTGTTGCTGCAGGACATGAGAGAGGTTGATATGGCAAGAATAGACATATTCACAGACGGCGGATGTTCCGGTAATCCCGGTCCCGGAGGTTGGGCCTTTGTTGTTCTGAGCGACGGTCAGCTTATTACCACTTCAAGCGGTTCAAGCGAGCATACCACCAACAACATTATGGAACTGAATGCTGTAATCAATGCTCTTGATGTTTGTACAATAATGGGTTTTTCAGATGTAAACCTTCATACTGACAGCCAGTATGTAAAAAACGGCATTACAGAATGGATCAAGTCCTGGAAGGCCAGAGGATGGAAAACCGCTTCCAAAGATCCTGTTAAGAACAGGGAACTTTGGGAAAAACTTGATGGCCTGAATTCCAAACTGAATGTCACATGGACCTGGGTTAAGGGCCACGCAGGAATTAAGTACAACGAAATGTGTGATTCCATGGTAAGAGCGGAGATGCAGAAGTACCTATGATTTACCTTCAGCTTTTTCTTGCTTTTGCAAAAGTGGGAGTTATGACCTTTGGCGGCGGTATGGCAATGCTGCCTATGCTTCAGCGTGAGATAGTTAAAAACCGCGGTTGGGCTACAGATGAAGAGATGCTGGATTACTATGCAATAGGTCAGTGTACTCCCGGAGTAATTGCTGTAAATACTGCAACCTTCATTGGCTATAAACAGAAGGGTATTGTCGGTGCAATTCTTGCTACTTTGGGAGTCATATTTCCGAGTGTTGTAATCATTACTGTTCTTGCAGGAGTTCTCAACATTTTAAGCGGCAACATCTATGTTCAGAGGGCCTTTGCAGGAATAAGAATTGCAGTTGCTGCTCAGATTTTTGTTTCAGTTTGTAAGCTTGCAAAAAAAGCCTTGGTAAGTGTTAATACGGTAATTGTTGCAATACTTGGTTTCTTGTCACTGTTTTTATTCGGTCTTTCTCCGGTTTTAATTACAGCCTGTACAATAGCATACGGCATTCTTCTTTACTTCTTAAGGAGGAAAGACAATGCTTCTGCTTAGGCTTTTCTGGGAATTCTTTAAGACAGGTTTGTTTGCCATAGGCGGCGGAATGGCTACTGTTCCTTTCCTCTTCAGAATGGGTGAAAGTACCGGCTGGTTTGACGCCTCCATGCTTGCAGACATGATTGCTGTTTCGGAGTCTACACCCGGGCCGATAGGTATAAACATGGCCACCTATGTAGGCTTTACCGTAGGTCAGATTCCAGGGGCAGTTGTTGCAACTTTGGGTCTTGTTGCTCCGTCGTTAATAATCATTCTGATAATCTCTGTCTTTTTATCAAACTTCAAAGACTATCCGATAGTAAAGTCTGTTCTGACTGTGCTTAGGGCATTGGTGATTGGACTGTTGCTTTATGCCTTCTGGCAGGTTGCAAGAATAGCTATGGTGGATGTTAAATCATACGTAATGTTTGCAGTCTTTGCTGTTTTGGCTTTCTGCTTTAAGAAGGTTCACCCGATTGTGTGGATTCTACTTGGGGCGGTTGCTGGCTTACTTCTGTTCTAGTAAGGATTTCGTATAAGGCATTATACTCTAAAACTTTTGCAGTATCTGCATTGATTGTGCCCTGATTCCACAAAATTGATGCATGGTATTTTGCTCGCTCTGTGTCTCCGTTTTCATAGAGAAGATTCATAAGTTTTAATCTGATTACAGAGTTGTAAGGATCAAGTTCCAAGATTTCTTCCAGCACTGTGGTATCTGTATCTGAAAAAGAGGCAAGGGCTGTGCGGAAGGCCATTATCATGGGAAATTTTTCTACGCCTTCACGGCAAACTATGATTGCTTGGGAGTATCGGCCGCAGGCTGCAAGTGTCATGGCCTTGTTGTAGAGAATTCTGTAGTCTTCAAGCTGTGACCATGCGCGGTCATAGACATCTATGGCTTTGTCGTACTCTCCGGCTTTGGCGTATTCAGTTGCAAGGTCTATTGAGGCCTTGAGAATCTCATTGGCGTTTGTCTCCGCAGTACGGCAGGAAACAAACACCATGAGAATCAAAAATAGGACTGTCAGCTTAGCTAAGGACTGTCTCTTCAATTTTCTTTACCTGATCACGATACAGATTTGTAATTGTGCTACCGTAGTCGGCAATAAGCTGGATCATGTTTCTGGGGTTGCCGGGAAGGTCAACACCGTTGAGTCTGTCACCTGCGTCTCCAAGTCCGGGGAGGATGTAGGCTGCATCATTAAGATACGGGTCCATCCAAAGGGTGTAGACATCACAGTTTTCAACGGCTCTGACAATTCTCAGAGCTCCCTTGAGGGCGCTGATTACGTTGATGAACTTAACGCATCTGGGTTTGATACCGTTGTCTGTCAGATATTTGATAATTGTTACAAGGCTTCCGCCTGTTGCATTCATAGGGTCTGCAAAGATAAGGTCTTTTCCGTCAAGCTCTTTAAGATTGAAGAAGGATTTGTCCAGATCAAGAACATAGTCCATGTTGCTTTCCTTCTTGGATTCATCTCTCTTAATCTTGAAAAGGGCAAACGGGGTGACATGGCCGTCAGCACTGTAGTCCTGAATTTCCTTAGAAATAATCATGCTGGGAAGCAGGGCGCCTCTGAGCATAACACACATAACAGCGTCTTTTGTAATTCCTTCCGTATTCGGAATTCTGTGCACTGCGTAGTTTCTGCAAGGGTTGGTGACCGGTGTCTTTGTAACTATTGAACGTTTTGTGTGTAGGGAATTGTCAGCAAATGCATGTGCAAAAAGCAATTCATATGCTCTCTGAATGTAGTAGAGAAATTCTTCATGTCCTGTTTTGGGATCACGGAGTTTGGCAATCAGACGGCTTGCAGCACCATGAAGTTCATCCGGTGTTTCAAAGCAGTAAACATGAATGTGAGGTTCATTCTCAAGGCTCTTCTCAAGAAAGGATCCAATATTATCAGATTTTTCTATAAGGTCCTTTTCTGCGGCACTTCTGACTTCACTGTTTGTTGCACTGTCTATGGCTGCACAGGCTTCAAGTGACTTTTCGTAGAGATTTCCAACCTCTGATATCATTTTCTTGTCTTCGTCTTTAAGAAAACCGTCAAGATCTGTTGCATGAAGAATAACTTTTCTGCTCATTTCTCCTCCAAATTCCTTAGAGACTATCATACTTGTTCAAGTGCTCGTTGAACAAGAGGCTATGAGTTTGTAAAATACGAAACGGAGGCACTAAATGAAGATGGTTTTTCTTGGCCCTCCGGGAGCCGGAAAGGGTACAGTTGCCGCAAAGGCAAAGGATTATTACAGCATTCCCCACATTTCAACGGGAGATCTTTTCAGAAGTAATATTAAGAACAAAACCGAACTTGGTAAGCAGGTAGAAGCAATTCTTGCAGCAGGTTCCCTTGTTCCGGACAGTGTTACAATTGCCATGGTTAAGGACCGCATTTCACAGCCTGACTGTGAGAAGGGTTTTATCCTTGACGGATTCCCCCGCACAATTGCCCAGGCTGAAGCTCTTGCTGAGATGACAGAGCTTGATGCAGTTGTCAATTTTGTAATTAGCAATGAAGAAGTTGTTGAAAGACTTTCAGGAAGAAGAATGTGTCCTTCTACAGGTCATATCTACCATGTAAAGTTCAATCCGCCAAAGGTAGAGGGAAAGGATGATGAAACAGGAGAAGACCTGATTCAGCGTGATGATGATAAACCTCAGGCAATCTTGCACAGACTTGAAGTCTATACAGCTCAGACTGAGCCTCTGATTAAGTGGTACACAGACAGAGGTCTTATCAGAAACGTTCAGACATCCAATTCAATGAGCCCTGATGCGGTCTTTGAAGAAACCAAAAAGGTTCTTAAATAAGTAACATCGGCCCGAGAAATCGGGCCTTTTTCTTTTTTTTCAGACAAACTGCTTGCCAAATCTATAAAAATTATTATACTGATATAATTATTTTTCGCTCGCATGTATACTATACACGCGGGCGGGAAGGAGTGTTGATCAGTGAATAAACTGAAGAAGGTTATTGCAAGTATCCTCTGTCTGAACATTCTTTTATCATCCAGCCCTGTCATGCTCTTTGCAGCTGACACAACCAACATTACCGGAGTTACCGGAGACAATGGTGTCTACAACATTACTGCTCAGGAAGTAGTAAGCGGAACCGGATACAGACAGTACACAGACTTTACACTTGCAAGCACAGACACAGCCAACCTGATCTTTACAGACTACTCCAGATTCATAAACATGGTTGATAACAAGGTTGAGATTAACGGCCTACTAAACACTGTAGATGGAAACGGCGCTTTCTACAACGGCCATGCAATTTTTGTTACCCCAAGCGGAATGGTCATAGGAAAAGACGGCATTCTCAACGTTGGAAAGCTCTCCTTAATCTCAACAACCAACTCCGCCTACAACACATACATTAATAACCGCAGTGATTCCAACTATACCTCCCTCATAACCAATGCTTCCGGCGATATCATCATCAACGGCCGAGTCCTTACTTCTGTTCCAGGAGCAAATGAAAAGGCTGCTGAAATCCATGCCGGAAACATTACTGTAGAAAGAAAGGCAACAGATCCCGATAACCTTACATATAACTCAGTTGGAATTGCTGCAAATACAGATGCAGAAGATACAAGAATCTACTCCAGCGCTTCTGCAGCAACAGAAAAGTTCAACAGCCTTGTAAATGCTCAGGTCAAAACTGCTACAAATGCAGAATTTGATACTCAGGGAAACGTAATTCTGAGCAACGCAAAGCTGGATGCAAGAGAATCAGTGAAGGTCAACAACGAAGTTGCCTTCAAGGCCACTGAGTTCAGGTTATATGGTGGTTTTACACTAGGCGACATGAAGCTGTTTGATTTTGGCGCTCAAACTATTATTCCAGAAAATATCAGAAATGTAAGTGACACAATACTCTTGGATAACTCATCTATAAGTGGAAAAAATGTTGATGTTTCGGCTGTCAGTACTGCATACGGTGAAACACCACTTGCAAATGGAACAGGAGCTACTTGGTCCATTATCTGGGACATGATGAAAAATGGTCTTACAAGTGCAAAAGATTTGTTAAGTAACATTACTTTTGATTATTTTTCCGGTGCAAGAAGTTTGTCAGAAGTTGCAATAAACAATTCTGAAATATCTGCAACCAAAGATATAAATGTTGGCACAAAGGCTAATGCCACTTTCAAATTAGATCAAAAGCCCGGAGAGGTGGAATTAAAGGTTATCAAGGACTTTTTGTTTACCTTCGGTACTCAGACACAATCAAAGGTTACAATTGAAAACTCTAATCTTTATTCCGAAGGTAAGACCAATATAACGGCTGAATCCTACAATTCATTTGGAAAGAAGGAAGACCTGTTTGACCCGATATTGAGAAGCGGAGGACTGTTTAAGTATAAAGAAACTGATACTAACATTTTCAACCTTTCATATTTCAACTTCACTACTATTACTGATACCGGTGTAACCATAAACAATAGCACAGTGACGGGGTCCGACATTTCCATTAAGTCAGACGCAACCGTTGATAACAATATAGGAATCAGCAATAGTGATGCAATTGCAAAACCTGACAAAGATTTGACAGAGGAACAAATTGCAGCACTGCCCGGTAACGTAGGAAACGGTGCAGTTGTTGCTGTAGTGGTCAACAATGTTGATTTAAAGAACAAAGTTGATATTACTGATAGTACTGTTGAGGCAGAAGACGAGAATGTTTCGGTTACAGTTTCAACTTCTGAGACAAACAGTTTAAGAAACAGTGTTTCTACAAAAGACGATAAGAAAGAAAAGCGTGACGCTTCTGTACTTCTTACGTCGGTTGCTCTTTTTAGAGATTTATACAATAGTGCCGGAGATGATGAAAAGGCACTGATTGAGACATTTGTAGGTTCTCTTTTTACTGCAGGAATGGATTACGCAGCCAAGAAGGCTGAAGAAAAACTTGCAGAAGTTCTGCCCAAGAACATATTTAAAATTGGCGGGGTAACTACATTCAACAGTCTGGATAATGATCAGGGTATTACTCTCTCAAATGCCAAACTTATCTCTAAAAAGAATATTGTTGTGGATTCAAAACTCAAAGTTGTCCACAGCAATCTGACAGTTGGAGAGGCTACAAAAGGATCAGATACTTCTCAAGTAGGTATAGGCGCTGCGTTTGTTTATGACTCTGTTAATGATAAAAACATTATTGATGTTAAAGAAAACTCTGTTCTAAATGCGGGTTCGGATATTACTGTTAATGCCTATACAAATATACCGGGTTCCGGAGATTCAGGCTCTTTTGTTCTCGGACCTTCAAACAAAATTATAACTTTGAATTTTACATTCAATTTGGAAGAGTTTAGCCTAGAAAAGTTTGACATAAAAACAAAGAAACTGTCCAGCTGGCTAAATAAAGACGATATGCTGGATGCAACAAAGTGGAACCCTGCCTTAAGTCTTATGGGTTTTTTTGAAAACCAGGTAGCATCTTTTACACAGACAAAGGACGGAGAATTTGAGTTAGCAGTTTCTGCTCTTGTGGCATTGAAGGACAACGATACTCAGGTAAAAATCCAGAATTCTACTTTGACTTCAAAGTCCGGCAACGTAAATATTGATGCAGCCAACAGGATAAAAACTCACACTGCTGTCGGCATTCAAGAGCTGGTAGTAAAATACGAGGTAGAAAAGAAGGCCTTTAAGTTACCTGACTTATTTAACACAGATGGCCTTGGCGGCGATTTCTTCTACAACGGCGTTAACAACAACGCAATTATCACAATTGATAAGTCAAAAATCACTGCAAACAACGGTGATGTAAACCTTGGCTCTGCAACAGATCAGCTGTATATAAACCTGCTTAAGACAGGTGCAAAGGCTGGAACTTCACTTGGAATTGCCGGTTCTGTTTTTGTTCAGAATATTGACGGAAAGACAGAAGCGAATGTTTTAAATAACGCAGAAATAAAAGGTAAGAATGTAAGCATCGCCGCAGGCAAGTCCGGAAAACTTAAGGACCGCCTGATTGCAATAGATATTAACGGAGCCTATTCTGAGAACACAGCCGGCGGACTTGCTTTCGGTGCTGCTGTGAACGTGTGGACTATTGAAAAAACAATCAAAGCTCTTGTAGATAGGGCTTTGATAACAAGCACAGCAGGAAATACTTCAGTTAAATCTTCTACAGAGAACAATTTAATTGACTTCTCACTTGCCGGTTCATTCTCAGAGAAAGAAAACAAAAATGGTGCTGCCGGTGTTGCAGGGGCTGGGAACGGTGCTGTAAACAATGCTGCTAACAGGGCAAATAATGCCGCGGCAAACAATCAGAATGTTCAGGTTCAGCCCAATGCAGGAGGTGGCGGCGCAGGTGATGCTGCCAATGCTGTCAACGGAAACGAAGGTGTTGGAAAGAAAGAAAACAGGATACAGTTCAGCCTTTCAGGTTCCGGTTCTGTAATTGCTGTTGTTGATGATACAGATGTAATTGCAGATGTTACGAATTCAACAATAGATTCAAGCGGAAGTACAGATGTAAATGCCTCAGCCGAAAACTTCACCGTCCTTGGTTCAGGTGCTATTGGCGGATCTACAAAGATTGGAGTAGGGGCGGCTGGAAACCTCTATCTGAGAGATAATGCAAATGTTGTCAGGGCTTCTGTTGAAAAAACAAGTATTGTTTCAGGAGGTGCCGTCTCTGTTAAGGCAAAGGATACATCAGATGTCTATAGTTTTGCTGTAGGCGTTGGAAAGATAAGCCCTGATCCGCAAGACAGCAGTGCAACAACAATCTCTTTGGGCGGTTCATTTGATTACAACACTGTAATGCCCACAGTTGATGCCCATATCAGCGATAATTCAAGAGTTGAAGGAAAGTCCGGTTCTGCAAAAGCTGATGTTACTGTTGATGCACAGGCTTCAACCTTTACTTTGGCTGCCAGCGGCGGTCTGACATTGGATACTGCTGAAGGTCTTTCAATAGGTGCTGCAATTGCAGCAACTGCTGACAGAATGGCTTCAAACGTAAAATCTTACATTTCCAACTCGGTTTTGGATACAAACATTGGCAAGGTTTCAGTCCTTTCCGGATCTTCCAATACAACCTACGGAATAGGAGTTTCAACAGCTGTTACAACTAAGGCAACAACTGAGTTCAAGTTTGACGGTTCTTTGGGCATTGTCTTATATGAAAACAACGTAAATTCTACAATTGAAAACTCAACAATCAACGCAGATGGAGATGTAAAAGTACACGCTGATAATTCTTCTGAATCAATGAACCTTGAGGGTACAGTTCAATTCTCGGGAGAAAGCGGTACAGGCTTTGGTCTCAATGGTGTTGCTGTTGCTAACAAACAGAACAATACAATCGGCAGTAAAATAGATTCAAGTTCACGCATTACTTCT
>CADCOT010000039.1 GCA_902803145.1 uncultured Spirochaetales bacterium | reverse complement strand
TGCATATTATGTCCGCCTGCATAGATATTGGGACATGGAATGTCCAGCATCTGAGCAATCCTTGCTCCGTCTGTACCGCCTCTGATTATCTTTGATTCAAGTTTCTGACCAAGTTCCTTTCCGGCAGCAAAGACTGCATCTATTGCCCTCGGATCCTTCAGAGCCGGCTGAATCATATTCAGATAGCTTATCTTGTGGTTAACCTCTACAACAGAGCCCTTGTACATAAGCTGAATTGTATCTGCCAGGTCCTCAAGAACCTTGATTCTGTACAAAAGATTCTCTAAGTCAAAGTCCCTGAGAAGAAGTTTGAGAGTAGCCTTTGTTGAGTTTCCTTCAACTTCATGTGCACAGTAGTAACCGTAACGTCCGTCTGTGGCCTCCGGGCTTTCAGCCTGAGGAAGAGCTGAGACGTAGGAACTGAGCATTGTTACGGCATTGACCATCCTTCCGCGTGCAGAACCAAGATGGTAAGAAACACCGTTAAATACAACTTCTACGCTTGCAGCATTGAAGCACTCGGCCTCAATTTCAAACCGCCTGCCTCCGTCCATGGTGTAGAAGGCCTTGCAGTTCAGTTTCTTGGCATCAAAGAAATCCATGCCGCTTCCTGTTTCTTCATCAGGAGAGAACAGAATTTCAACTTCTCCGTGGCGGATTTCCGGATGCTTTACCAAATAGTGGGCAGCGGTCATTATTTCTGCAACACCGCTTTTATCATCACTTCCAAGAAGAGTATTACCGTCAGAAACAATCAGAGTTGTTCCCTTATAACCTTCAAGATCCGGGTTTTCAGAGGCGACAATAACCTTGCCGTTTGCAAGTTCAATGTCCTTGCCGTCGTAGTTTTCAATTACACATGGCTGCACCCCGTTTCCCTCAACGTCTGAAGATGTATCCACATGGGAGCTGAATGCAATTGCTGGAATGCCTTCTGCGTTTGCAGGAATGCGAGCAAGAAGGTAGCCGTACTGGTCAAGACTGACATCTTTGATACCAATGTCTTTCAGTTCTTTTTCAAGAATTTTCAAGAGTTCCCACTGACCTTCTGTTGAAGGGTGCTGGTTTTCAGCCACACGAGGGTCACTCATGGTGTCTACCTTAACGTATCTTAGAAATCTTTCCAGCAACTCAGTTTTGAACATTCTGAGCCTCCTCAAACTCCCAGCCTAAAGCCTTGTAAAGAAGGCCTCTGTTCTTAAACACTTTCACACAGGTAAACGATACATCTCCACCCTCAGTATGAAGCGTAAAGCCTTTTCTCACCCCGGCAACCGTTCCGAATCCTACAGAATTGACATCTGCAACATCTGCAGACCAGATTATTCCGAAATGTCCCTTCTGCTTTCCTACAAGGGTGATTTTTCCGTCTTTGAAACTGAGTCTGCCTCTCTGCAGATCATCTCTTACGTTGGGAGAAACTTTTCCTACATAGAAGTCTGCTTCAGGTTCGTAACCCAAAATTTTTGCATTGCGTTTTTTTGAAACCCAGAACATTGCAAACCAAAGAAGGGCTACAAGAATGAACATTAAGAAATAGACCGACCAGTATAGGGCCTGTGTCGGAAAGTAAGAACGTCCGAAGACTACTACTATAAAAAGACCCAGTATGAGAAAGCTAAGAATTTTATCCATGCAGATATTGTAATAATTGAACACAAATCCTACAAGATGAGCCTCAAAACAGGGGAAAGAAAAAGCCGTTCCCGCACCATTATATAGCAGGAGGAAGTATGACCGTTTTGTGTGTGCTTTTGAGCCTGCTCATGATGCTATGTTCTTGTGCGGAAGAAGTGTCCGGAACCGGCACCATGACAATAATGCTCTTTGAAAACGGTGGAAAAACAATTTCACCGGATCAGAACGTTGAAACTATTACCAAGTATATCGTCCGGGGAACCGGACCGGGCGGTAAGACGTTTACTCGCAATTCAACAAGTTCAACCGTCGTTATGGACGGTCTGCCGCTGGGCCACTGGGAATTGAGCGCAGGGGCCTACAGTTCAAAATCCAAAGAATTGGCAACCGGAAATGTTTCTTTAGACTTTGATTCGGAGCAGCAGTCTTTCTCTTTGGGTCTTGAACGCATCAGAGGTTCAGGTTCGGCCCAACTGCGGATTGACTGGGACAGTTCCCTAAGCAATGTGAAGATTTTTATAGTCTTGGCTGACAGCTTTGGCATGCCTGTCGGGAATTACCAGATTGTTCCCTCTGCCGGTTCGGGCTATACAACGTGGACATCGCCGCAGGTACCGGACGGAAGCTACTCTGTGTCAGTGAGCCTTTACAGTGCCTCCACGCTTGTTTGCGGAACCAATGAGGCCGTCAAGATTGTGGCAGATGAAAGGACCACAGGAAGCCTGAACCTTACTTCAGACTTGGAATGGGAGCCGGGAAAGGTCTCTTTCAAGCTTGAAGGGCTGAACTCAATAATGGCAAGTTCGGAGCAACACTGTGTGAGCCTTATTCCGCAGTCCAATATTCCGGACTTTTCGGGCTATAGCATCTCTTGGTATCTGGACTCTGTTAAGCTGACAGAGACAGGGTCTTCCGTTGTCTTTACTCCAACTACTGGCTCCCATGTGCTCAGTGCCGTAATTGTCACACTGAAAGACAGCAACGTTCAGTCCGTATCCGGCAAGTTCACCGCAAAACCCCAAGGCTCTGCAGGTCTTGCCACATTTGGATTTCAAATTCAGAAAGGCCTTCTAGGGAACTACATATGCGCCGTTAACAACGATTGCTATGTAAGCATAAATACACTTACAGGGGTTATGACACTGTTTAAGATGGCCTCAAATACCATTCAGGTTCTGGACACTGTCAAAGCCACAGATCTTGGCTGGGAGTGGCTTGGAGACACAAACGGGCTTTGGGGTAATGCGGCAATGTCGTTCTTTGCATCTGCGGACGAGATGCAAAACATAAGCGTTATGCACGTCAGTTCGGAAAACCGGATTGAAATGGCCTTGTTCGGTGAAAATGAAGAAAGAATCAAAGGCTCACTCGATTTGCCGCTAATCAATTTTTCCGGAATCAACAACTGCTCCACAGTTCCCGATTCTTCCGGAGCCGGATGTTTTATCTTCTTCCCGCCATCTTCAAGGGCCATGGTTGAAACCACAGACACCAGCGGCATAAGTACACGGTGCGGCATGAATCTGCCCTCAGGTGTAAGCACTTTTGCCGTCCTTGAAGGCAGAGGCTCAAACCTGGCATGCGCAGGAACGAATTCCGATGTTCTATGGTATGCAGCATTTGACGGAATTGGCAAAACAACGGACTGGTATTCAACAAGAATGCCTCTAAAAAGCATAAAAATGGCAAAGTTCCTTACAGAAAACCTTCTTTTGGTTTCAGATGGGGACTCTGTAATTCTTTGCACCAAAGGTGATGAACTTCACTGGAAGTCAAAAACAAATGTAAGCACAACAGCGTGTGACATCAAAGTCTATGAGTACGGACCCTACTTCTACGTTCTTGAGAGTCCTGACACAGTTTCATCTTACATGGCCAACGGCACAATAATCAGGCCCCTTGGTACTGCCAAACTGCCGTTTCAAGCCTCTTACCTGACAGTAGGCAAAACCGGTCTGATTGCTGTTGCTGAAGACGGAAGTTCTGCCTACCTGGAAATAATTCCCGAGGAGTAATTGTATGGATAAAAAACTGAAAATCACAGTTCTAACTATGCTGATGCTTGTTTTTTCAATCTTTTCTCTATTTGCATTTCCCCCTGCCGCAGTCTGCGCAGATACGGGAATTGCACAGGACATTTTCATATCAAAAAAGTCGTTTCAGGCAAGTCTGGATGCAAGAGTATCAATGTCAAAGCAGTTCCAGCTGAGACTGCCTGTTAATATCACTTTCAATACAAAGAAAGCCGTGTTGATAGACGCAGGTCTTCTTCTTACAGCCTATCCGTTTGCCGATTACGGTTTTTTTGCCGGCATGACCATTGTTCAGTTCGGTGTCTACAAAAAGCAGCTGTATGCATTAAACGAACTGACTGTCGGCTGGACTTTCAGGATTAAGGATCGCTTCATAATCGAACCTTCGGTTTCTGTACGCGATCCCTCTTCAACATTCACTAATGAGTATTCAACTGTCAGGGGAGTCTTTCCCTGCTACACGCAGATACGTGTTCACCTGATGATAGGCTGGCAGATTGTAAAGGAGGAAAAATGATTTACAAAGGAAAAAGAGAGTTCATTAACGCCCTTGTAGCACTTCTGCTGCTTGGCGCCCTGACGGCATGTAGCCCTGCAGCGGAAACAGTTCAGACATGGAAATCCGGAACTGTTAAAAACGTTGTTTCACAGTCAATTGACCGTGAAATGGAGTTTGTCAAACCGAATCTTGAACCTGACCTACAGGCAAGCATTGACGGTACGGCAAAAGGAGGACCTTTACACGGCAAGGAGATTGTTGATCTGACAATTCAGGAAAACGGCGGAGATTATATTGATTTCTGCTACACAGTAAACTGCAACGGTTCAAACGATTCCGATGCAGTAATGCAGTCTGCCCGTGTTGTCCTGCCTGAAGACAGGTTCCAGCAGCTCCAGCATGAGGCAAAGAACATTGAGAAAGCTCTGGGAGAACAGGGAGAACTGATTGCCAAGGCTCTGCCTGAAAACCAAAAGGAAGCCTTCTACAAAGATCTGAAGGCCCTTGTTACCAGAACAATAGTTCTTGTTACTGCAGGTCTTGTTTACATCTGCATCCCTGATGTTATCCTCTGGGGTAAGGTCAGCGCAGCAGCGGCTATTTCTGTTGCAGCAGGTTTTGTTGCTTATTCCACAATGACAATCTATGAAAAGTACCGCTTTGGAATTTCAAAGCAGGACAAAACAAAGACTGTCAACGATTGGGTAAAGGAATTCTTGGCAGTTCCCCAGGCAGACTTTGCCCTTACTACAGCAGCAACATCAATGACTGCAATGCTTGCAGAAGGACCGGTTGCCAAGGGAATTACCATTTTGGTTTTTGCCTGCACCAATGCACTTGAAACCTGGAATGCAATGATGAAGAAGTACAATCTTACGCTTTAGAATCAGCGTCCGTACAGGTTGATGTACTCCCTCAGCCTGTCGGTCATCCAGCTCTGGATTGCACCCTTCTCCATGCGCCAAGACCAGTTGAATGTTCCTACAGTTGAAGGAGCATTCATTCTTGCACTGTCATCAAGCCCTATCAGATCCTGAACGGGAATGATGACAGTATTTGCGCTGGATGCAAGAAGAACTCTGATCATCTGCCAGACAACTTCCTGATCCGGACACTGCAGGTACCTTCTCACTACATCCTTGTAGTTGTCCGGCAGGCTGTTGAACCAGCCCCTGCTTGTCTGGTTATCGTGGGTTCCTGTGTATGCAACGCAGTTTTTCTCAAAATTATGAGGAAGGTAGAAATTATCCGTTTTGAGTGTGTTTCCGTTTACATCAAAAGCAAACTGAAGAACCTTCATTCCCGGCCAACCGGTTTGGGCAAGCAGTTCTCTGACCTGATCTGTAATTACACCAAGGTCCTCTGCAATAATATCGCGGTCACGGAAGTATCCCAGAAGGTCAATTCCGGGGCCCTTTTTCCATGCTCCTTCCATTGCATTGGGTTTTCCGGCAGGTACTTCCCAGTAGCTTTCAAAACCTCTGAAGTGGTCAATTCTGACAATATCAACCATCTTGAGGGTAAACTCAATGCGCTGTTTCCACCAACTGTAGTTGTCCTTCTTATGAACAGCCCAGTTATACACCGGGTTTCCCCAAAGCTGACCCTCCGGAGAGAATGCATCCGGCGGTACTCCTGCGCTGGCACTCTGCTTTCCTGCAGCTGTTATCTTAAACAGATGTCTGTTTGTCCAAACATCTGCACTCTCGCCTGCTGCAAAGATAGGAATATCTCCTACTATCTTCACCCCGTGTGAGTTTGCATAGGCATGAAGGCTGTCCCACTGGCTGAAGAAAAAGAACTGAAGAGCCTTGTAAACTTCAATCTCTTTGGCAAGCATCTTTGAATACTTTGCAAGAGTCTCGGGCTTTCTGTTCTTTAAACCTGCTTCCCACAAGAACCATCTGGAGTCTCCCAACTTATCTACAAGAGCCCTGTACATGGCGTAGTCATCAAGCCAAAATGCATTCTTCTTGCAGAATGCTTCAAATTCCTTGTCAGAAGGATTGAGTTTGATAAATTCTTCAGCTGCCTGTTTAAGAAGTGCAAACTTAACGTTGTAGACATTAACATAATCAACACTTCCGCGGTCAGAACCCTCAGGAGCCTGGAAAACTGTCTTTATTCCTCCGATTGAACGAAGGTCAATCAAGTACTCATTTCCTGCAAAACATGATCTGCTGGCATAGGGAGAATCTCCGTAGCCTGTAGGTCCGAGCGGCAGAATCTGCCACAACTTTACGCCTGCATTTGAAATGCAGTCAATGAAAGATCTTGCCTCTTGGCCAAGGTCTCCAATTCCGTACGGAGACGGAAACGAAGTGGGATGCATTAAAATCCCGCATCTTCTTTTATTATTGTTATCCATACGCAACACTATACTCCATGCGCCTTGTTGCATCAACTTTTTTGAGGTATAATCAAGGCATGGAGAAAGAAAGAGAATTCAAGGTTGGGGAGCATGTTGTCTACCCACTCCAGGGTGTCGGAGTAATCCGCGAAATCAAAGAACGCCAGATTAAAGATCAAACCAGAACATA
>CADCOT010000038.1 GCA_902803145.1 uncultured Spirochaetales bacterium | reverse complement strand
TGACATTCCGTCATATGCAAGAACTGGCAAGAATTTAATGAAGTCTCCCACCTTTTTCTCTGGGTTTCTTTCTTTTGTATTCAGTTTGTTGGAATACTCAGCAATCTGTCTTAATGTTCTGTTGGGTTCAAAATCAAAGACATAACATTCTTCTTTCAAGACAACTTCTTGCTTGCTCGTCATGTCTTTAATTGTCCATGGAGATTGGACTCTGAAAGCAGATTGGAAATATGATTCTGGCTGACTAAGATTTCGCAGCATAAATATGCCCGTCCAAGGTCTTACGGTAACGCCTGTTGTCAGTTTCCCGCAACTTAGCGTGATTGTGAGGCTATTTAACGGATCATCCATTTCTGCTTCTACCGGTTTTAGAGCTTCTGCTCCCTGTCCTGCCTCACTTCCTGCGCAAACTATGACTTTGTATGCATGATAAAAAGAGTTCTGTCTTTCCATCATCAAATTACGCATGGCATAACATGAAGCAACTGATGGCAAATACCATAATGTATGATTTAAGACAGAACGCAACCTAACATCCGAATACGGGAAAGGCGCCTTTCTGCCCAATTTCAAATCATCTACTGTTGTTTCAAGATATGAGCCACGAATTAAATCAAGCCATTTTTGAACATCATCTTTCAAAACAAACTCTGCTTTATACTTTGTTCCTTTTGCTTCAAAAAACATATTCAAATCAAACTCATTGGTATCTGTCTGAAGTGCAACCTTACGAATTGATTCAGGAACCTTGTACGTTAGCATTACCATTCTAGGCAAGGCCCGGTACGGATTTGGCCCATTTGCATCATCCCAGTTTTCTTTGCGAAATTGCTCATCAGAGTATGTCCAGGTGTATATTTGATCTTCAATGAACTCACCTGAGTTCAAAGCCCTGAAAGGAGTGCCAGACAAAAACAGATAATGGCTTGTATGAATTGGAAGAAAAGATTCATCTACAACGTTGTCTACGTCATATTTTTCCGCTTCTTCATCTGTTAGTTCCTTAATTTTATCTTCGTCTTCTTGTTCAAACAGTTGTTTTGCTTTTTCTCGCCATGCTCCAAAATGATATTCATCAAAAATGACTAAATCCCAATCTTCAAGATGAATGAATTCGTTGCGAGCTTTAATAGTTCCCGTGTCCTTATCAACACCAAGCAAATCCTGAAAAGAACCAAAACAAACGATAGGCTTTGATTTGTTGGCATCTTCATACTGTTGGTCAATTGGGGGATTTAGTAAGTCGCTTTGCGCTGGCTGTGAAATAAAAGTCCAGCCTTCAAAATCAACATGAGTAAGCAAATCTTCTTTCCAAGCACTTTTTACTGCCGGTTTGAACGTCAGAATTAAAACACGCTTAAAGTTCATTGCCTTGGCAAGTTGATATGAAGCAAACGTTTTTCCAAAACGCATTTTACAGTTCCAAAGAAACTTTGGTATTCGTGCCTCTCCGTCAACTTCAGATTTGAAAGATTCAAAGTAAGCCATTGTTTTCTCAACGGCCTCTTTCTGTTCGGGACGCATTGAGAAATCGTTTATACGGTCGGTGGCTTCTGTTTTGTAATCCTTAAGAGCTTTAAGTGCTTTCTGGATATCCTTAACCGTACATTTATACCATTCGCCTCCGGCTTTTCGACACCCCATGCCTTCAAGCATCTTATGCACTTTTTTATCGGAAATTATTGATCCGTCAGCTCTCATTGCACTATCAGCAAAAAGAATCTGATAAGGCAAAGAATTGCCAGGCTTTATGGTCGGGTACTGTTCCCTAATACGGCTCTCATAGTCCTTTCTGTCGGTATAACCAACCTTAATCATTCCCGGATATTGAGCCTCAGTGTAACCATAGATTGTGGGATAGATATCAGAAGGTCTTGTTTGGAATAAGTCAGGCATCTGCACCTCCATCAATATCCATTGGTTTGATATTAGATTCAATGAATTCAATCTCGTTCTCAGATAAGCCATACTTCATATACAGTTCTTTGTCAGTCCAAGGTTTGGAGAAGTCCTGCATTGGTACAAATTGGTATACTTTCTGAGTTGTATGCTGTGTTTGCTTTTTTATACCCACTAAAGCTCTAAAGAATTTTGTGCGAATATAGGAAAGCATATTTTCTGCTTCCATTTGTGTATCAAACGGTCCTATCTGAAGAAACGTTTCTGTGCATAACTCTCCTGGCTTAGACAAGACTGGTGTAGAAAGAACTGGTGTAGATGGAATTTCGCCAATTTCTCCACACCCATAAGCTTCTGCAATGAAAACTTTGTATTTCATTAATCCTGAATCTCTTCTTGGAATTGGGTAGTTGTTTGGTAAAAACTTCCACGTTCTTCTTTGGTTTTCTCCTAGTCCCAGAATTCTATATCCACCAGGTTGCGCTGTTTCAGAAAACTCAGGCAAACCGTATTTCTTTGCATTTCGCATGGTTTCTGCAGCCAAAGCATACGGCTTACGTGCGGATACTATGCTTGATAACGATTGCTCTTTCTTTGACTGAACTTTGAATAGAATAGAAACCAACGTTGGCTCTCTGATAAAAATGTCATTTCCTTTTTCGCATAATGAACGATAAGAGTCTGAAATGCCATTAATGCTATGTCTAAAGCATCGGCATTTTCCGTGATAATTGTTATCAATCAGGAAATAACAAACTCCACCTTTAATATCAACGCCATGGAAACAATCCTTTGAATCTGCAAAATCATGTAACTCATATATGTTGTTCGAGTGAATCATTTCCTCCCTAAAAGCGTCTAACCCCTTTCCTCCTGTCATCCAACGAGAGGGGACAATCATTGAAATGTATCTAGGGTTCAGTTTTTTTGCCTGATTAATAAACTTATTGTATATAGGAATAGCACTTGCTTGAGCACCGCCATCTTCCATCTGATACGGAGGGTTTCCAATGATTACATCAAACTTCATATCCTTTAATTCCTTCTCTGTTGTCTTGTCCATGTGGATAAACTCGTAGGCATGAGACTCAAGCTCTTCGCCACGGTCCTGAACATCTTTTGATGCTCCACAAATTGCGCATCTGCCGTTTTCCCAAGTGTGTTCAATGCGTCTGTAACGGATGTTTCCGTCACTGTTTTCAAATCTTGTAATGGAGAAGCGACTGCTTGCATCCTTTGAGCAATAGACGCTTCTGCGGGACATGAGTCCTGTTATTTGAGTTATAGCTATGGCAAACAGCTGGTTTTTCATAATGTGATCCATTCGCTGTTCTACGTCAGGAATCTTGTCCTTCAGACCCTCATTCAAACGTTTAGCAATTTCTCTTAAGAAAACTCCGCTCTTGCATCCGGGGTCTAAGAACTTGGTGTCCGGACTTTTGAAAAGTTCCTGTGGAAGCATATCCAGCATTGAATTTGCAATTTCAGGTGGTGTGAAAACCTCATCAGAAGAGAGGTTTGCTAGACAGGACAGAATGTCGGGATTGTAGTTTACCTTTTCTGGCATTCGTAAGCCCTCCAGTACTCAATTGGTTTGTAAAGGGCTATTGGGTTTGGTTCAAAAGAAGTAGTTTTGGAATCATAGTCACCGGCCATGAACCGGGATCCTTTGTTTTCAAGATTTGCTGGCTCAAGCATTACTGAAAGTTCAAAATCCTTGCGTAGAAGCATTCCATTTGGCAAAAGAGACCATTCTGCAAACACAATCGGGTCTCCGTTGTGTTGCTTAAGAGTTAACGCATCTCCGCAAAGAATGTTTGTTTCCACCATGTATCTGGCAGCTTTCTCCACCCCTTCTCTGTGTTCTCCGAATTTGTCATAGGCCTGCTTCCAAATGTTGAAAAGTTTGTCACGGCAGATTTGAGCATTGTCCTCAAGCAGTTCAACTCCGTAGAGAGATGAAAGTGCAATGATTGAATAGAATTCAAAATCATGAGGACTGGTGCTGTATTTCAACCTGACAGTTTCAAGTTTTCTTTTCAGCATTTCCTGAAGAAACGGCCCTTCTCCGCATGCAGGCTCCAGAATTCTGGAATCAATCCTTTCAGACTCGTTCTTAACAAGGTCACACATGGCTTTGACTTCCCTTTCGGCTGTCATAACCTCTCCATGTTTAGCGACTCTTTCCTTGGATTTAACTTGCCCGTTGTTTCCCATACCGCCCTTTTATAAGCTATAGCTATTAGGAATTGTAAACGCGGGGCACGTTTATAAGCAAGAGTTTATAATGTTATCGCTTATCTACGGATATCCTTTACTTGTGTTTGCGAGAACCGTAGGGAAAGTAGTTCACGACCTCAGAACTGAGAAGAAAATGTCTCAGGAACAGCTGGCAGAAGCAATAGACTCACACCAGGTGTATATCTCTGAAATTGAAAGAGGTTTGAAAATCCCTTCTTTGCCGGTTCTGTACAACATGGCAAAAGCTTTCGGAATAACTCTGACAGAACTAGTATCAATTATCGAGAAATCTCTTTAATGCCTTCTGGCTCATGGATTTGTATTGGCAAATGTAGTATAATGTAATTACAAACTCAGGAGCATAGAATGGCTACAATTCAGACTGAAACAGAGGACATCCTCAAAGAGAAAACAGAAGAACCAACCTCCCTTCAGAAGGCAATAAATGATGCCAGAACCGGAGAAAATCTCTATGGTTCTTATTCAACGGCCGCCGAAGCAATGAAAGCACTTTGCGATAATTGAATGTTTCTATAAAAGAAATTAAGATATCTGCCATGAGTTACCCGTTTGAGAATATAGAAACAAAATGGCAGAAGTACTGGGAAGAAAACGGTACTTTCACAGTTACTGAAGACAAGAACTACCCGAAAGAGAAAAGAGCCTATGTTCTTGATATGTTCCCCTATCCCAGCGGAGCAGGCCTACATGTAGGACACCCCGAAGGTTACACAGCAACAGACATTTACTGCCGCTACCTCAGAATGAACGGCTTTAATGTCCTCCACCCCATGGGATTTGATGCCTTCGGACTGCCGGCGGAAAACTATGCAATTCAGACAGGAACACATCCTGCAATCACAACAAGCAGGAACATTAACAACTTCAGAAGGCAGATCAAGCGCCTTGGATTCTGCTACGACTGGACAAGGGAAATAAGCACCTGTGAGCCGGACTACTACAAGTGGACCCAGTGGATATTTGAAAAGCTCTACGAAAAAGGCCTTGCCTACGAAAGCCAGGCACCTATCAACTGGTGCCCTAACTGCAAAACAGGCCTTGCAAATGAAGAAGTCAAAGAAGGCAAGTGCGATCGTTGCGGACATCAGGTTGAGAAAAAGAATATCCGCCAGTGGGTACTCAGGATAACTGATTATGCCCAGCGTCTCTTAGACGATTTAGACATGCTTGATTGGCCGGAAAGCGTTAAGATGATGCAGCGCAACTGGATTGGAAGATCCGAAGGTGCATCACTTGTTTTCAAAGTCAAAGGCCTTGAGGAAGGACTTGAAGTCTTTACAACAAGGTGTGACACCCTGTTCGGTGCAACCTACATGGTTGTTTCCCCGGAGCATCCCCTTGTTTCAAAACTCACATCCAAAGAACAGAAAGCTGCAGTTGAAGAGTACATTGCCCAAGCTGCAAAGAAGAGTGACCTTGACAGAACAGACCTTGCAAAGGAAAAAACAGGCGTTTTCTCCGGAAGTTATGCAATCAACCCTGTAAACGGCAAAGAAATCCCTATTTGGATTGCAGACTATGTACTCATCTCTTACGGAACAGGAGCCATAATGGCAGTACCTGCCCATGACACCAGAGACTGGGAATTTGCAAAGAAGTTCAACCTGCCCATTGTTGAGGTTCTTAAAAGCGAAGTAGACGTACAGCAGCAGGCTTGGACAGAAGACGGTCTGCATGTAAACAGCGGCTTCCTTGATGGTTTGAACAAAGCAGATGCCATTGAAAAAATGCTCTCCTTCCTTGAAGAAAAGCACATTGGCCACAGAACAGTAAACTTCAAACTCAGAGACTGGATTTTTAGCCGCCAGAGATATTGGGGAGAACCCATTCCTCTTGTTCACTGTCCAAAATGCAGAACAGTTCTTGTGCCTGAAAAAGAGCTTCCCCTCACCCTTCCGGATGTTGAAAGCTACCAGCCCTCCGGAACAGGAGAAAGCCCCCTTGCAAACATTGACAGCTGGGTAAACTGCTCATGTCCAAAATGCGGAGGCCCTGCCAAGAGAGAAACAAACACCATGCCTCAGTGGGGAGGTTCTTGTTGGTACTATCTGCGCTACATTGATCCTAAGAACAACAAGCGCTTTGTTGACCCTGAAAAAGAAAAGTACTGGATGCCGGTAGATCTTTACATTGGCGGAACAGAACATGCAGTTCTGCACCTGCTGTACGCAAGATTCTGGCACAAAGTTCTGTATGATTTGGGCCAGGTATCAACTCCAGAACCGTTCCAGAGACTGGTCAACCAGGGCATGATTACCGCCTATGCTTACCAGAGAAAGAACAAGAGCCTTGTCCCGGCCGATCAGATTGAAGAAAAGGACGGAGACTTCTTTGACAAAGAAACAGGTGAAAAGCTTGAAAGAGTTATTGCCAAAATGTCAAAGAGCCTTAAAAACGTCATCAATCCGGACGAGGTCATTTCCCAGTACGGCGCAGACACAATGCGCATGTATGAAATGTTCATGGGACCGCTTCAGGTTTCAAAGCCCTGGAGCACAACCGGAATTGCAGGAGTTTGGCGCTTCATAGACAGAATTTGGAGACTTTCTGAAGAAAAGACAATTTCAGAAGACAAGGCTCCTGAGCAGCTTATCAAGACTCTGAACAAAACCATCAAGAAAGTCGGAGAAGACACAAACACTCTGAACTTCAACACAGCCATAAGCCAGATGATGATTTATGTTAACGAGCTGTACAAGTTGGACAATCTGCCCAGAGAAGCTTGGGAACCCCTTATTCTGATGCTTGCACCCTATGTTCCTCACATGGCTGAAGAGCTTTGGGAGAGAGCCGGTCACAAACCCAGCGTATGCAATCAGAAATGGCCCGAATACATACATGAACTTACAGTTGATGAAAACATCACCTTTGTTGTTCAGGTCAACGGAAAAGTCAGGGCCAAGATTGACTGCCCCAAGGGCCTGTCGCAGCAGGATGCAGTAAAAACTGCAAAGGAAAACGAGAATGTTGCAAGGTATCTTGAAGGACAGCAGATACTGAAGGAAATCTACGTTCCCAACAAGCTGATAAGCTTTGTTGTAAAACCCCTGTGACAAACAAAAAGCAGCCAACCGGCTGCTTTTTTTACGCACTTAGTCAATGGACTACATTATTAGGTATGTATTATAATCAATTGTTGGAATGGGAGGTCCCCAACAATGGTGGACAATGAGATACTTGAGTTCCAGCCGGTAAGACTGGAAGATTACGATAAAATTTACCCTTATACATCTGCTTACGGCGAGGGTTCCTGCCAACACTCTCCGGTCAGCATGTTCTCCCAGTCCGAGAAGTACGGTGACAGCTTCTGCATTCAGGACAATGTCCTCTATACTCTGCGAAGCCACCTGTGCAATGACACCTACCGCGTATATCTTGCACCTCTTTGCGCTGAAAACCTGAGAAAGGATGCTTTTGCTCGGATTTTGGCTGATGCAAAGTCATACGGAAAGAAGGTAAAGTTTGTCACTCTGACAGAACGTGCAGCAGAGATACTTGTACAGGCATTCCCCGATCGGTTTGACTATGAGGAAAACCGTGACATGGCGGAGTACATCTACTGCGCATCCCAGATGGCAGAGTTCTCCGGCAAGGAGCTTAGAAAGCGCCGTGCAGAAGTTCACACCTTCTGGAACATCTTCGGAGAGAGAGCATCCATCACACCCATAAGACATGAGGACATTCCCTCCTGTCTTGAATATGAGCAGAAATGGCTTGCCGACAACCTGGAAACCCATGACAAGGACACTCTTCTCAGGGACGCCAGAATGATTGACATACAGATGGCAAAATATGACGCGCTGCACCTATCCGGCGTAATTCTCCGCATAGACGGTGAAATTCGCGGATTCTGCTACGGAACAAAGTTGGGCAACACCTACGATGTAATTGTAGAAAAAGCCGACCGCAGTATTCCGCACAGCTTTAAGGTTCTTCGCATGGAGTCGGCAAAACAGTGCGCCGCCGACTGTGAATTTGTAAATATGGAGGAGGATGTAGGTCTTCCCGGGCTCAGAGCCCTGAAAATGGCCTATAAACCCGAGTTCCTGCTCCAAAAGCTAATAGCAACAGAAAGAGGTTGAGTATGAAATTGAAAAAAGAAGGCCTTGCAACAATTGGTCTGATATTCATCACGTTTCTTGCAGCAATACAGTATGTGTTCCTGCGCAACGTGCCGGACACGGTTTCAACGTTCTCGTTCGTGTGTGTCACAAACCTCATAGGTCTTGTGATACTTGGTTTGGTCAAGCCTAAGAAGCTTCTGACAATCCCGGGCAAGACGCTGAAGAAAGGCGTTCTGTTTGCCGTGGAGCTGACAGGCTTCAGCTTCTTCCTTCTGCTGGGCTCTCAGCATATGGATGCAGTAGTTGTCTCAAGCGTGGTCAGTCTTTACTTTGTCTTCATCACGCCAATGCTGCTTCTGCTGAAGAAGAAGGTCAACTTCTTCTCCGGTATTGCAACAGTAATTGCAATTATAGCCTTGTTGTTGATGTTCGGCGCCGATACCAACGCACTCTTCTCTTCCATTGACGTAGTTTATCTGATACTTGCAGACCTGTTCTTTGCAGCCTACGTTGTGAGCGTTTCAATTCTCGGAGAATCCGAAGATTCCACTCAGCTGACTCTGTCTCAGATGATCTTCGCATCAATTTTTGCCTTTATAGGCTGGGGAATTGAGACTCTGATCTCCGGAAGCCGCATCCAGCTTCCCACTGATATAAACTTCTGGATCAGTGCACTGTTCTTTGGTATCTTCATCCGTGCCATCTACGGTCTTATCCAGATTACGGCTCAGAAGCACGTCTCAGCCTTGAAGGCCTCGTTGATCTTCTCTGCAGAGATTATCATCACCTTGTTGACCAACCCCATAATGTGCACTTTGCTTGGTATGGAGTACACTCCTGCAACCATCTTCCAGGTCTTTGGAGGACTGTTGCTGATTATTGCTACTCTGATGGTTGATGAAACTATCATGTCCAAGTTGGGCTACGAGGATCTTTGGAATGAGCAGGTAAGCGCCGATGGTGTCAGACGCACATCCGTGTCACGTAAGATTATTATGACAACACTGACATTTGCCTTGGTGACCCTGATTCTATCCACAATTACCTTCATGTCCGCCATCCGCTTCATCAGAACAAATGCAGTTGCGAACTCACAACACCTTGGAGAAAGCGCATCATCCATCAGTGCAGAGGCCATGATGCTTGAACTGGAAGACAGTCTGCAGAGCCAGTCTACTGACAAGGCTCTGATGGCAGAGCAGAAACTCTCCGCCTACTCTGATTCCGTTGCATACGCAGCCTCCTATGCAGAATCCCTGCTCCGCAACCCCAATTCATACCCGCAGAAAGAGGTCCCTGCTCCCGTTGAGGAGAACGGCGGTATTTGGGCCATGCAGCGCACGCTTGCCAATGAAAACGTGAATTACAGCAAACTGGTGGCAGAAAGCAAGCTGCTGGGCAACATGGAAGATGTATTTGTACCTATTGTTGCCAACAGCGAGAATATTGCCACAATCTATATGGGAACAGAGAACGGCTTGATGGTCAGCTATGACCCGTATTCTGACAGCGCCGTGGGAGTTCTATATGAGTTCCGAAACTCCGGGTGGTACAACTTAGGCAAGAACACCGGCCATTGCGTTTTCACTGATACATATCAGGACGGCTACGGACGCGGACTTACAATCACCTGCGTTGCCCCGTTCTATGATGCCTCCGGAAAGTTTGCCGGATGTGTAGCAATGGACATCCTCATGAGAGAGCTCAATTCCACTATGGTCAACGACGGGATCCTGGACCCCAGCATGGCTACACTGGTTGACCATGAAGGAAACTACATAGCAGGAAAAGATGTTGACGAGCTTGCCGAGAACCCGGGAAGCATCTTCGATCCCGGAAGAAATGAAGCATTGCGCATCAAGGGCCGCGAAATCCTTGATAATAAGAACGGCATTGTCAGCGTTGGCGAAGGAGAAGATGCAACATATATTGCCTTTGCAACCATTGAGTCCACCGACTGGACGCTGTGTATTATGAGCCCTGTATCAGTTGTTATACAGCCTGCTCTGGAAATCAGAGAGAGCATTAACCAGAACACGGACAACGTTGTTTCTGCAGTCACACAGGGAATCCAGACCGTCATCCAGAGCTGTCTGCTCCTCAGTGCACTGATCTTGCTCTTTGTTACCCTGTTCACGGGAAGATTCAGCAAGAAGATCTCCGACCCGCTGAAAAAACTTGAGAAAGACGTGCGCCAGATTAGTGACGGAAATCTGGACAACAGAACCAAAGTCAGCACCGACGATGAGATTGGAAGCCTTGCAGAATCCTTCAACCACATGACCGACTCCCTGCAGAAGTACATTGCGGACCTCAAGGATGTTACGGCCAAAGAAGAAAGAATTGTCGGTGAACTTGCCGCTGCAAACAACATCCAAGCAAGCATGCTCCCGCGCAACTTCAAGGATATCTCCTGCAAGCAATTCAACCTCTTTGCCACAATGAAGCCGGCCAAGGAAGTAGGAGGAGACTTCTACGACTTCTTCCTCATTGACAAAGATCACATAGGCCTGGTCATGGCCGATGTATCAGGTAAGGGAGTTCCCGCAGCCCTGTTCATGGTCGTTGCAAAAACATTGATTAAGAACCGCGCCCTTCTCGGTGAAAGCCCGGCTCAGATTCTGAAAAATGTCAACTCACAGCTTTGCGAGAACAACGAAGCAGAACTCTTTGTCACAGTCTGGATGGCTATCATTAACATTTCCACAGGAAAGGGTGTTTCCGTCAATGCTGGCCATGAGCACCCGGTCATTCGTCGTGCCAATGGAAAGTACGAGCTTGTGACCTACCGCCACAGCCCCGCAGTAGCCACATTGGACGGTATCAACTTCCAAGAGCGTGAGTTTGAGCTCAAGCCCGGTGACAGACTGTTCGTCTACACGGACGGCGTACCCGAGGCTACAAACGCAAAGAACGAACTGTACGGCACAGACCGCATGCTTGATGCTTTGAACCACAATCCCGATGCTTCTCCGGAAGACCTTCTGGAGAATATCCACAAAGACATTGACAAGTTTGTCGGAAAAGCACCGCAGTTTGACGATATTACAATGATGAGTTTTGTCTATACCGGAAATAAAGGTTGAGGACAAAATCCTTTGCAATAAACAAAAAAGCAGCCGTCTGGCTGCTTTTTTTTACATTGTTTGAAAGAGTAAATTAGTCGTTTACTTCAAAAACTGTGACCTGATTAGGATTCTCCCAGTCTTCCATGCTTGAAGCAACAACTCTTTCATCTGCAGGAATGTCATCATCAACAAAGCTCATACCTCCGTTGGAGACCTTTTCTTCGTCTGTTAAATCTGTGAAAAACATATTTATATCTCCTATACCTTCGTACTTTTCTTCTTAGTTTTCGCCAATTATAGAAAAGCTTATCCTGTTGGGCAATAAGAAAGACGCTATTGTTCAAACATTGGTCAGATTTTTAATCATGCCCTTGTATTCTGATCTGAAATCTCTTAAAACTGCCCTCAATTCGTCAGATTTCCAATCTGCATAAGTCCAGGGAAGCGCCTGAAAATCTTTGTCTTTGTAAAGCAGGGTTGTTTCGCCATATATTCCGTTCTGTAAAGGAATTCTATGACTGCGATCCTTGCAGGTTGCAAGTATGAAATTTGACAAAGATAAAAGACCGGGATCTATGTTTATCTTTCTTCCCTGCCCTTCCCCGGAAGGGTCCTCAAACAGGATTTCAAGTTCATTGGTTTTGAGCTTTATTTCAGAAAGACGGGCAGGATCAATCAGGTTTTCAAACAGAAGAACATATCTGACAGGCCTTTTTCCCATCTCAGAGTCATAGTAGTCGGTAAATGAAAAATCTAAGGCCGCAGAGACCTTTCTTATAGGGCCAAAACTCTTTTCCAAACAGGAAAACAGCTCCTCTCTTCTCTCTTCTGCAGAAGAAAGAATTCCTATTACGAGTGCTGTTCTGCAAAACGGTGTAGCAAGAGCCATTTTTACCCCCAACCTATATTGTTTTACTTGAGAACTATGTTTCTTTCAAGTTAATATATTACACGTATGAACAGAATCGTGGTCTTCCTGGGAAATCCCGGCATTCAGTACAGAAAGACCAGGCATAACGCTGCCTGGCTGTTGTGCAGTTTCCTGAATCTTCCCGATCAGTGGAGAACCAAGTTCCATGGAGAGTTTCTTAAGGATGGAGAAACCATCTGGCTGAAACCGCAGACGTTCATGAACGAATCCGGCCAATCCGTAAGTGAAGCCGCATCGTTTTTCAATGTTTCCCCGGAACAGATTCTGGTTGTTCATGATGACATTGAAACGGCCTTTGGCCGTGTCATGCTCAGACAGGGAGGCGGAATGGCAGGTCATAACGGACTTCGGTCCGTAAAACAGCACCTTTCCACGGACAACTTCTACAGGCTCAGGCTTGGTGTTGGAAGACCTCAGAACAATATGGACGTTTCTTCTTTTGTTCTTTCCCCCTTCTCGGAGCTTGAAGAAGCTCAACTTGAAACAATGTTTGTTCAGGCAAAAAAACTACTGAATACCTTTATCGGAGCGCGTAAATGAAAAACAGAGACCTGAGAATTTCAGACAATTCACGACAGAAGATGGTTTATTTCTCTCCCGTTTTTGAAACAGACCTCAGACCGGATCAACTGTACAGACAGGCACAGGAAGTAGCCCTTGTTTACAACAGCAAACATGAAGAAACTATTACCGCAGGCGGACTGAACAGCAGCGCCGTTCTTCATTTGGTCTACCAGGCTGTTATTTCAGAGTTTCTGAAGACAAAAGAATCTGATCCTTTCAGCAGAATAGGAGCTTTGGCAGACAGAAATCCGGATTGTGCAGCCGTTCTTGACTACTATGACAAAATGTTCCCAACAGAGCTTGAGAAAACAAAGGATACAGAAGAACTTGTACGCGCCTTCTTTGTTCACCAGGTTTTACAGGCAAACCCCGCTCTGCTTACAGCAACATCAGAGCTGCTCAGTCAGGACGGAATGAACTTCCCCGAAGGGGCAAAAGCATTAAGAACTCTTTTAGGCAGTTACCTCAAAGGCGAGCGTCTGGCACAGACAGATGAAGATGATCTCTTCTCTTTCCTTACCCTTCCGGCAAGACTGTTCCCGGATTCACTACCAAAACAGATTGCATACATTCTTGAGAACTGGCAGATGTACCTTCCGGACTATCTGAGAAAGCTTCTTCTCAGCGCTTTGGACTACATTGCAGAAGAACAGAGAAACCACGGCTTTGGCGGCCCCGGAGAAATAAGACTTCCGGACTACTCCGGAGAGCCCGATTACGAATCTTTCACACAAGACAAACAATGGATGCCAAATGTTGTCATGATGGCAAAAAGCACCCTGGTTTGGCTTGATCAGCTGAGCAAGAAATACGGAAGAAACATAGACACACTGGACAAGATTCCTGATGAAGAACTTGATTATCTGCGTGACAGCGGATTCTCTGCTCTTTGGCTTATCGGACTGTGGGAAAGAAGCCCTGCATCCAAGAAAATCAAGACTTTGTGCGGAAATCCGGACGCAGAATCCTCTGCATACTCCCTCAAGGGATATAACATTTCCAACAGAATGGGAGGTTGGGGATCCCTCAACAACTTGAGAGAACGCTGTCGTGTAAGAGGAATCAGGCTTGCTAGTGACATGGTTCCCAACCACACAGGGTTGGATAGCGATCTTTTGTTCAGCCACCCCGAATACTTTATCAGTCAGGACTATCCCCCGTTCCCGTCTTACTCATACGGCGGACAAAACCTCTCTGATAATCCCAACTACGACATCAGAATTGAAGATCATTATTTCAACCGCACAGATGCCGCAGTTACCTTCTACATGAGAGACAACAGAACAGGCCAGGTACGCTACGTCTTCCACGGAAACGACGGAACAACAATGCCGTGGAACGACACCGCCCAGCTTGATTATCTGAACCCTCAGACAAGAGAGGCCGTCATTCAGCAGATTCTGGAAGTTGCAAGAAACTTCCCCATTATTCGTTTTGATGCTGCAATGACGTTGGCAAAACGCCACATCCAGAGACTCTGGTACCCCAGACCGGGTTCAGGCGGAGATGTTGCAGGAAGAGCCAGCCACAGTATCTCTGATGAAGAATTCAACAGAAGAATCCCAATTGAATTCTGGAGAGAAGTTGTAGACAGAATCCAGAGCGAATTACCGGACACATTACTTCTTGCAGAAGCCTTCTGGATGATGGAAAGCTACTTTGTACGCACACTGGGAATGCACAGAGTTTACAACAGTGCCTTCATGCACATGATGAAAAACGAAGACAACCGCAAGTATCGCGATTCAATCAAGAACACCCTTGCCTTTGATCCTGAGATTCTCAAGCGCTATGTAAACTTCATGAACAACCCGGATGAAGAAACCGCAATTGCACAGTTTGGAAACGGCGACAAATACTTCGGTATCTGTACAATGCTTTCAACAATGCCCGGCCTTCCGCTTTTCGGCCACGGTCAGATTGAAGGCTTCCATGAAAAGTACGGAATGGAATATCAGAGAGCATACTGGGATGAAAAACCGGACCAGTTCCTTATTGACAGACATAGGCGCCAGATTTTCCCGTTGCTCAAAATGAGACACCTGTACTCAAACTGCAACAACTTCCAGATGTTTGATGTACATAACGGAGACTATGTTGAGGAAGCCGTTTATGCGTTTGTTAACGGAGATGACAGGCAGATGAGCTTTGTACTCTACAACAACCGCTACGAGCATTCACAGGGCCGTATCTATGACTCTGTTCCCAAACTCAACAAGGCAACTCATAACCTTGAAACAGTTTCTCTTGCACGCAGCCTCAGACTCACAATGGGCGGCAGGCACTTCCTCATCTACAAGAACTTCAATGAGGGTCTGTACCACATCTGCCCGTCAATGAAGCTCTATGACGAAGGTTTCTGGGTATCTCTTGACGGTTATCAGACAATGGTTCTGACAGAAATCAGAGAAGTTGAAGATGTTGACGGAATCTATTCAGAACTGTACAGAACAATCGGAGACAGAGGAATTGCAGATATAGACACAGAAATCAGACTTATGTACCTGCGCCCCTTCTTTGAAGTTGCACAGAACTTTAAAGACCCTGCATTCATCAAGGCTCTTAGAAAAACACTCAGCGGAAAGGGTTCTGCCGCTTCAAGAAAGGAAATTCTGCACATTCTTGCAAACGGATACACATACCTTGAAGAGCTGAACGAGTTGTTTGCAAGACTTGGGCTGCACGTCTCAGATATGAAACCGGCAAGAGTTCTCAAGCTTATAAGCCGCATTGAGAAAGTATCAAAACAGCAGATTTTCTCTGACGGAGGTACAATTCTTTCAGACCAGTTTGCAACCATTGTTTCTGCAGCCCTTGTCCTTCTCCCGTTTACCGGAGATGGCTGTAGCCTCTATGACGCAATGGCAAAAGTTCGCACCCTTATGCTTGACCGCCTATATGAACAGGATTTGTCATTTATCTCCAGAGCTGCCCTGCTGGTTTGTAAAGATCCGCTTTCAATTGATCAGCTGCTGAACAACGACTGTTTCCTGGATCTGATTGGAAGAAACGAATATCAGGGAATCTGCTGGTACAAAGGCGAAGCCTTCCAGGAATGCATGTACACAGCATGTTTTGCAGATGCTGTTAACAACGGAACAGACAACAAGACAAGTTCTGAAACAATCAAATACTGGCTGAGAAAGAATGCTACAGCCGGATATAAGGTGGCCGGGCTGAAATGAAAAACTGGCTGACTTACCTGGTCTCGTCTGTTCTTGGAATTCTATTTTACTTCATGTTTCACACAGAAACGTGGTACCTTCCCGTTGTGTCCACTGCAGTAAACTGGCTGCAGGCCTTCTGCGGCCTCAGTTTTCTGATAATTATGGGACTGACCCTTTCTGCTGCTGTTTCTTCGTTCCTTGGACATAAAGACATAGGAACAGGCGTTTGCCTGACAACGGTTCTTTGGGGCCTTGTTTCAGGTTTTGTCCTCTGTCTTGTTGCTGGCCTTGTTTTTCTTATTCTTCCCGCAGTACCGGCACTTCCCTCTGCTGTTATTAATGTAGAGCCTGTTGTAACGAACAATTTCTTTGTTGTTCTTGTAGCAGCCCTTTTACTGGGATTTGCCCTCAGGCCGACAGCAAAAGTTTTCAAAGATGCATACAGTCTTTCCAACTCGCTTTCCGAAGCAGCCTTCCGCTTCTGTAAGGACTTTTCAAGGTTTTGGTGGATTGCGCTGTTCTTCTTCTCTGCAAATTCGGCATCAAGTCTTCAGGGCAACAACTTCAGCATTCTGCTTCCTTCCTTGGTAATTGCCGCAGTCTCTGTTGCAATTGTCCTACCACTGCTCTTCTGCTGCTTCACACACTTCAAGGTTAACCCGTTCAGAAAGATGTTCAGGCTTTTGCCGCCTGCCCTTTCTGCGTTGTTTGGTCAAAATGCAGATGCAGCATACATTCCTCTGTATTCAAGCGAAAGAAACAATCTTGGAATCCAGAAACGAATTGTAGGTTTCTGTACTCCAATGTTCAGAGTATTGGGAAGGGGCGGCAGTGCTGCTTTTGCAACATATGCTGTCTGTCTTGCAATCTACAACAGCGGAGAAGCGGTAAGCCTTGTTACCGTGCTACTGGTTGCTGCCGCTTGCACCTGCGTAAGCTTTGCAGCTTTTTCAGCACCCGGTACAGAAGTTTTGGTTATCTGCTCATTTGCCTTCAGTCTTTTTGAAAGAAAAGCAGATTCCATAGCCCTACTTCCGCTCCTTGCTCCTCTTTCTGCTATGGTCGATATTCTCATATCCGGACTTGGTCCGATTATCATTGGAAAAAACTTTAATGCAGACTGTGAAATCTGCAATTGGGATACTGTATGACCGGAAGAAAATTGAAATATATTATCCTGGCATTATCGTTGCTTGTCTTTCTGGCTCTTGTCGCTATCTGTGTACACGGACTTCTTTCAACAGAAGATTTTGATTACAGAATAACATTCGGGGCTACAATTCTTCGCCTTATTGTTTTCCTTGTTTTCCAGTTCTTCTACTACTCTTCCATGTTTTCAGGACTTGGCGTGGATTCGGCATTCATGCCGTTGTTTGTACTCTCTTCTTCTATTTCAGAGTTGAAGATTCTCAGTCTGTACTCTCAGGTAACAACTCTTTGTCCTTATGACCCGACTATTGTTTCTGCGATTCTTGAGTTCAACTATGTGTTCTCGGGCCTTTCCTTGTTCTGCTTCTCTTACTTCTATCAGGAAAGAGAACAGTCCGTAGCAAACGCCTTCTTGGTTATGTCCTTTTTGTTCTCTGCTTTGATTGTTTATTTCCTTCCGAAGATTCAGAACATTAATGCTATTTCTTCAAATCTGCCGTTCTCTATTCTGCTTGCCTGTGTTTACGCAGTTGCAGGAATTTTGGCACTGCACCATATTGTGACAGACCCGCCGGGAGCATATCTTATCAGACACTTCTCTGCTCTGTTGTTCCTTGCCGGAAATATTGTGACTCTTTACTTTACTAGTAGAATAGCAATCCTTGCGGTAACAGCTTACATCTTGGTCAGCTATGTTTCCGTAATTATAATATCCAAGGTTTCGGATATAAAATATTGATTCTTTTGGAGTCTTTAACATGAAAATCGGTGAATTTTCTGATTCTTTTCTGCCCATCATTGACGGCGTAGGCCGTGTGGTCAAAGCATATGCAGACACACTTGCTGCAAGAAAGCAGGAAGTGTATGTCATTTGTCCGTTGGACAAGATGGGATACAGAGGAAAATATAAATTTGAAGTTGTAGACTATGTTGCCCACAGTTTTTCAAAAGGGTCTCCGTGGAAGGTGGGAATAGACCAGCTTGATCCTCATTTCACCGCAAGAATGAAGATGATTGATCTTGATATCTGCCACTCTCACAGCCCTGCTTTTGCAGGTCAGTCGGCACTGCGCTATGCAAGGCTTAGAAACATTCCCCTTGTCTCTACTTTCCACTCAAAATATTATGATGACATTCTCCTTGCCACAAAGAGCAAAATGCTTGCCCGCATAGGAACCGACTATGTTGTAAACTACTACAATCAGTGTGACGAAGTCTGGGCAGTATCCGAAGCAACAGGAGAAACCTTAAAAAGCTACGGCTACAAGGGCAATATTATCACAATGCCTAATGGAACAGACAGACACGTTCTTCATGAAGAAAGGATTGAAGAAACTGTCAGTCAGTTCGGTCTAAGACAGGATGTTCCCATCCTGCTGTTTGTAGGACAGATTAACTGGAAGAAAAACCTGAAACGCATTATAGAAGGCTGTTCACTGCTTAAAAAGGACGGAGTTGATTTTCAGCTGGTGTTTGCAGGAAAGGGTCCTGATGAAAATGCTGTAATGCAGACAGTAAAACAGATGGGTCTTGAAGACAGGACTGTTATGACAGGTCATTTGCAGGATGCTCAAGTGTTGGACTGTCTGTACCATCTTGCAACACTGTTTGTCTTCCCCTCCATCTACGATAATGCTCCTATGGTTCTGAGAGAAGCGGCAGCTATGAGGACATCGGCGGTAGCCGTTAAGGGGTCCTGCACCGCAGAAGTCATTGAGGACGGGATAAACGGAACTCTGTGCGAGGACACATCCGAGGATTTCTGTAAGAAGGTAAAACAGTTCCTGCAGTTACCTGATAACGAGAGGCATGCCATTGAAGAGCAGGCTTTTGAGACAATCCCTATAAAATGGGACGGACCGATAATAGATAGGGTTATGGAACGCTACCAAAACCTGATAAATTTGTATAAATTCAAGAATCGTAAGTTTGAATAGGAGAAATAAAAATATATGTCAGTTGAAAAACTTCAGAAGAACGGAAAAATCCAGAGAAAAGGACCTGTTGTTCTTGTAATCATGGACGGCGTAGGTTTTGGAAAATATGAGGACGGAGATGCTGTAAAACGTGCAATGAAGCAGAATCTTGATTCTCTTATGCAAAGTTGTCCATGGACCAAACTCAAGGCTCACGGAACCGCTGTCGGTCTTCCCACAGATGATGATATGGGAAACAGCGAGGTTGGCCATAACGCAATGGGCTGCGGCAGAGTTTTTGCCCAGGGTGCAAAGCTTGTTGCCTCCTCCATTGAAAGCGGAAAAATGTTTGAAGGTGCAACTTGGAAGAAGCTGATTGAAAACGTTAAAAATAACAATTCAACTCTTCATTTCCTTGGTCTTCTCAGTGACGGAAACGTTCACAGTCACATTAAGAACCTCAAAGATATGATAGTCAGAGCCAAGCAGGACGGCGTAAAGAAGGTTCGCGTACATGCCCTTCTTGACGGAAGAGACGTAGATCCTACAAGCGCTCTTGAATACTTTGATCCCTTTGCACAGTTCCTCTCAGATCTGTCTGCAGACGGCACTTTTGATGCCTGCATTGCCTCAGGCGGCGGAAGAATGGTCATTACAATGGACCGCTACAATGCAAACTGGGACATGGTC
>CADCOT010000037.1 GCA_902803145.1 uncultured Spirochaetales bacterium | reverse complement strand
GTTGTCTTCAAGCTGCTCCATGTTGCTCATCCCGCTGAGGGTGACGCAGACGTTATCCAGGGTGCGGACAAAGCGCAGGGCCCATGAAGGAACGCTCCAGTCGGGACGTTCAGCATTCAGGACCGCCCTTGCCTCTTCATTGAGCGTGGCAAGCCTTCCTCCTCTGACAGGCTCCATTACCATTACGGGAATTCCTTGGGCAGTTAGGATGTCATACTCCTTCTTTGCCTTTCCGAAGACCCAGTCAAAGTAGTTGAGCTGAATCTGCACAAAGTCCCATTTGTGGCGGGTTAGGAACTTCTCCAAAACCGGCACCGGGGCATGGGTTGAGAAACCAAGGTACTTGATACGGCCAAGTCTTCTCTGCTCCTCAAAGTACTCAATACAGCCTCCGTTTGTGTAAAAATCTACGTTATCAACCTGCAGGCAATGTAGAAGATAAAAATCTATATAATCTGTCTTAAGGCGCTTAAGCTGGGTTTCAAAGACCATCTTGTAGTCATGAGTTGCACGGCAGCTGTACTTTGTTGCCAGATAGTAGCTCTCACGCGGATATTTTGAAAGGCCTTCACCAACGCAAAGTTCTGAGTCTCCGTCACCGTAGACGTAGGCGGTATCGTAGTAATTGATACCGGCTTCCATTGCCCTATCCATAAGTTTATGAGCCTGGGGCCAGTCAATTCCCTCGTCCGGGTTGTTGGGGTTTTTACGTGGGAGTCTCATGTTTCCAAGTCCGAGTGCTGAAAGCTTGATATCTTTGAACAGTTTATAATACATACTTGGATTATAGTTGGCATTTTCACGATATGGAATTGTCGGACAATGATTTTTATTTAATATCTGAAATTAGTCTTGACCCTAACCCCCTTAATCTGTAATGTACCCTTTGTAAAGTGCGGGGACCAACTAAACCTAATAATCCCCACAGTTGCAGAGGCAAACAATGCATGTGGTGCGCCCCTAGTCAAGTAAGACGACTCTGCAGCGAATGTCATTTTACCTAGGGAGCTGATGAATGATTGAAATTCGTCATTTGAGAAAGGAATTTGATGATAACACCATTCCTCTCAGGGATATCAATGTTACCATCAACAACGGGGATGTAATTAGCATCATCGGACCTTCTGGCACGGGCAAGTCCACATTGCTCAGATGTATCAACATGCTTACCGAACCGACAAGCGGAGAGATCATCGTAGATGGCCAGGACATCACAAAAAAAGGCTGCAACCTCAACGAAGTCAGAATGAAGATGGGAATGGTATTCCAGTCTTTCAATCTCTTTGGGCACCTCACGGTAATTGAGAACATTATGAATCCTCAGATTACCCTGCTGGGAAGAAGCAGGCAGGAAGCCTTTGACAAAGCAATGTATCTGCTTACACAGGTTGGACTTGCAACAAAAGTCTTCTCCTACCCTGATGAACTTTCAGGCGGCCAGCAGCAGAGAATTGCTATTGCCAGAACTCTGGCGATGGACCCAGATATCATACTTTTTGACGAGCCCACAAGTGCTTTGGATCCGAGTATGATCGGTGAGGTACAGTCGGTTATCAAACTCCTTGCCAAGACCGGAAGAACAATGATGATTGTCACCCATGAAATGGATTTTGCACGCAAGATTTCCAACCGCATCCTTTTCATGGCAGACGGCGTTATCTACGAAGAAGGAACACCTAAGCAGATCTTTGATCACCCCAAGAAGGAGCTTACTCGCAAGTTTGTACAGAGACTTACAACTCTCAGCTACAAGATTGACAGTACAGACTTCAACTTTGAGGTTATGAACGAAGAGCTTATGGCTTATGGTGAGAAACTGCTCATTGAGGCTGAACGTCTTACAAAGCTGACACTGGCAATAGAGGAAATCTGTATCAACAACATTGCTAACTACTCAGACAACCCCTATATCCTGGTCAACATTGAGTATTCTGAAAAGAAAGACACCCTCTTCCTCTCTGTAAGATACAAGGCAGAGGAGCGTTTTGATCCCAAGACATCTGAAAGCAAACTTTTCCAGCTGCTTCTTGAAGAGCCCACAACAACTCTTAAGGAAACAAAACTGAAAGATGATGATGACGGATGTCAGTACAAGATTGACATGAGTTTCAAATGGGAGGATGCAGAATGAAAAAGTTATTGATTGCCCTTTTTGCAGTCCTTCTGCTCTGCACTCCTGTTTTTGCAGAAGAAATTGATGTTTCCAAGTTTGAGAAGATTGAAGACTTTAACGGTCTTAATATCGGTGTTCAGACTGCAGTTCTTTACGAAGAGCTGATTATGGACAGGGTTCCGGATACAGCTTTCCAGTACTATACAATGCCTACAGACATGATCCTGGCCCTTAAATCCGGCAAGATAGCAGGCTATCTTATTGAGGCTGTCGGCTACGGTGTCCATAAGGCTAACCACCCCGAACTCACAACATTCAAGGAAGTTCCCGGCTTTATCAGCGCCAGCAACATTATCGGTAACAACGATAAGCAGGAGCGTCTTCTCAAAGAGATGAACGAGTTTATCCGCAACGGTTACGAGAACGGTCTTCTTGGTGATGACGGTTCACTGTACCAGTACTGGATTGCAGACTTTGACCCTGAAACAGACAACGTAGGAGTTAAGGACTTTACCTTCACAGGAGAGAACGGAACTCTCAACATTGCTGTTGAAGGCGGCTACGAGCCCTTCTCTTTTGTCAGCGATGGCAACCTTGCAGGTTTTGATGTTGAATTCATCTGCAGATTCTGTGTTGAGTACGGCTACACTCCCATCTTCAATGAGATTCCTTTTGAATCAATTGCTCCTGGTGTTGAAACAGGAAAGTTTGACATTGGAATGAACATTGTTGTAAGTGAAGAGCGTAACGAGACCGGAACTCTTTCCGACATCTACTACACATGCCCTGTTCTTCTTGTTATTCTTGAGAATGAGAAAATTGCGGCTCCGAGTTTCTTTGAAAGCATAAAGATCAGCTTCAACAAGACCTTTATCAGAGAGAACAGATGGAAGCTCTTTGTAAGCGGTGCCGGTGTTACATTCCTTATCACTATCTGCTCAATAATTGCAGGTACAATCATAGGTTTTGCAGTCTACATGGCATGCAGACACGGCAACATTCTTGCAAACAGAGTTACAGATTTCTTCCTGTGGCTTATCCACGGAATGCCTACCGTTCTGCTTCTCATGATCCTCTACTACGTTGTATTCGGTTCTTCCAGAATCAGCGGAATGTGGGTTTCTGTTGTAGGCTTCTCTCTTATGTTTGCAACAGCAATGATTGATATGCTGCGTGTCGGATACAATGCAATCGGTCGTGGTCAGTACGAGGCTTCAACAGCCCTTGGCTATTCTGACAGACAGAGCTTCTTCAAGA
Organism: uncultured Spirochaetales bacterium; assembly: GCA_902803145.1. Taxonomy (GTDB): domain Bacteria; phylum Spirochaetota; class Spirochaetia; order Sphaerochaetales; family Sphaerochaetaceae; genus RUG14846. The sequence goes on along the minus strand of CADCOT010000037.1, from coordinate 3,104 downwards.
TTCTTCTGCCCCAGGCTGCCAACCACTTCCTGCCCATCTATAGCAACGAAGTTGTTACCCTGATCAAGGAAACATCCGTTGTAGGTTACATTGCAGTTCTTGACCTGACAAAAATAAGCGACCTTGTAAGAAGCCGCACATATGAAGCATTCTTTGCCTTGATTCTTACAGCAATTATCTACTTCATCATCTCTGCATTGATGGTCAGAGTTGTAAGAATTATCCAGAAGCGCATTGATCCTAAGCGCAGATCAGACCGTAAGGTCCTTGATGGAATTGATACCAAGGATTGGGAACTGTTCTGAGCAATCAGTCATAACAAACAAGGGGGTGTAACAATCACGTTGCATCCCCTTTTTTCTACCCCACCGCATGGCGTTTTGTGGCGCTTTATCGACCCTATTCAACCTGTTTTGCGTTTTATCAACCCCTTTTGGTGTTTATTGACCCACCTTGGAGTCGGCAGATGTCAACACATGTCAAAAGGGGTTGAAAGAGGTTGATAGATGTCAAAAGATGCCAACTGATGCCGAAAGGGGTTGAAAGAGGTTGATAAATAGCGATAAAGAACCAGTGTTTTGTATCCAATTTATTTAGTCCTCCGGAAATCAATTATTTTTTATCGATTAAAGGCTAAAGTCGGTTGCTTTTTTGGTCTCTATAATATAGATTTTAGAGTGGCTGTTTACGGCCAAAGGAATTGAAATGTACAGGATAGTAAGCAAGAAAGTACTGAACCCCACAGTTACACAGATGGAGATTGAAGCTCCTCTCGTAGCAAGGAAGGCTCTTCCGGGACAGTTCATCATCCTCCGCGTTGATGAAGAAGGTGAAAGAATCCCCCTTACCGTTGCAGGAACAAACCATGAGAAAGGCACGGTAAAAATCATTTTCCAGGTTGTAGGCGCTACAACAGAGAAACTCAACCACAAGAAAGAAGGTGAAAGCATCCAGGACTTTGTAGGTCCTCTTGGAAAGCCCACCGAAACTGAAGGAATTAAGAAAGTATGCATTGTTGGCGGTGGCGTTGGTTGTGCTATTGCCCTCCCCGTTGCAGAAGAGTTCCACAGACTTGGTGCTGAAGTTACAAGCATTATCGGTTTCAGAAGCAAAGACCTCCTTATTCTTGAAGATGAATTCAAGGCTGCATCAGACAAGCTTGTTATCATGTCTGATGACGGATCATACGGCAGACACGGAAACGTTACAGTTCCCCTCAAGGAAATGCTTGAAGCCGGTGAAAAGTTTGACCTTGTCATTGCTATCGGACCGGTCATCATGATGAAGTTCGTAACACTGACAGCAAAGCCCTTCGGAGTTCCTGTAACAATCTCAATGAACCCCATCATGATTGACGGAACAGGAATGTGCGGCGGATGTCGTCTCACACTCAACCAGGATGGCAAGAAGGTAACAAAGTTTGCCTGCGTTGACGGTCCTGACTTCAACGGATATGAAGTTGACTTTGATGAGGCAATGAGCAGAGGAAGAATGTACTTCCCGTTTGAAAGGCACGCTCATGAAGAGGCATGCAATCTTTTCAAGGAGGCAAAATAATGGCACTTGATCCCAAAAAGCATGCTATGCCAACACAGGAGCCCCAGGTAAGAGCTCATAACTTTGAAGAAGTAGCACTTGGTTACACCAAGGAAATTGCAGTTGCAGAAGCAAACCGCTGTCTGAACTGTAAGAACAGACCCTGTGTTCAGGGCTGCCCTGTAAACATCAGCATTCCTGAGTTTATTGCAGAAATCAAGAAAGAGAACTTTGAAGGTGCCTATCAGGTAATCTCAAAATCCTCTTCCCTCCCCGCTGTCTGCGGAAGAGTCTGCCCCCAGGAAACACAGTGCGAAAGCAAATGTACACTCGGCATAAAGTTTGAGCCGGTAGGAATCGGACGTCTTGAGCGCTTTGTTGCAGACTGGCACAACGCCAATGCAAAAGAAAAGGCAAAGGCTCCCGCTTCAAACGGCCACAAGGTTGCAATTGTCGGTTCAGGTCCGTCAGGACTTACATGTGCCGGAGACCTTGCAAAGAAGGGTTACAAGGTAACAGTTTATGAAGCACTGCACACAGCAGGCGGCGTACTTGTTTATGGTATCCCCGAGTTCAGACTTCCCAAGAGAATTGTTGCTAAGGAAGTTGAAGGTCTTAAGGAACTTGGCGTTGATGTTGAGACAAACGTTGTTATCGGAAAGACACTCACAATTGATGAGCTGTTTGAGATGGGCAACGAGGCAGTCTTTGTAGGTTCAGGCGCAGGTCTTCCCAGCTTCATGAACATCCCCGGTGAATCACTTAAGGGTGTTTACTCTGCAAACGAGTATCTTACAAGAAGCAACCTCATGAAGTCCTTCAAGCTTGACTGTGACACACCTATCATGAGAGGCGGAAAAGTAGCAGTTGTCGGCGGCGGAAACGTTGCTATGGATGCCTGTAGAACAGCTCTCAGACTTGGTGCAGAGCACGTCTACTGTGTATACCGCAGATCAATGGCAGAGCTTCCCGCAAGACGTGAGGAAGTTGAGCACGCAGAGGAAGAAGGAATTGACTTCCAGCTTCTGACAAACCCCGTTGAGATTCTCGGTTACAACAACCCTGACAATCCCCGTGATGAAAAGAACGGCTTTGTAACAGGTATCAAGTGTATCAAGATGCAGCTTGGTGAGCCGGATGCAAAGGGACGCAGACGCCCCGTAGCAATCCCCGGAAGTGAGTTTGTCCTTGATGTTGATACAGTTATCATGGCTCTTGGAACAAGCCCCAACCCGCTTATCAAGAACACAACACCCGGTCTTGAAATCAACGACCACGGCGGAATTATCGTTAACGAAGACGGCCTTACATCAAGAAAGGGCGTTTACGCAGGCGGTGATGCTGTAACAGGTGCTGCAACAGTAATTTCAGCAATGGGTGCCGGTAAGGTTGCCGCAAAGGCAATTGATGAGTACCTCAGTGGAAAGAACTGATCACAGATTTATTTACATACTGATGGCACTGCTTCTCATTCTTGCAGCAGTGCCTGGTTGCTCAAAAGAGACCGGGCCCAAGTCCCGGTCTCGAACATATTTTGACTGTTTTGACACTGTAAGTTCTATTTACAG
>CADCOT010000036.1 GCA_902803145.1 uncultured Spirochaetales bacterium | reverse complement strand
TCAGACTACAGGAATAAAGACTCTTACAGGAGTTGGCCCAAAGGCCTGCGAGGCCTACAAGGCCCTTGGTGTTGAGAGTCTTTCAGACCTGATTGGCCTGAGGCCCCGCGGGTATGAAGACAGAACTCACAGAATCTGCATAGGGAACCAAAGAGACTCAATGCTCAAAACAAACACCATAGTTCAGGTTTTGAGCAAGAGCCGTTTCGGAAAGGGTCTGAACAGCGTCAAAGCCATAGTTCAGGACACAGAGAACGGGGTGAAGGGTGAACTTCTTGGTTTTAACAGAAGCTTTCTGGACAGAGTTCTTTACGAAGGCAGTTACTACCACCTTTATGCAAGTCAGATGCCCTACAACGGATTCGGGCGCATTCAGTTTTCGCAGTTTGAAGTCAAACCTGTGCGGGAAGAAGAGCTGATAATTTCAGACATGGTTCTGAACGGAGGCCTTCTTCCTGTTTACCCTCTGGCCGGAAGTCTTACGCAAAATACTATCAGACGTGACATCAAAAACGTGCTTTCCAGAACAGGGGAGATAGAAAATGACCTTCCTGCTCACCTGTATGAAAAGTACCATCTGATAAGCCGGGACAGTGCAATAAGAAAGATGCACTTTCCGTCCTGTCCTGATGACATAACACAGGCCCTGAGAACAATGGGTTTTACAGAGGTCTTCTACATGCAGCTTCTTGCCCTCAGGCGAGTTGGAGGTGCAATGAGGCGTGCAGTTGAAAACAAGGTATATCCCATTGAAACCCAGTTTGTTCAAAGCCTTCCGTTCTCATTGACAGCTGACCAGATAACGGTGCTGGAAGAGATACGAAAGGACATGGCCTCGGATCAGAGTATGAACCGCCTCTTACAGGGTGATGTCGGTGCAGGTAAGACCCTTGTTGCTTGGATAAGTGCATTACATGCAATTGCAGAAAACAGGCAGGTAGCTTTTATGGCCCCGACAGAACTGTTGGCACGTCAACACGCCCAAAGTGCTGCAAAGCTGTTTGAGAATCTGCCTGTAAATGTTGCTTATCTGGACGGTCAGGTCCACGGAAAGAGCAGGACTCTGCTTCTGAAGGCCCTTAAAAAGGGTGAGATAGACATAATCATAGGAACTCATGCTCTTTTTTCAAAGGACGTTGAGTATGCAAATCTTGGCTATGTAATTATTGATGAACAGCACAGGTTCGGTGTTGAACAAAGGCGTGCCCTTTCTGAAAAAGGACGCAGCCCTGATATTCTTCTTATGACGGCAACTCCCATTCCCAGAACCCTTGCATTGACCATTTACGGGAACCTGAATGTTTCTACAATAAAAACAATGCCTGCCGGAAGACTTCCTATAAAAACCTTTGTAGTAGGGGACTCAAAGCGCGAGGAAATGTACAGTGTTGTAGGAACAGAGCTTCAGAGAGGACATCAGGCTTACTTTGTTTACCCCAGAATTGAAGAGGATGAAAACAGCGACTTGCGCTCTGTAGAGCAGATGTACGGTCAGCTTTGCGATCGTTACAAGGGCTTTAAAGGAGAGATGATTCACAGCCGTCTGGATGATGATGACAAAATCAGAATTCTGAACGAATTTGCCCAAGGCACAATAAACTTCCTTGTTGCAACCAGCGTTGTAGAAGTTGGAATAGACGTTGCAAAGGCAACATGCATGGTCATTGAGCATGCAGACACATTTGGACTATCAGCTCTGCACCAGCTCAGAGGTAGAGTAGGAAGAAGTACCTTGCAGTCATGGTGTTTTTTGGTTTATGACAGCGGCATAAGTGAAGACGGAAAGAAGCGTCTGTCGGTTCTCAGAAGGACAAATGACGGTTTTGTAATTGCAGAGGAAGACCTTAAAATCCGCGGTCCCGGAGAAATATCAGGCTTAAGGCAGAGCGGATTTACAAACCTGCGCTATGCAGCGCTGGATGATGAAAAAGATATAAACATGATGAAATGTGCCAGGGAAGAGGTGAAGGCTATACTTGCCTCTGACCCCGGACTGATAAAACTTGAAAATGCGGTGGTGAGAAAATGTATACAATGCGGATAACAGGCGGAAAATACTGCGGACGCAAGGTCTTCATTCCCCAGGGAAGTCTGGAAATCAGACCGGCAATGGACAGAATGAGGGAGTCTCTTTTCTCAATTATCGGTCCCATTGAAGGAATTGCCTTCTGTGATCTCTTCTCCGGAAGCGGTTGTGTGGGTCTTGAAGCCGCTTCCCGCGGGGCAAAGACTGTTCATCTTGTAGAGATGGACAGAGACAAACAGGAAATAATGGAGAGAAACATAGCCTGGGCAAAAGAAGACTGCGATATTCGTATCTTTTTTGCAAATGTGCTCAGATACATACCTTCCTGTAAAACAGTGTATGACATAGTCTATGCAGACCCTCCGTTTCCTATGGACGGAAAGACCAATATTTTAGAGCTTGTTCAGAGAAAGGGAATGGTTGTTCCCGGAGGTCAGCTGATTGTTCATATTCCTGCAAACGAAGAAAGCCAATGGCCACAGGCTTACAGAGATCTTGAATTAACAGATACCCGTAAGTATGGGAGGAACATGATCAAGTTTTACACAAGAGTCATGAACTGCTGACTTATTTCCTGCATTACAGATGAGAACAGTCTGATTGTTCTTGCCTTTTGTACATCTGTAATTTCAGGACATGCTTCAGTCAGTTTTTCTTTGAGTATGCGGCACTGCTCCTTGAGGGCTTTGCTTTCAACAGGCATTGTCAGCGAAGAGAGGCCTGAGTTGAACTCCTGATTGAAGAAAAAGCCTCCCTTGGGATATGCAATACACATTGTAGGTTGGGCAATTCCGTTTTGGTTCGGGGTGTACTCAAATCCGAAGTAGACAGCCTGAGAGGGGTTCTTCATAGGAGATTCAAGGAATCTGAAAACCTGAACTGCGTCATCTCTGGCGGGGATTCTTAC
>CADCOT010000035.1 GCA_902803145.1 uncultured Spirochaetales bacterium | reverse complement strand
GTTCTTGTAGACTTTTTTGCTACATGGTGTGGCCCCTGTAAAATGACAGCTCCCCATATTGCCAGACTTGCAGATGCATACAAAGATTCTGTCAAAGTTTGCAAACTGGATGTTGATGAGGCTCCGGATGTTGCACAGAGGTATGGTGTCAGCTCAATTCCTACTATTCTCGTTTTCAAAAACGGTGAGGTAGTAAACACTCACATTGGCAGTGCTGGCTATCCTATGCTTGAATCTCTGGTAAGAAATCTCTGATAAACAGGAAGTGGTTTTTACCGTTCCCGCACCATAATATAGCGGGGGTAAAACCATGCGTATTCCTGCAAGAGTATTATCAGTTTTTCTACTATTAATTCTTCTATGTTCCTGTCATGAAGGAACAGTTACACCGGAGTCTGTTGTCAATATGTTAACTCTTAAAGACAGCAGTCCTCCGGTTTTACTTTCTATACAGACAGAAGATGAAAGAACGGCCTGTCTGCAGTTTGATGAAGATATCTTTGCACTGGACGGCTCTTTCTCCGGAATGGAGACAATTTCCAAGGGAAACTCCCTATATGTAGACTTTGGTAAGGAAATAGGGGCCGGAAGCAAAGTTGAGATTTGCGGAAGTGTCAGAGATATCTACGGTAACAGTGCAACTTTCAGGGTTCAGGTGTGGGGCTTTAATCCGACTCCTGCCAAATTGAAAATCAATGAATTTACAACACGGGGCAGTAAGACTCAGCCAGATAGAACCGAGCTTAAGGTTGTAAAGCCGGGAAACATTGCAGGGATGGTTCTGTATGACGGCATTCCAGGAGATTTCAGATCAATGTACATCTTTCCTTCTTACAATGTAGAAACAGGCTCATTTGTAACAGTCTGGTGGTGTGAGGAATTACCGACCGGTGTAAAAACGCAGGAGGCAAACAATTTGAACTTTGCAGCCGGAGGCGGACTTTCCGAGAACAACGGGATAATGTGCCTGAGTGTATCGCCTGCTCAGGGCGCGGCAGTAGCAGATTGCGTGGTGTGGTCCTCAGGGGAGAGTTCCCAGTTCGGAGGCTACGGGACAAAAGAGGTTCAGGACAGGGTGCTCTTTGCCCTTGAGAAAATGTGGTGGGCAGGGGACCCGATCTTCTGCGGATGGTCCACTTCAACCCGTTCTATGGCCTTGAATTCATCAGGACTTTGGTACACTACGGTTCAGGGCGGATTGACCTTTGGAGGTGAGAATACATCAGAGGCATATTTTAGATAAATTTGTTGCAGTTTGTTGCAAATGTGGTACAATCTACTCAAGATAAGGAGGCCGTCACATGGCAAAAATAGTAATAGCATTAGGCGGAAACGCCCTTGGAAACACCCCATATGAACAGCTTGAACTTGTCCGTGAGACGGCTAAGCCCATTGTTGATCTGATTGAGCAGGGAAACGAGGTTGTTATAGCACATGGTAACGGACCGCAGGTTGGTATGATCAATCTTGGTATGGCAACTGCTGCAGAGGCAAAGGCAATCAAGTCAGATATGCCTTTCCCGGAGTGCGGTGCAATGAGCCAGGGCTACATTGGTTACCATCTGCAGAATGCAATTGGCAATGAGCTTTCAAAAAGGGGAATCAAAAAAGAGGTTGCAACCGTTGTTACACAGGTTCTTGTAGATGAGAACGACAGTGCTTTCAGTAATCCGACAAAACCCGTAGGTGCTTTCTATGACAAAGAGACTGCTGAAAGAATTGCCCGTGAAAAGGGCTACAAGATGGTTGAGGATGCCGGCCGCGGATACAGGCAGGTTGTTCCTTCTCCGAAACCGGTGGATGTAATTGAGAAGGGTGCTGTAGAGTCCCTGATCAAGGACGGTTACATTGTCGTTACCGTAGGTGGGGGTGGTATTCCTGTTGTCCGCAGAAACGGACTTCTGTATGGAACTCCTGCGGTAATAGACAAAGACTTTGCTTCTGAGAAGCTTGCAGAGCTTATTGATGCAGATTTGCTTTTCATCCTTACTGCAGTTGAGAAGGTTGCAGTAAACTACAAGAAGCCGGATGAGAAGTGGCTGTCAACAATGACAGTTAAAGAGGCCTTGAAGTATGCTGAAGAAGGACAGTTTGCTCCCGGTTCAATGCTTCCTAAGGTTCAGGCCTGCGTCAAGTTTGCACAGAGCAAGAAGGGCAGAAAGGCCCTCATCACATCTCTGGACAAGGCTCTTGAAGCTCTCCATGGTAAGACAGGAACATCAATTGTTCTTGAGTAATTCTTATTCGGAAGCAAAATGAAGGTCGGATTAGTTCCGACCTTTTATTTTTGTCTCATGGCTGAGAGATTGGGCAATAATACAGGCTATGATGATAACGCTTCCGATTATTCCGTATGCGTTCATTGTTTCTCCCAAAAGTACGTTGGCTACAAGGGCTGTAAATACAGGGTAGGCACACTGCAGAATTCCCACCGTCTTGGGAGAAACTTTGACAAGAACCTTGTTCTGAATTGAGTAGGCTATGAAGGAGCCTATGATAACGTTGTAGATTAGAATAAGAAGAACTTTGGAAGTGAAGAAGGACTGTGTCCAGTTTGTATCAAAACTACCTGTTGCAAAGGCGCTGATTAAAGCAAGGATACAGCCGCAGCTCATCTGCATGAAGGTCATTGTATATGGGTTTACTGCCTTGAGGGCCCTTGAACTGAAAACCAATGACACTGCTGCAAGAGTTGCGCAAGATAGGGCAAGGATCTCTCCTATTCCAAAGGTGGAAAGACCGCCTCTTGCACAGAGCAGATAGAGACCTGCAACCAAAGATGTCTGAATTGCAACATCTGTAAGTGTGTATTTTCTTCCGAAGAACAGCGTCATAATCAGCGGAACAATTATTGCTGTCAGACTTCTCAGGAAGGCAAAGCTTGTTGCAGCGGTAAGGTGTACTGCAATGTTGCTCATGATTATTGAAACGGCAAGGCAGAAGGCCGGCCAGAAGTAAAGACCGAACCGAACCTTTTTCATGTCGCGGATAATGGTTTTTCTGAAAACAAGGAAAAGCAGGATGGCGGTAATACCCATACGGATTGAAACAAAAATGAATACAGGAACAGTCTCAAGGGCAATCTTTGTAAAGATATCCACAAGGGCAAACAAAAGGCTCTGAAGAACAATGAGAAAACTGTAAAAAGTTTGTTTTTCTTCCATCAAAGCAGAATTATGACAAAAATAGTTCACCAACGCAACGTTCGTTGATACCATGGCCATATGGAAACTACAGTTGTTTTTGAAACAGCAGATTCTTTCAAGGCTGACCAAGTTGAAGCCTTGTTTAAGAGCAATGCTGTTGATTATGAAAGAAAGAACTTTGGAGCCGGACCTCAGATTGTGAGAGTTTTCGGATCTTCAAGTTGTGCAGGAATTCAGATTCTTGTGCGTACTGAAGATGAGCAGAAGGCAAAAACTCTTTTGCAGGGAACGGGGTTCATAACCGAATGAATTTTCTGAGTCAGTACAAAGGCCTTAGGAGGGAGCTTTACATCCTGCTTGTAGGCAGGATGATGACAAACCTTGGCTCCATGGTTTGGCCAATGTTTACATTGATTCTCAGCCGTAAGCTTGGCTTTGACGCAACCACCATAGCGCTTTGTATGATGGCTTACAGCATTGTAAGTCTTCCCCTGGCTCTGGTCGGAGGGCGTCTTGCAGACAGGTACAACAAGCGCAACATTATTGTTTTCTGCGACCTTGTTTCAATTTCGGCCTTTATCTACTGTTCTCTTGTTCCGATAACAATTTCATCTATTTTGGTTTTTTCCATAGCATCGCTTTTTCAAGCGGTAGAATGGCCAAGCTACGATGCTTTGGTAGCAGATTTCTCCACATCTGAAAACCGTGAAAAAGCCTATTCTCTGAGCTACCTTGGCGGAAACCTTGGTTTTGTTCTTGCTCCCACTATTGGCGGAATTCTTTTTAACAACTATCTGAATCTTTCATTTTTGATAAACGGGATTTCAATAGCACTCAGCACTGCATTAATCTTCTTTGGGATAAAAGATGTTCACAGAGAACATTCTGAGCAGTCCCAGGGTTCTTATGAACAGGAAATTGAGAGCGGAGCATCTGCCTTAAAGTGGCTGAGAAGCTGCAGGGTGGCTTTGATTTTTGTAATCATCACAGCCCTGACAGAGGCTGTGTACTCCATGTACAACTATCTTATTCCCCTTGATATGACAGCAATTTATGCTGAGCGCGGTTCGCTTTTATATGGAACCATGTCCAGCGTAAACTGCATTGTGGTGCTTGTATCCACAGCCTTGGTTACTTCTTTGTTTGCAAAGATGAAGGAAACGGGAAAGATAATGGCCGGAGAGATTCTTATTCTTTGCGGATATGCTGTATTCCTTGTTTTTGTAAAAATACCGGTCATGTGCTATGTGGCCATAGTCATATTCACGTGGGGAGAAATCTTTGGAGCAATATCGCAGTCCCCCTTTATCACCCGTCGCATCCCTGCATCACATAGGGGTAGAATTTCATCAATCAGACAGGTCCTTTGCAGCCTTACAGCCGCTCTGGTTCAGCTGGGAGCGGGCTATGTGTATGACAATCTGGGCTCAAGAGCAGCCTGGATGTGCATCTTGGGTTTGTCAGCAATCTCAATCCTGCTCATTGCCATCATGTCTGCCTGGGATAGAAAAGACTTCAAGGCGTTCTACAGATGAGGATAAGTATTCTTTCAATTTTTCCTGAAATTTTCTCCTGCCTTTCGGCAATCCCCGTAGTCAAACGTGCCGTTGACAGGGGTCTGATAGAACTTGAAATAGTGGATATGAAGAACTACGCCCGGGGCAGTTTCAGGCGCATAGATGACAGCCCCTGCGGGGGCGGCCCGGGAATGATAATCCGCATAGATGTTGTAATGGCTGCACTCAATGCTGTAAGAAAGGAAAACTCTCTTGTTGTTCTTCTTACTCCCAAGGGAAGGCCGTACACACAGAAAAAGGCCCACGAGTTTGTACAAACCGACCATCTTATTCTGATTTGCGGCCATTACGAGGGAATTGATGCCCGCATAGAAAAGCATGTAGACCTGATGCTCTCTGTCGGAGATTACGTACTTTCCGGAGGAGAAGTGCCGGCCATAACCGTTACGGATTCAATTGCAAGGCTTGTAGGAACTATCCGCACAGAATCCCTGTTGGAAGAAAGCCACGAGGGAAGGCTTTTGGAGTATCCTCAGTACACAAAACCTGCGGACTACAACGGAGACAAAGTGCCAGATGTTCTTCTTTCCGGCAACCATGCAGAAATTGAGAAGTGGAGAAGGGAGATGGCTGAGAAAATAACGCGCGAGCTCAGGCCTGATTTACTTGATTCTCTTGAAGTTCCCGTAGGTTCCGGTAACTGAAGAAACCACAACAAAGGTATCTGAATACTTTCTGATTACACGCTCAAAATCTGCTATCTGCATGTTGTTCACAACGCAAATGAGAAGACTTTTGTCTTCATGGGAATACATTCCCTTTGCAGGAAGAACGGTACAGCCATGATGAAGCTTGGACATGAGTTCTGCAGCAAGCTCATCAGGGTGAGAAGTAACAACTTCAAACTTAGCTGCAGAGCGTGAGCCTTTGAGGGCTGTGTCGGAAACTCTTGAGGTCACAAAACTGTAGACAATACAGAGGATAACCGGAACATAGTCCATTCCGTATGCAAAGAAGGACAGAAGAGCTACAATCACGTTGATCAGGAAG
>CADCOT010000034.1 GCA_902803145.1 uncultured Spirochaetales bacterium | reverse complement strand
GTGTGCTGCAGCAATTACTTCAGGAACAGTACTCATACCGCAGGCATCTGCACCGAGAAGTCTTGCAGCTCTGATTTCTGCAGGAGTTTCAAAACTGGGTCCTGCAAAGAACATGTACACGCCTTCCTTAAGAGGAATACTCTGCTTCTTTGCAACGTTTCTTACAACATCTGCAAGTTCGTGGTCATAGGCATTACTCATATCAAAGAACCTAAGTCCAAGCTCGTCTTCGTTATGGCCTCTCATCGGGTTCTGAGCAGTTGTAAGCTTAATATGGTCTGTAATGAGCATAAGGTTGCCTGGCTCCCAATCCTTGTTTACACAACCTGCTGCGTTTGTAAGGATAAGGCGTTCAATTCCAAGAACGTGCATTACCTGTACCGGGAAGACAACCTGGTCCATTCCCCAGCCTTCATAGAAGTGAAAACGGCCCTGCATGCACAGAACATTCTTGCCTTCAAGCTTTCCGATTACAAGCCTTCCGGCATGGCCCGGAACTGTAGAGACCGGGAAGTTGGGAATATCTTTATAAGGAATAATAACCTTGTTTTCAATTTCTTCTGCAAGATCACCAAGACCTGAACCTAGAACAAGACCTGCATAAATCTTAAGCCCGCCGGTCTGTTTGTTGATATAGGCTGCTGCTTCTTTGAGTTTTGCCATTAAGTTTTCCATATGGTACCTCTCTTGTTTTTCTATGACTTGATTATACCCCATTTGAGCGGTTCATCAAATCAAGATTCCTTTTGCATATTTTTGCATAAAAATACAAAAAAATTCTAAAAATGTATGGACATTTCTTTATAAAAGTGCCAACATCATCCACACACAAGACATTTTTTGCATAAATTTGCAGAAATATACAGGCCCAAGGAGGCATAAAATGAAAAAAATTACAGTTATACTTTTGATTGCAGTTCTCTGCATGGCTTCAGTTTTTGCCGGCGGCTCAAGTGAAAAGGCCGTAGAGACAAAAGATTATTCTACAATGAGCCTCAGCGCTCTTAAGGCAGAGATTTCAAAGACAACAGGCGGCACACTTACTGTTCTGACATCTCCTGACTATGCTCCTTATGAGTTCTATTCTGTTTCAAAAACAGGAGTTCCCACTCTTGCAGGTTTTGATATTGCACTTGCAAAGTACATTGCAAACTATCTTGATATGCCTGTTGAGTTCATCCCCATGGATTTTGACGGAATCCTGATGGAAGTTCAGACAAAGAAAACAGCAATCGGAATTTCGGGCTTCTCCCCCACAGAGGAAAGGGCCGAGGTTGTTGATTTCTCCAAGATCTACTATGCCGGCGACCAGGCTTTCATCTGCCTTGCCTCCAACGCTTCTAAGTTCAAGAGCCTTGAAGACACAAACAATGCAAAGTACACAATTGCAGCCCAGACAGGTTCTATCCAGGTTGGCCTTGCACAGCAGTACTCTCCCAAGGCCGATATTCTCCAGCTGACAAAGGCAACTGATATTATTGCAGAGCTCATTGCAGGCAAGATTGACGGTGCTTACATTGAAACAGCTGTTGCAGAGTCTTACAAAAAGAACTATCCGCAGATTGAGCTTGCACTCTCTGTTCCGTTTGATGCCGAAGGTAACGTAGTCCTTATTGCAAAGGGAAACGGTGCTATGGTTGAGGCCGTAAACAGGGCAATTGATGCAGCCATTGCAGACGGCAGCATGGGTAAGTTTGTTGAGGAAGCAGGTATTCTTGCTTCAGGAGAGATTATTGAAGGTCTTCTCAACTAAGGATTGAAGACATGCTTTCATCTGCAGGATTTGCCAAAACCTGGCAATATATTCAACTATTCAAGGAAGGGCTGATATGCACACTGTCGCTGTCAGCCCTGACAGTTGTATTCGGCTTTATTCTTGCTCTGATTATCGCTCTTGTTCGCCTTTCAAAGGTAAAACCCTTTGACTGGCTTGCAACAGCCTATGTAGAGGTTTTCAGAGCAACACCTATGCTGGTTCAGCTGTTCATTGTTTACTACGTAATCTTTGCAAACGCTACACTGCCTACTTTCAAGTTGTTCGGTTTTATCCGCTTTGAACGTTTCCTTCCCGGTGTTGTTGCACTTTCTATGAACTCCGGTGCCTACCTTTCTGAAATTATCCGTGCAGGCATTCAGTCAATAGATGTTGGTCAAACAGAGGCCTCTAGGTCTTTGGGTCTTACCGGTGTTCAGACAATGAAGAACATAATTCTTCCCCAGGCAATTAAGAACATTCTTCCCGCAATTGCCAATGAATTTGTTACAATCATCAAGGAATCTTCCATTTGTTATACAATTGGCGTTCAGGAGATTATGTACGCAGTAAATGCTACAAAAGGAGCAACATACAGAATTGCAGAGCCTTTGATCATAGCAACTTTGGTTTACTTCTGTCTGACGTTCCCCACAAGCAAGATTATTGCTTTCTTTGAAAGGAGGATGAGCCGTGGCGACAAACGCTGAACTTATTAAGGTCACTGACCTTTGCAAATACTATAAAGACGGTTCTCTGAAGGCTCTTAACGGTGTTTCCAGCACTATTGATAAGGGAGATGTTGTTGTAATAATCGGACCTTCCGGAAGCGGAAAATCCACCTTCCTCAGATGCCTGAACCTTCTTGAGCAGCCTACTTCCGGCAGTGTTGTTTTCAATGGAATTGATATTACAAAGAAAACCTACGTTAACAGCGAAGGCAAAACTGTAAAACTCAACATTGATGAGCACAGACGCAGCATGGGCATGGTTTTCCAGCACTTTAATCTGTTTCCGCACATGACAGTTCTGGACAACATGACTTTGGCACCCATCAAGGTAAAGAAGATGAACAAGGCCGAGGCCGAGAAAAAGGCAAAGGCTCTTCTTAAGCGTGTCGGTCTTGAAGACAGAGCAGATGCCTACCCCATTCAGCTTTCAGGCGGTCAGAAGCAGCGTGTTGCAATAGTGCGTGCTCTTATGATGGAGCCCCAGGTAATGCTGTTTGACGAGCCCACTTCTGCTCTTGACCCTGAAATGGTCGGAGAAGTTCTTCAGGTTATGGCAGAACTTGCCAACACTGGCATGACAATGGTCATTGTTACCCACGAAATGGGCTTTGCCCGTGAAGTTGGTAAGCGCATCATCTTCATGGATGGCGGAAAGATTGTTGAAGAAGGCACTCCTCAGCAGATTTTTGGCAATCCACAGAGCCCCAGACTTAAAGACTTTTTGAAGAAGGTTCTATAAGTTGCCCAAACCGCGTAATTCTGCAATAATCAGACTTGCGCGGGAGTGGTGAAATTGGTATACACGCCAGACTTAGGATCTGGTACCGCAAGGCGTAGGGGTTCAAATCCCCTCTCCCGCAAATGAAAAAGGCAGGTCCCCCTGCCTTTTATCATTTTACGGGAGAAAACGGGGATTTGAAACGGAGCGTCAAGGACAATCCGAGCTGGCGCAGGATTGGCCAGCGCAGGCGGCTTTCCGCGGACTTCCGGTAGCGGAAAGCGAGTCCCCTTTCCCTATATTCAGATAGTTTTTCAGTACTCGGAATAACTTAAAAAAGAAAAGCGGGTGTCTTACCCGCTATAAGATGGACCCGGGTCTTACGACCAGCCCAAGTTGGAGAACCAACTATCTATAATCTACCTTCTTTTTCTTTTGCAGTCAACTAATAAAGTCTTTTTAATCATTCTGTAACATGCCTAATCGAGGATAGATTTCGGTAGCAGAAAGCGAGTCCCCTTTTCCCAGTTATTTTTATTTAAGTGCAGCTCCGTCTCTGAAGGGCTTTCCTACTACCTTTCCAAGACCAACGTAGTTGAGTCCTTCCGGGTCAAAGGTAATGGGTTTCAGCTTTGCAACATCTACCTTGCCGTTTGTGAGAACTCTTTCATCTACGCTTGTGTTAATAATGTTTCCAAAGCAGTGGCAGTGCTTGTCCTCATAAGATTCAAGCTCACATTCCATGCAAATTGCATAGTCGGTAAGAACAGGAGCATCTACAAATTCGGACTTCTGTGCATGGAGACCGCTCTTTTCGAATTTTTCAGGGTCCTTGTTTCCTGAAACAATGCCAACATAGTCAGAAGCAACGACATGGTCCTCATCTGCAATGTGAACAGTAAAAGCCTTGCGCTTCAGAATGTTTTTTACTGTTTTATGATCAGCGCTCAGGCAAAGGAATATCTGATGATCATCTCCTACTGAACCCCAAGCTGCATTCATGACATCTATAGTTCCGTCATCGTTGTATGTACCGATAATCAGAACAGGCTGCGGATAAACAAGTGGCTTTTTTCCAACGTTTTTTCTCATTTTTGTCCTCTTTTTTTATTCGATATTTAATACTTTAACAAATTCTTCCTGAAATTTCTCTTCTTCTTTATGAAGTTTTTCCTTGTAAGAGGCAATCTCAGTACTAGGTATTTCAACTGCATCCAGAAAATGAAGAGAAGAAAGAGTTTTTTCTGTCTTCATCACTATCTGAGTATAATGCGGGCCAAGATTGAGAGCCTGCAAAGCCTGAGTTTTTTCCACAAGTCCGCTTGTCAGAAGTCCCCAGGTTTCAAAGATTATGTCATTGGCAATGGGTCCGATTATCACATCATAAGAGGAGAACTTGTCCGGCTTGTCAAACCTGTTTGAAGTAATGTAGTCAAACCACTCCTCGTCTCTTGAAAGATTCTTGATATTAAGACCATCGGGTGAAAACTCATAGGTGTTTAGGTTGGTGGTAAAACCGCTTTTTTCTCTTGCCCAGCGTCTTGAAAACTCTTCATTGTCTGACAGATAAAAACCCGGACCAAAATCTGCATTCTTTCTGCCTATGGTCAAATCCGGAGTTTTTATAATCTGAAATCCTGTGTGGTAAAGCTTCATTTTATTGTGTAGGTAGCAATGTACTGCATTTCATCCTGCATGGGAATTGAGGGATCTTCTATTGAGAAGAAGACATCAAGGCCGCATTCCTTTGCCATTACTTCAAAGTGACACAGTGCAATTCCCATATCTATTTTCTGAATGTCCCAACCTTCCTCTTTAACATAGCCCTTGCTGCGTTTTTCGTAAAAATGAACCTTTTTTCCACAGACAACAATACGCCAAGGCTGCTTGTTTACTGCAGACGGTGCCCATCTGATTGCTTCAAATACTTCTTTAAGCTTTCCGGCCTCTGCTTCGGTTAAGGGATTATCAAAGGAATCTTTGAAAAACAGGTCTTTAAAATCAAACCTTGTATCAGCCTTAATGCCCTTTCTCATCATAACTTCTCTGAGAGACATCTTCTTTGCAACATAGCCAAGAGGACTGACACAGGGCAAAACTTCATCTTCAGAAAGATCCATTGCCTTTTCAAATGCCGGCCTGTTCATTGTTCCGGCTATCCAGGTTGTACCTACTCCAATGCTTTGGGCATAAAGAACTACTTTTTCAAATGTATAACCAAAGGCCTCTTCAGCGTGTGAAGCACGGCGCATCTTGCCCGCAATGTAGGTGTTTGTACCAAGTATTACAGGACTGGTCAGACCGTACTTTTCAGCATCAAGAATTTTCCAGGTAATGTGAATGTCATAAGGATTCTCAACCTTTTCTGCAAACTCTAGAATCTTCTGCGCATCTTCTGCTTTCAACTGTGTTCCGTCAAAAGTACGGACACTTCTACGGCTGCGGATTACTTCTAACATTTCTCCCTCCGTAAAGAATTTAAGTACAGCCTGAACAATCGTCAAGTTTTCATAAGGTCAATATCAAAAAAAGGAGCTGCAACTTTCATTGCAACCCCTTTCTAGTTCAAGCTGTTTTAATTACTTCACAGCTTTTTTGAATTCAATAGTTTGTTCATGATCTTCTACCGTAATGGTTAATTTACTCGACTCTGCTTTAAATGTTCCTTTAATATCATTAATTCCTAATTCCGTTTCAACAAGTAATAAAGAACCTTCGCTTATGGAAGTAGCAGTCCACGACCCTTTGTAGGTAGTACCTGATTCAGGATGCTCCTTAATTTCTGTGTCCATTGTTGCAGTTTTATCGTTCTTTACTTCCAGTGACCAAACAATAACTTCTGTTTCATATACCCAGTTACCAATTGCCAAGTTGTCCTTGACAGGATCTTTTGCAGGGTTACATGCAACAAAGATTGAAAGAGTTGTTAATACAATTAGGGCAATCAATATTTTCTTCATGCTTTGTTCTCCTTTTTTGTGACAGTCCCAAGGTTAATTATATGCTCTATAATTACTTCAGAGCCTTTGTCAATTCAACTGTTTCAGAAAAGCCATCTATTGTAAGAACGATTGATGACGATGTTGCCTTAAATGTACCTTTAATAGTTTCAGAGCTTGAGCTTTCAAGTTCAAACGAGCCTTCACTTATGGAAGTTGCGGTCCAAGGTCCCGAAAAAGTAATTATATGATCAGTATCAGCATAATAATTATTCCTTGTAAGAGTTGCTGTCTTATTTTCTCTTACCTCTAGAAATAATATTAATTTTTCACCTTCAGATATTATTGTTGTTTTTTCCCAGTTTCCAATTGCCAAGTTGTCTTTGACCGGATCCTTTGCAGGGTTACATGCAACAAAGATTGCAAGAGTTGTTAATGCAATTAGGGCAATCAATAGTTTCTTCATGTTTTGTTTCCTTTTGTACTTAACAAAAAGGACTGCTGCTTTTGCACAACAGTCCTTTTTTTGTTTGATTGGTTTTATTAGAAGCTGAGACCTACACCAACATGTGCAGTTGCAATGACACGTGATTGGTCAACTGTGTATGTATTTGTTGATGTTGAGCCGTTGGCTGTAACGATTCTGAGGCCGAATACGGGGTAGTCAGCAGAAACACCCAATACTACTGTCAGAGGTTTTGCAATTGTAATTCCGAAATCAAGAACTGCGCCTGCACCTGCTCTGAATTCCATAATGCGGTTGTTTGCGTCAACAAACAGAGCATCCATAGCAACAGAACCGCCTACTCCGAGAGTAAGTACAAGAGGACCTGATTCTCCAAGGAAGTTAAGGGCAAGACCGAATGTCTCTGTTCCTCTGACAATCTGCAAGAATTTAAGATCAGAGTCTTTGATATCAAAGTTTACAATGAAGTTTGAAACGTCGTCAAAACTCTTGATGTTTCTGATCCACATGGGAGACTCAACTGTAAAATCGTTGAAGGTGTTACCGCTGGTTGTAAAAATCTTTACTGCGGGTCCGATTGAATACAGTCCGCTCTGAAAAACGCCATATCCGCCAGCTCCGGCTGATACTACTGATGTTGCAAATGCTCCGAAAGCAACAATTGCAATCAAGGCAAGGATAGCGATTATCTTTTTCATTTAATTAACTCCTTTGAATTGTTTCGTTTTAAAAGTATAACAATTTTCTGACATTTTGGTTACTACTTTTTGTCAGAATGCCTTTCCTGTCACCTGGTAGAGATGTTCTTCACTGATTATAAGACTGACTTGCAGATACTTTGACATCAAAGAAGCTACTTCATCTGCAGGCGGCAGAGGAAATGAAATTGGAGATGCATGCTCCTTATGAAATTTGTTTAGCTCCTCTCTTCCGCAACTATGAGCAATGCTGAGAATTCCTCCCTTGGCCAGATGAGACACAAGGTTGGAAAGAAGAACATTCGGGTCTGTAAAATGAGGAAACGCATTGTAGATGATTATGCTGTCAAACAAGCCTTCAAAAGAATAATCAGAAGCATCTGCGCATATAAACTTTATTGAGTTTGTGTTTTTGAACTTCCTCTTGCCAACAGCAATCATGCCTTGGGAAATATCTATTGCCGTAATGTCTGTTATGCCACGCTCAAGAAAAAACGGGAAAAGAACCCCTGTTCCGCAGGCAACATCAAGGACTTTGCAGGCTTTTTCAGGCAGCGCATTGTCCAAAATTCTGTTTACAAGCACAGAATCGTGAGCCATATTATCCCAATTTTCAGCCTTTGAATCAAAAAAATTAATGATGTCCAAATTTTTCACAAAAGCGAATTTAACACAATATTAAAACCTACACAACTCAAAAAACATAGTGTAAAATTATCGCGTAATACTAAAAGAGGTTTCTGACGGGCTTGAGCCGGGAGGCCTTGTCCTAAGAATTATCGGAGGTTTTTATGGGAAAAAAGAAAGGAGTTATGAAGGCCTATCTGGAGTTTAACGTTCTGTATAAAATCCTTATCGGCCTGGTAATCGGTGCTATCGCAGGTATTATTCTTGCAGCTTCAGGCGTTACAGCTCTCCCGGCATGGATAAGCATGTTCGGAACAATCTTCACACGTCTTTTGAAGATGATCATCATCCCCATGATTGTTGGCTCACTTGTTGTTGGTGCCTCTTCAGTTTCTCCTGCAAACGTAGGAAAGATCGGTATCAGAGTAGTTATCATCTACCTGGCAACATCAGCCTGTGGCGTTATCATTGGTCTTCTCATGGGAAACATTTTCCAGCCGCACGCAGCTCTTGCTTCTGTTGAAGCTCTGGCAGCAGGCGCAGCAGGAAAGACAGGCTCAACAGACGTCTGGTCAGTCATTTCAAACATCATCCCGACAAGCGTTCTTACTTCTCTTGTCAATGAAACTGTTCTTCAGGTCATCTTCTTTGCCCTGGTATTCGGACTCTGCCTCTCCTTCCTCAAGGTTTCCAAGAATGAGAGAATTGCTGCAGCAGCAAATACTACATACCAGATTTTTGACTGTCTTACAGAGGTTATGATGATGGTTGTAAGAGGAATCATGCAGTATGCACCTATCGGTGTTGCAGTCCTCATTGCAGAAGTCTTTGCAAAGAACGGCGCAAAGGTTGCAGGCGCACTGGTAACAGTTACAATCGCATGTTTCCTTGGATATCTTATCCACATTGTGCTTGTATACGGCGGACTTCTCAAGGTTTACGGAATCAAGGTAAAACCCTTCTTCAAAGAAGCCAGAACTCCGTTCATCACAGCTTTTGTAACACGTTCTTCAAACGGAACACTGCCCACAACAATGACAGCAGCAGAGAACCTTGGCGTAGACAAGGAAGTTTATGCTTTCTCTCTCCCGCTCGGTGCAACAATCAACATGGATGGTACAGCAATCTATCAGGGTGTCTGTGCATTCTTCCTTGTTATGTCTTGTTTCGGCAGAGGACTCACATTTGGTGAAATGGGAATGATCACACTCCTTGCAACACTTGCTTCTATCGGTACTGCAGGTGTTCCCGGAGCCGGTGCAATCATGCTTGCAATGGTCATGCAGGGAATTGGAATGCCAATTGCCGAAGGCACAGTACTTGCCGGTGCTTATGCAATGATCCTTGGTATTGATGCTATCCTGGATATGGGAAGAACAGCCCTCAACGTCACAGGAGACCTTACCTGTACAACTTGTATTGCAAAGAAGATGGGCTTCCTGGAAAAGGATTCCGTCCTTCTCAAGAAATAATCTCTGTAAATGAGAGCAGACGGAAGGCGGGTTTCCCGCTTTCCGTTCTTTTTTTATATTTTTTTAGATATGGACAAAAAATATTTGGAAGACAGGCTCAGAGAGCTTGGATTATACAGCGAATACTACCACAGACTTGAACTGAAAGCTCTTGCAGCTATGGTTCCCTATGATGAAACAGTCAACTGTATTCTCACCGGAATATATGAGGGAAACAGAAAACTTCTTGCCGTAACAAGTGCCAGAATATTGATTATCGGCGCAGGTCCTCTTGTAGATACAAGCATTGTTGTAATTAACAGAGGCGCTGTTACAGATTGGAAGTTTACTAAAAAATTCCTTCTTTCCAGCGTTTCAATCACAGCACAGGGAAAGGTGTACACAATCAATCAGACCCAGGGAAGACGTGAACAGCTGTTTAACTGGGCAATGCAGCAAGAAGTAAAGGAGTACGAAGAATGAAGTCTATCGGAATTGTCGGAGGAGTCGGGCCCACTGCCGGAACAGATCTTGCAAACAAGGTTTTCAGGCACACAAACGCACACAAGGATCAAGAGCACATAAACCTGTACCTTACATCCTGCCCTTCCATAATTCCGGACCGAACAGGATTCCTGCTTTCCGGAGGGGAAGACCCTGCCCCGGGAATAACAGAATGCATTCGTAAACTTGCTGTTTGCGGCGCAGATGCTGTTGGCATTGCCTGCAACACAGCACACTCTCCCTTAATTCTAAAAAATGTAGTCATCCCGGAAGGTGTTGTATTTGTAAACATGATAGACAACACCTGCAAAAAAATTCATAAAAGGTTCGGAAAGTCAAAGATAGGTCTTATTGCTACTTTGGGAACAATCAGGACCGGAATTTACAAACAGTACTTTGAAAAGTATTCCGAACTTGAGTTAGTCATTCCACCGGATGAAACATGTGAACAGGTACACAGGGCAATTTATGACCCCGAGTACGGTATAAAATCAACGCCCCGCGTAAGTGCAAGGGCGTCAGAAGTTGTTAATAATGCTGTAAAACAACTGAAAGGCATGGGCTGCAGTGCCGTTATCCTGGGATGCACAGAGCTTCCTCTGGTATTTCCGCAGCCCGACCCCGCTCTTATTGATCCTACGGACATCTTAGCCATGTCCCTGATCAAGGCAACAGAACCTCAGTTGCTTGTATAGTTGTCAAAGTAACCCTGAATCAGAATAACAGGTGTTCCCTTGTCTCCGCTTCCGCTTGTAAGATCGCTCAATGATCCAAGCAGGTCTGTAAGCTGTCTGGGAGTTGTTCCCTCGCTGGCCATGTTTCCAACAAGATCAGCCTCTTTAGCTTTAATGCTGTTTTCAATAGCCTCTTTGAGTTCCTCTCCTTTCAGATCCTTGTAGTCGTTATCTGCAAGGTACTTCAGTTTAAGCTCGTTGGGCGTTCCGTTAAGACCGGATGTGTATGCAGGAGAAACTACAGGGTCTGCAAGTTCCCAAATTTTTCCTACAGGATCCTTGAAAGCACCGTCTCCGTATACCATAACTTCAACGTGCTTACCGGTCTCTTTTTCCATGGTCTTCTGAATGTCTTCAACAAGACCCTGACAATTTCTGGGGAACAGCTTAACTGTATCCTCTCTGGCCTTGTTTGAACCCAGAAGGCCGTACTTTTCGTTATATCCGCTGCCGTTTACAGGAGCATTGAGAATGTCATCCATTCCAAGAACAACCCTGGCTCCGGATTTTTTAAGAACTTCCTTTGTTCTGAAGCGTGTGTGAATGTCACAGGCAATTACTGTATTTGTGTACTTGAGAATGCTGCGGGCATCGTTAGCAAAAATTACCTGGCACTCTGCTCCGCTTTCCTTAATCAAGGAAGAATAGTACTCAACGTAATCAACGCCGGTAAAGCGATGCTTGTAAACACCAAAGACCCTTCTGAACTGTTCAGCAGAAAGGATATCTGTGTACGGGTTGATTCCGCTCTCATAGAGCTTCTCAACATCCAGGATGGAGTTACCTACTTCATCTGACGGATAGCTGAGCATAAGAATTACCTTCTTAACACCTTTTGCAATTCCTCTAAGACAGATTGCAAAGCGGTTTCTGGAAAGGATTGGGAAGATAACTCCTACAGTCTCTCCGCCTGTCTTGGCTTTAACATCTGCAGCAATGTCTTGTACACTTGCATAGTTTCCCTGTGCACGGGCAACTACAGATTCGGTTACAGCAATGACATCTTTGTCATGAATAGTAAGTTTTCCCCACTTTGCCGCATCCAAAACGCTCTTTGTAACAATCTCACAGAGGTTGTCACCTTCCCTAATGACAGGGCATCTGACTCCGTAAGAGGCAGTGCCGATCATTCTCTCGCTCATTTTTACTCTCCAAGTTCTGCAATGTAGGGAAGTGTCCTGTACTTCTCTGCATAGTCAAGGCCATAACCGACTACCCAAACGTTCGGAATCTCAAAACCAAGATAGTCCACTGAAACCGGGTATGTGAGTTCTGTCTTTTTGCGTACAAGAACAATTGTCTTTACCGATTTTGTGTATCTTGCTTTGAAGTTCTTGATAATGTAATCAAGCGTATGACCGGAATCCAGAATGTCCTCAACAATGAGAACATCTCTGTCCTGCTGATTCTCACGGCAATCCATGATAATTCTTACGTTGCCGCTTGCCTTTGTTGCATTGGAAGAATGGCCGTAACTTGAAACAGCCATAAAGTCCACAACATGCGGAATTGTAAGATGCTTACACAAATCTGCCATGAACATGAAAGAACCTTTAAGAATTCCGACAAGGACAAGAGGCTCAGTAATGTCTGCATAGTCCCTGTTCAGCTGCTCTGCAAGCTCTTTTACACGCTTTTCAATCTGCTCAGTTGTAACAAGTGTCTGTTTTACTCTCATCTTTCAACTCCTGACAAAACAAGAGAGACAATGTTTGCATCTGCGTCAACAGTTACATCCAAAACAGCAGTGCTTACGGCTGAAATTTCCCAGCTTCTGGCATAGGAAAGAACAATGCGTGCTGTACCTTCCTGCTTTGCCTTGAAGGTGAATGAATAAATTCCGCCAACACCTACCATTTCGTATTCTGACTTGTCCATCTGATACTCTGAAACAACGTCTTCAATAACGTTGTCATGATCAATGGCAAAGCCCCATGCATAGCCTGTTGTAGGATTGCCCTTAACCTCAACATAGAGGTAAGAACCCTCTTCAACCCATGCTTTAAGACCAAGATCAGAATTTTCAACTTCTGTGGTAGTTTTTGCCGTTCCGCTACAGGATGTAAGCAGAAGAACCGTCAACAAAACAAAAACGGAAAAAAGTGTTTTTTTCATGCTTTTTGTTATAGCAAAAAAGACGTTTTTATACAATTTGTCAGCGGGCAAACTTTCGCAGCCAAAGGCGCTTATGAACAAGGTAAAGACCCACTGCTGCCTTGAACAGATCTCCCATCTGAATAAAGAAGAAAATGGTTGTTGCTCCCACGTCTGTAAAGCGGCTCAGAATCATGGCAATAGGAACATTGATAAACCACACAAAGCCGCTGTCAAAGCAGAATGTGATGATTGTTCTACCGCCTGAACGCAAAGTGTAGTAACAGGCATTTCTTATGGCTCCCATAGGAAGGAACAAAGCCTGAATTGTAATTACCTGGCTTGCAATAAGCCTGGCTTCCGGAGTTGTGTTGTAAAGCTGCGGGAAAAGACCGCTGATTGCAAAGAAAACAAAGGACAAGCCAAAGCTGAGTAAGGCGGAAAACACAATCATCTTCCTGTCTGTGTCGTAAGCCTCTTCATACCGCTCAGCCCCAAGAAGGCGACCTACCACAATTCCTATTGCCGCCCCGTTTGCATACATAACAACTGTACAAAGGTTGTTCATTGTGGAGCCGATATTAAAGCCTGCAACTGCATTAAGTCCTCTTGTTGAATAGCACTGATTCAAAAGAGCCATGCCCACTGCCCAAAAAACCTCGTTTGCAAAAAGAGGTGCACCTTTGGACATTATTTTCTTCATCAGCGAATGTGGAATATGCAGAGTTTTGTAAACACCCTGAGCAAAGGGCATGATATCCAGATGGGTATGGGTCCAAGTTGCAATTATTGCAAGTTCTACAAGTCTGGACAGAACTGTTGCTATTGCAGCTCCCCTAACCCCAAGACGCGGAAGTCCAAGTTTTCCAAAGATCAGAAGCCAGTTGAAAACAAAGTTAACCAAAACGGCAGCTATTCCTGCCTTCATTGGAACAGATGTCTCTCCGTTTTCTCTGAGGGTGCTGGCATAACACTGAACCAGCAGGAAGAAAGGAAGACCAAGTGCCATGATATGAAGGTACTGAAGGGCATAGTCCATTGTAAGGGCTATGTCGCCTCCGTCTGCAGTTCCTGTAAGGTACAGTCCTATGAGTTTGGGGCCTCTGAGAAACAAAACAGACAGAACAACTACATTTACAACAAGACCTGAGAGGAGTTTGAAACGGAAGGTGTTACGCACCCCGTCAACATTCCCTCCTCCTACAAACTGGGCAGTAAAGATTCCGGCTCCGGACATTATTCCGAAAACGCAGAGGTTGTAGACAAAAAGCAGCTGGTTGACTATGGAAACGC
>CADCOT010000033.1 GCA_902803145.1 uncultured Spirochaetales bacterium | reverse complement strand
TGTAATTATCCTCAAAATGTATTACTCTTTTGGTATGGAATCCTTGAGAGAACTATACAGATACGGACACGGACCTTCCAGCAGCCACACCATGGGACCAAGAAAGGCCGCAAAAGATTTTCTTTCCAAGCACGAGAATGCTGACCACTTTACCTGCGAGTTGTACGGCTCACTTGCCGCAACAGGTCGCGGACACATGACAGACTATGCCATTCAGACTGTCTTTGAAGGAAGAAAGCTGGAAATAATCTGGAGTCCGGAAATCATCAAGGAACTGCACCCGAATGCTCTTGAATTTCGTGCCTACGACAGCTCAAACAAACTTCTTGCCAGCCTTGTCTACTACTCTGTAGGCGGCGGAAAGGTTGTTGATCAGGACCACTTCTTTGACCAGCCGGTTGAAGTTTATCCCCAGTTGTTCTCTCACATGGACAAAATCCTTAAGTACTGCGACCGCGAAGGCATGAACCTTTGGGAAATTGCCGTAAAGTACGAAGGCCCTGAAATCTTGGACTACATGGAAGAAATATGGACCATAATGGAAGATGCTGTTCGCAGAGGACTTGTTGCAGAAGGGGTTCTTCCCGGAGGACTGAAATATCCCCGCAAGGCTTGCTCTTACTACACCCAGGCAATGGACTTTTCAGGACCTCTTGGCTACACGGCAAAAGCCATGAGCTATGCCCTTGCTGTTTCAGAGGAAAATGCAGCAGCCGGCAAAATTGTTACAGCCCCAACCTGCGGTTCCTGCGGTGTTCTTCCCGGAGTTCTTTACTACCTTCAGGATGTGTACAAACCGCCCCGCGTAAAAATCCTCAGGGCTCTGCTTACTGCAGGAATAGTCGGAAACGTTATTAAGACCACAGGTTCTATTTCCGGAGCTGAAGTTGGATGTCAGGGAGAAGTTGGAAGTGCCTGCGCAATGGCAAGTGCTGCAGCAACCTACCTGCTTGGCGGTTCAAACTACCAGATTGAATACGCAGCAGAAATGGGACTTGAGCACCACCTTGGCCTTACCTGTGACCCCGTTATGGGTCTTGTTCAGATTCCGTGTATTGAAAGAAATGCTCTTGCAACAATGAGAGCCCTTAACCACGCAACATACGCCCTTCTCTCAGACGGAAGGCACAGAGTTTCTTTGGATAATGTCATAACAGTTATGATGGAAACCGGAGAGGCCCTGCCCTACATCTTCAAAGAGACGTCCAGGGGCGGACTTGCAACGGTCAGATAGAGGCTTTTCTCTCTGCCCTGCATCTGATCATCTGAGCAGCTATGCTTATTGCTATTTCTTCAGGAGTGTCTCCCAGAAGGTCTATTCCTATGGGAGATTTTATTTTGTCTATTTGCTCCTGACTTACCCCGTTATCCCTGAGGAACTGATGCGTTGCAGCAACTTTGCGGCGACTGCCGATGCACCCAAGATAGGCCGGATTTTTCCTTACGCACTGTAAAAGAACTGTCTGGTCATACATATGACCGTGGGTCATTATGGCAACAAAATCTTCGCTGTTAATATCAGTACAGCTGTCT
Organism: uncultured Spirochaetales bacterium; assembly: GCA_902803145.1. GTDB lineage: Bacteria > Spirochaetota > Spirochaetia > Sphaerochaetales > Sphaerochaetaceae > RUG14846. The sequence goes on along the minus strand of CADCOT010000033.1, from coordinate 488 downwards.
ATGTTGGAATAATCATTACAAAGAATGCACTTCTTTGCCTTCGGGTGACGCTTCTCTGAGCAGAACTCAGGTCTGTTATCAATAACATAGACATCAAAGCCAAGATGCTCAAGAACAGGAACCAGTTCTGTTCCCACATGTCCGCCTCCGAAAAGCCACACTCTGACAGGTTTTTCCTCTTCTCCAAAAAACGCAGAAATGGCCTCCCTGCTATTCAGAAACGAGAATTCTATAGTTACATCCCCTCCGCAAATCATTGAATTTCCGTCTTCAAGTTTTGAAGAAAGGTCAAACTCCTGAACATAGCCTTTCTTTGATTTGTAAACATCAAGAGCCTTGGTTATGCAGAGGTTTTCAAGAGCACCTCCGCCAACAGAACCCCAGGTGCGTCCCTTTTCATTAACAAGCATCATTGCGCCGGTCTTTCTTGGAGAAGAACCCTTGGATTGTACAATTGTGCAGATTACAGCAGCTCCACTGTGAAAAAG
>CADCOT010000032.1 GCA_902803145.1 uncultured Spirochaetales bacterium | reverse complement strand
GTCTTCTATCTGAGAGACCCTGACAACGTGCTTGTAAGAAAGCGCAGTTTTTGAAAAAATACGCGTATGAGTAAGAAGGTATATTTTGAAAATCTGGGCTGTGCCAAGAACCAGGTAGATGCAGAAGTAATGGCATGTCGCCTTGAAAAACTTGGCTACAGTCTGACTGAAGATGCCCAAGAGGCTGACCTGATAATTGTAAACACCTGCGGCTTCATTGAGAGCGCAAGAGAAGAGTCAATTTCTGCCTTCTTTTCTCTGAGAAATGAGTTTCCGGATGCAAAGATTGTTCTTTCCGGCTGTCTTGCCCAGCGCTATGCAGACCAGCTTGAGCAGGAACTGCAAGAGGCAGATGCGGTCTTTGGAAACAGGGACCTAAGCCAGATAGACAACGTTGTCAAAGAACTTGAAAAGAAGACTGATCCTAAACCCTTAAGAGTTACTCCCTCTTACCCAGATCCGGATTCTGAAGATAACAGCAGAAATCGCCTTTTCGGCTATCCAGGAAGCGCATTTGTTAAAATTTCTGAAGGTTGCAACCATCGCTGCGGTTACTGCGCAATTCCTGTAATCAGAGGTTCTTTGAGAAGCAGGCCCATGAATTCAATTCTTGAAGAAATTGAAAGTCTTTCAAAAAAGGGAATCTATGAGATTAACCTTGTTGCCCAGGACCTTGCCGCCTACGGCTGGGATTGGGACGGAAAGAGCCACTTTTCAGAACTTCTTGAGAAGATTGACAGCATAGAAGGCAACTTTGTTGTAAGGCTTTTGTACATACATCCGGATTGGATGACAGATCAGATAATTGAAACTATCAAAAACTGCCGCAAGGTTCTTCATTATTTTGACATTCCTTTCCAGCATGCAAGTGAACATCTTCTCAGACCCATGCACAGAACCGGAAACAGCGATACCTATGTAAAACTGATTGAAAAACTCAGAGCTGCAATTCCGGATGCTGCAATCAGAACAACAATCATGCTTGGCTTCCCTGGGGACTGCAAAGAGGACTTTGAGATTGTTCTTGATTTTATCAAAAAATGCCGTTTCACATGGATGGGTTCGTTTATTTACTCTTTGGAAGAGGACACAGATGCCTATGAAATGACAAATGAGGCTGAGCATAAAGAAATGGCCGCTAAGGCAAAGAGATGGCAGAAAAAACTGGAAAGCGTCCAGCAGGAAATTACAAACAAGGCCCTTCAGGCTTTCATTGGCAGAAAGCTGCCCGTTCTGATTGAGGAAGTTATGGAAGACGCGCCAATGGCAATTGGAAGAATCTACGCCCAGGCTCCGGAGGTTGACGGCCTGACCGTTGTAAATGGGAAGGACATGAAGGCCGGCTGTGTTTATGACTGCACAATTGTCCGCGTAAACGGCATAGACCTGGAGGCTGTTAAAAAATGAACCTTGATGCACTTGATCCTCAGCAAAAAAAAGCTGTTTTGATAAATGACGGTTCTCTTTTAATCTTTGCAGGCGCCGGAAGCGGAAAAACTCGTGTAATTACCACAAAGATTGCCTACCAAATTGAAAACAACCTGGCTAAGCCTTGGGAAATTTTGGCAGTAACCTTTACAAACAAGGCCTGCAACGAGATGCGTGAGCGTGTGGCCTCCCTGATTGGGGATGACCTTGCCTCTCGTTGTGTTATCAGGACCTTTCACTCCTTCGGTGTCTGGCTTTTGCGCCGTTATGCTGAAAAGGTGGGCCTGAATCCCAACTTTACAATCTACGACGACAAGGAAAGCGCAGCTCTTTTGCACCAGTGTTTTCCAACTATTGAGCGTAAGGTGACAGATCAGGCAAGCAAGCAGATTTCTGCCCTTAAGGACCGCATGCAAAAGCCGCCTCACTACGATTCGCAGCTCTGCGAGTTCTATGAAGCCTATGAAAACAAGCTCAGGGAAACAGGCAACGTAGATTTTGCAGACATGATTCTCAAGAGTATTCAGCTTCTCAGGGACAACGAGGACGTGCGCCGTTTTGTCCAGGAGCGCTTTAAAACAATTCTTGTTGACGAGTACCAGGACTCCAACACAGCCCAGTTCAAGCTTTTAAGTCTTCTTGCCGGCCCTTCAACCTTTGTTTGCGTAGTAGGTGATGACGACCAGAGCATCTATCGCTTCCGTGGCGCTGAGATTGATAACATCCTTAACTTCTCAAAGCACTTTCAGAACACGCAGACTGTTGTTTTGGGGAAGAACTACAGGTGTACCGAGCAGATCCTCAGCGTTGCACGCGATGTCATCAAAAACAACCGCAAACGCGTAGATAAGGACCTGGTTGCAGACATCAAAGACGGCTCAAAACCTCAGCTTTACTATGTAAACACCGAGTTTGACGAGGCTCAGCAGGTTGTAGACATTGTCAGGCAGATGCCTTCTTCCGAGCAAAACAGCACCGCTGTTCTTTACAGAACAAATGCCCAGTCAAAGGCCTTTGAAGACCGCTTTATGATAAACGGCGTTCCTTACAGAATTGTAGGTTCTCTCAGGTTCTACGACAGGGAAGAGGTTCGGGACTCAATTTCTTTAATTGCCCTTGTTGCCAATCCCTATGACAGTGTTGCCTTTGACCGCATGATCAATAAACCTACAAGAGGAATAGGACCTGCTACAGTTCAGAAGATAGTTGAGCACTCTTCAAACGTTGTTGAGTCTTCCCGTGAACTTGTTACTTCCGGCCTTATCAAAGGAAAGGCTGCAGACGGAATCAAGTTCTTCCTGAACGCCTATGACAAATGTGTTTCTCAGATAGGAAAACTTGGAAACGGAGAACTTCTTGATCTAATCTTTACCGAGTTCGGTCTGATGGACTACTACAAAATGCGTGATGAGGAAGAAAAATCCGACGACTCTTCAAGAGTTGAAAGCCTTAACCAGCTTGTAAACATGCTTTATTCTCCGTCCTTCTCAGACGGCCTTGAGGGCATTCATGCCTTCTTGGAGTACGCAGCCCTTGATCCTTCTTCTTTAGGCACTCCGGAAGGAAAGGCAGAGCAGGGAGTAACACTCATTACAATGCACAACACAAAGGGCCTTGAGTTTAACAATGTCTTTGTCACAGGCCTTGAAGATGAAATCTTTCCGTCACAGAGAGTTGACTCTGACATTGAAGAGGAGAGGCGCATCTGCTACGTTGCAATGACCCGTGCCCGCAAGAACCTCTACCTCATCTCCGCTGCTTCAAGAATGGTTTGGGGAAGATTTTCCCGTGAAACACCCTCACGCTTTCTTTCAGAGATAGATCCTAAGCACATAAGTGTTGTAGACAAGCGCTACAGCCGTCCTGCAACAACAAGCCTGTTCACAAATAGCTACTCGAACAACTACGCAAACAACTATTCCAATAATTATTCAAACAGCTATTCAACTACTTATTACAGAAAAAATTATAATAATAATTCTTTCAATAATGATAAGTACGAAAGTTACGTGCCTAAGAAGCCTGTTCTGATTAAGAAAAAGAACGAAGATGCCCCCAGACCTGTAATTACAGACTGGAAAGCAGGGGACAGAGTCAAGCATCCGATTATGGGTGAAGGAACGGTTACTGAGATAAAAAAGTTCGGAAACAGGGACGTTTTGGTAATTAATTTTGACGACGGAAGATCCGGCAGTTTTATTCCTGAAAAATCAGACTTCATCAGGACTGGACAAAAATCCTGATAAAATTATATTATTCTTCCCTGTGCACTCGTGTGCCCGTCCGCTTCGGAAACCAAACAAGCCCTTTCCCACGGTTTCAGAAGGATGCACGGTCGGAAATGCGGGAGCTGACAAAAGTTATAAGGTGAAATTATGAGAACTATTTATGTTAAGCCGCAGGCTGTTGAAAAGAAGTGGTACCTCATTGATGCTCAGGGCAAAGAACTGGGCAGAGTAGC
>CADCOT010000031.1 GCA_902803145.1 uncultured Spirochaetales bacterium | reverse complement strand
TGTTTTCAAACTTGCGATTATTTTTCTATAATATAGTTGTACAGGTTGAGAATGGACTATAAAGCAGTATGTTTTGACATTGACGGAACTCTCTATCCGACCGAGTTACTCAGACAGTATATGATTAACTTGGCCTTTGCCCATCCGTTCTGGAGTGCAAAGTACGGCAGGATGAGACAGGCCTTCAGAGATGTTCAGTCAAAGTTTGAAGAAAACGGTCTTGGTCCGTTTTCTTTCAGAGACAGAGAGGCAATGGTCTATATCAAGGCAATGCATCTTAAAAGGAAGAAGCTTCTTGAAGCCAGAAAGAGACTGGATGAGAAGTACTACAAACATCTAGCAGACATCTATGAAACTCTTGGAAAGCAGCCCGAAACTGAGAAGACTCTTAAAAATCTCAAGTCTCATGGCATAGTTACTGCTGTTTTCAGTGACTGGCCGCTTTGGGACAAACTTGAAAGAATGGGCATAGATTCTCTGATAGATTACAAGTACAGCTCTGATGACTGCGGTTATCTGAAGCCTGATATTCATTGTTTTGAGTTCGTTCTTGATAAACTCGGACTGGAGGCTAAGGACGTTCTCTTTGTCGGGGACAGCTATGATAAAGATATTGCCGGAGCCGCAGGCGCAGGCATGGATGCTGTCCTTATAGGAAGCACTAAGGAAGAAGATAAATACCCACTGGCAAAAGAAGTTTTTGCCAACTGGGGAGAATTTGATGCCTGGATTACCAGACAGCTGGAGGCATAACATATGGAAATTACGGGTGTATTAGCACTGGGAATCAGTATTGTTCTTTTTGTAATTACTCTCATCATAATTTTTGCACTCAGAAAGTCAGATCAGAACAACAGAAGACTTGGAATAGTTAAGAAAATGGTTGAGAAGCTTGATGCTGATACTCACAAGACAATGGATGAGTTCAAGCAGGAACTTGCCGAGATTGAAGTTGAGATAAGCAAAAAAGAGGACAGCCTTCACAATCTGATTCAGAGCGGAACCTCCCAGATCAATGCCCTTTCTTCTTACTATGACGACTTTGGCAATCTTAGCAGTGCCATGCAGACCTATAAAAAGGCTCTTGAAGGCGTTCAGAGACTGACCGAAAGCACAGATGACAAGATTGCACAGATAGGGGATGACGTAAACAGGCTTGAAGAGGTAAAACAGCTTATCCAGTCCTTCCGTGAGGATATAGACAATATCCGCCAGGCTGCAGTTGAGCAGGTTGAAAACGCCACTTCTGATTCTGAAAACAGGATGAACAGTGCACTAGAGAGCCTTAAGAGCGAATCTGCAATTCTCAAAGAGAGTTTCAGAACAGATGTAAATGCCTTGATTGACAGCAATGCTGACAGAATTCAGAACATTGTTGCCACATATGTTGAAGAAATCAATGACAAGATAAGTCAGATGAACCAGGTAAGCACAAAGCTTGCTGCTCAGTTGGAACAGCTTCAGGCTGCAGCTGAACATGAAGCCGAGCCCGAACCTGCTCCCCAGCCGGAGCTTCAGACTCAGGTTGAACCGGAAGTTTCAGTTGAGACTCAGTTTGATATTCAGGACATGGATTACGATATTGAGCCGGAACCCGAACCTGAACCTGTTCGTGAGCCTGCTCCACAGCCCATTCCCGAGCCGGTACGTGAGCCTGAACGCAAAAATAAATTTGAATACACAGGTGAAGACGAAGAAGTAATCTTCAGTTGAACTTGACCTTTGAACACTCTGTTACTATTTTAGCCTTGGCCGTTAGAAGTACGGCCATTTTGGAGTATACATGAAAAAAGAAGAGACTTTGGAAAAAGAAATCCCCGTTGAGGAAACTGTAGAAGAAACAACAGAAGAAAAGGTTGAAGAGGTTTCCCAGGAGGAGATTCTTGAAGAAAAAGTAAAAAATCTTGAAGAAGAGAATGCAAAGCTTGCAGACCAGATGCTCAGACAGAGGGCAGATCTTGAAAACTACAGAAAACGCCTTGTCAGAGAAAAAGAGGATGCAGTGCTTTTTGCAAACACCCGTCTGATTGAAGACCTGCTTCAGTTCCTTGATAACCTTGAGCGCGCAATTGTTGCAGCCAAGAACGGCGGAAGCGTAGAAGCTCTTTCAGAAGGTGTTGAGATGATAAGAGTTCAGCTTCTTTCTTCACTTGAGAAGAACTGGGGACTTGAGACAATTGACCCCAAGGGAGCAGATTTCAACCCGGATGAACATGAGGCCTGCATGGCAACAGTAGACCCCGAACTCAAAACGGAAACTGTTTTGGATGTTCTTCAGAAGGGCTACAAACTCCATTCAAGGGTCATCAGACCGGCAAAGGTAAGAATCGGAAAACCGGAGTAAAAATAATTTTTACAAAAAGTTGACGATTTTAACTGTCATAAGTAAATTTTCGTATCGCAGGAGATAAAAATATGGGAAAGATAATTGGAATTGACCTTGGAACAACCAACAGCTGCGTAGCAGTAATGGAAGGATCCGAACCTATAGTAATGGCAAACTCAGAGGGACAGAGAACAACTCCGTCTATCGTGGGTTTCACAGCTAAGGGAGATGTCCTTGTAGGACAGCCCGCAAAGAACCAGATTGTTACAAACGCTGAGAACACAGTTTTCTCAATCAAGCGTTTCATGGGAAGAAAGTACAGAGAAGTTCCAAACGAACTCTCTATGATTCCCTATAAAGTAGTTTCCGGCCCCGGAGACAACATCCGTGTAAATCTCAGAGACAAGGACTACAGCCCTGAAGAGATTTCAGCAAGAATTCTTCAGAAGATGAAGAAGACTGCAGAAGACTACCTTGGAGAGCCTGTTACAGAAGCAGTTATTACTGTTCCTGCTTACTTCAACGACGCTCAGCGTCAGGCAACCAAGGATGCAGGTAAGATTGCAGGTCTTGATGTAAAGAGAATTGTTAACGAGCCTACAGCTGCAGCTCTTGCCTACGGTTTTGGTAAGGACAGCTCAAAGGATGAGAAGATTGCAGTATACGACCTTGGCGGCGGTACATTTGATATTTCAATTCTTGAGCTCGGTGACGGTGTATTTGAAGTAAAGTCCACAAACGGTGATACACACCTTGGCGGTGATAACTTTGACCAGAGAATCATTGAGTGGATGGTAGAAGGTTTCAAGAAGGAAACAGGCATTGACCTTTCAAAGGACAAGATGGCCCTTCAGAGACTTAAGGAAGCTGCAGAGAAGGCAAAGATTGAGCTTTCCAACTCAACTTCTACAGATATTAACCTGCCGTTCATTTCTGCAGATGCAACAGGTCCTAAGCACCTTCAGATGAGCCTTACAAGGGCAGCATTTGAGAGAATGGTTGATGACCTTATTGAAAGAACAAAGGTTCCTTGCCAGAACGCACTCAGAGACGCAGGCCTTAGCGCATCAGACATTGATGAAGTAATTCTGGTTGGCGGATCAACAAGAGTTCCCAAGGTTCAGGAGACTGTAAAGGCTCTGTTCGGAAAGGAACCCCACAAGGGTGTTAACCCTGATGAAGTTGTAGCAATGGGTGCTGCAATTCAGGGCGGAATTCTCGGTGGTTCAGTTAAGGACGTTCTGCTTCTTGATGTCACACCGCTTTCACTCGGAATTGAGACTCTTGGCGGAGTAACAACAAGACTGATTGAGCGTAACACAACTATTCCTACAAAGAAGAGTCAGATCTTCTCAACAGCCGCTGACGGACAGACTGCAGTAAGCATCCACGTTCTCCAGGGTGAAAGAGAGATGGCTGCTCAGAACAGAACTCTCGGAACATTTGACCTTGTCGGAATTCCCGCAGCTCCCAGAGGAGTTCCTCAGATTGAAGTTACATTCGACATTGATGCCAACGGCATTGTACATGTCAGTGCAAAGGATCTTGGAACAGGTAAGGAGCAGAGCATTCAGATTCAGAGCGCTTCCGGTCTTGATGAAAGCGAGATTGAGAAGATGGTCAAAGAAGCAGAGATGCACGCTGAAGAGGACAAGAAGGAGCGTGAAAAGATTGATGCACGCAACACAGCTGACAGCATGATCTACAGCACCGAGAAGTCCCTGAAGGATTATGGTGATAAGGTTTCTGCAACAGACAAGGCTGCTATTGAAAGCGCACTTGAAGATCTGAAGAAGACTGTTGCCAACCAGAGTGCAACTGCAGAAGAACTGAAGTCAAAGACTGAGGCTCTCCAGAATGCTTCTTACAAGCTTGCTGAGGAAATGTACAAGAATGCTCAGCAGCAGGGACCTCAGGCAGGTCCTCAGGGTCCTCAGGGAGGCCCTCAGGGTCCCCAGGGACCTCAGGGCGGTGATGATCCGGATTATGAGGTTGTCAACTGACTGTAAAATCCATAAAATAATCAAACAACGGCCGGCCGCATGACCGGCCTTTTTTAGGATAATCAGAAATGGCTAATAAGAGAGATTACTACGAAGTACTTGGTGTTGCAAAAAACGCAAGTCAGGAAGAAATAAAGAAGGCTTACAGGAAACTGGCAGTACAGAACCATCCTGATAAGAACCCCGGAGACAAGGCCGCAGAGGAACGCTTTAAAGAAGCAACAGAGGCCTACGAGGTTCTTGGAGATGAGAAAAAGCGTGCTGCTTACGACCAGTACGGTTTTGCCGGCGTTGATGGCCAGAACCAGGGTTACAGCCGTGCATATCAGGACTTCAGTGATCTTTTCTCAGGCGGCGGATTCTCCAGCATATTTGAAGATCTGTTTGGTTTTGGAGGCTTTTCCGGAGGCTCTTCAAGGCAGAGAGATGCAGGTCCTGCAACAGGTCAGAGCATAAGAGTTAACACAGAAGTTGATATTCATGATATCTGCGGTGAGTTCAAACATGAGTTTACCTATGCCCATCAGGTTGCATGTGAAGCATGTAACGGAACCGGTTCAAAGAGCGGAAAGAAGTCTATGAAAACCTGCCCAACCTGCGGAGGAATGGGCCAGATCAGACAGTCCAGCGGTTTCTTCTCAATGTCACGCACCTGTCCCACCTGCGGAGGAAGAGGTCAGATTATTGAAGATCCGTGTCCTGCCTGCCGCGGAAGCGGAACAGTAAGAAAGAACCAGACTCTAAGAGTCAAGGTTCCTGCCGGAATTGAAAGCGGTACTGATATTATCCTTTCCGGAATGGGAAATGCAGGCCCCAACGGAGCACCTCCGGGAGACCTGTACGTAAGAATCAATGTAAAACCGGACAAGTACTTTGTACGTCAGGGTGCAGATCTGTTTGTTCAGGTTCCCATCTCTATGACTCAGGCAGCACTTGGTTTGGATATTGAGATTAAGAACCTGATGGGAGAGCCTGTTAAGGTTGAAATTCCTTCAGGTGTTCAGAACGGAAAGATTGTCCGTGTCAAAGGACAGGGTCTTCCCAAGTACAGAAATGAGAACTCAAGGGGTGACCTTTACGTCAAATTCCAGATTGAGACACCCAAGCGTCTGGGACTTAAGGCAAAGCAGATTATGAAGGAACTGTCAGCAGCAATGGGAGAAAACGACCATCCGTCTCCGGTTCCTTTCACGGAGGACTGATATGGGAGACAAGATTACCGGCATCCACGCAATTGAAGAAGCTCTGAAAAAAGCACCCAGAGGTTCCACTTTGTACCTTGTCAGAGGGGATAAAAGAAACGCAGGCCTTGAGAATCAGGCTCTTTCCAACGGAAAGACAGCTGTAAAAAAGGTTTCTGAGTTTGAGCTTGAAAAGCTTGCCGGAAACAGCGACCACAGGGGCGCTGTTCTTGATCTTGGCTCAAAAACATCGGCCGGAGGCCGAATTAGGGAAATGAGCGTGCAGGAGTTCTGTCAGGGCTTGAAGGAGGATCAGAATGTTCTGGTTCTTGCCCTTGATGAGATTACAGACCCGCACAACCTTGGGGCAATTCTGAGGAGCGCAGACCAGTTCTCAGTTGCTCTTGTAATTGTTCCGGAAAGAAGAAGTGCAAGCGCCAATGAGACCGTGATCCGCATCTCTTCCGGGGCTGCTCAGTATGTGACCATGGCAACGGTGAGAAACCTTGCCCACGAGCTTGATGTTCTGAAGGACAACGGGTTCTGGGTCTACGGGGCGGACATGAACGGCGAGAGTTCTTACAATACCAAGTTCCCCAAACGCACCGTAATTGTTATGGGAAGCGAGGGCAGCGGAATGAGAAGCCTTGTGCGTGCAAAATGCGACCATATTATCAGCATTCCTATGACAGGACACATTGATTCTCTAAATGTTTCAGTTGCAGCGGGAATTCTTTTGTACGAGTTCAGGAGAACGTGCTAAAATTCTTATATCATGGAGACTTATCAGCCAATTGATTTAAGGGCTCTGGCAAAAAAGTCGGTGCCTAAATTAGCCCCTTTCATCCCAGGCTTCGTATACAGGAAGTTTGAGAAACTTCTGCATACTGCAGAGCTCAATGACTGTTTTGAAAAGCATTTCAATGACAGCCCTGCGGACTTTTTGGCAGGTGTTCAGGATTACCTTCAGAACCCGATAGAGTTTGCAGGTCCGGGGGAGGCTGTTCTTAAAGAGAACGCCGGAAAGAGCATCATGTTTGCAGGAAATCACCCTTACGGCGGTCCTGAGGCTATGTCCCTGATGAATTACCTTATCCATCTGTACCCGCATATCAAACTTGTTGCCCAGTCTTACCTCAGCTTCATAAAGCCCCTTCAGAGCTGCTGTGTTTACAACAAAAGCGGGGTGAGAACCTTGATGGACCACGTAGAAAGCCACGAGTCAATTCTCATTTATCCCGCAGGCCTGTGTTCAAGAATTCTCAGCAACAAGGAAGTGTTTGACCGCACCTGGCATTCTTCATTTGTAAAGATTGCCAAACGCAACAACATGCCGGTTGTCATAATCTACACCGACGGGCAGCTGAGTAAGCGCTTCTTCCGTCTGCAGCGCATTCAGGGCAAGAGTTCTCTTGCCTCCGTTCTCCTTCCGGACGAGATGTTTAAGATGGCGGGAAAGACGTTGAGGATGGTTGTATCCAAGCCCATAGATCCGTCTGTATTCACAGACGATGTTTCCAACAGTGAATGGGCACTGCGTTTAAGGCAGTACTGCTACAATCTGAGAAAAGATCCTTTTGCTGAGTTTGATCCGACTGCTGTCAGTTCTCTACCGTTGAAGTAAAGAACTTGTTTCCAATGTCTTCTCTGTACCAAGAACCCTTGAAGCTGATTCCCTTAACAGCTTTGTAAACCAGACTGTTGGCCTCTGTAATGTTTGTTCCAAGGGCAACAATAGTTGCAGTTCTACCGCCTGTTGTAACAAGGGCTCCCTTTGAGTCACGACCAACTGCACCCATGAATACCAGAGGAGCTTTTTCAAGCCTGTTATCAGGGGCAGCTCCGGCTGCAGATTTGAATCTGAGACCTTTCTTGGGCTTCTGAGGATAACCTTCACTTGCAACTACAACACTCACAGCACTGAGCTGACATGTATCAAGTACAACATTTGAAAGTGTGTTGTTCTGCATAGCACGCATAATATCCACAGCATCGTTCTTGATAAGAGGAATGATTGTCTGTGCTGCAGGGTCGTTGAAGCGGAGGTGGAAGTCTACAAGGTAGTCTGTATTGTCTTTGTGAACCAGAGCAAGTGTAAGTACTCCCTTGTACAGAAGACCTTCCTGTTTAAGACCTTCAAAGATGGGGTTGATAATACTGTTGCTCAGGTTGAAGAATTCTTCTTCATTAAGAGGTACCGGGCTTACTGCGCCCATACCGCCTGTAACAATGTTGGCTTCTCCGTGCTCACGCTTTGTGTACTCGGAGCAGATTGGAAGAAGAACATAGCCGTTCATGTCCACAAGAAGGGTAACTGTAATTGGAATACCGTCAATATGGTCTTCAAGGAAGACAGGGCCTTTTTTCAGAAGTTGCTCAGAGTATGAAATAATTTCATTCTTGTCAGATGAATTGAAAACATTTCTTGAAATGGCAAAACCGTTTGGCTTGATAGTAAAAACTTTTTTGCTTCCTTCATTATCAAGGAATGCCTTAAGGTCATTGATGTTTTCATAAACCCTGTAAGCGGGGAACTTAACACCGTGTCTGGCTGCAAAGTCTCTTGCATAGGAACGGTCAGTTTCAAGGTTCAAAGACTTAAGCGGGGCTCCGAAGCAGGGGATGCCGTTGGAATTCAGACAGTCAACAACTCCTGCAAGAAGAGGACCTTCTGTTCCGATTACAACAAAATCAATGGAATAATCCTTACATGCCTTAAGAACCTGCTCACTGTCCTGAGTATCAAGATCAGGAAGGTTTACGGCAAATGCCTCTGTTCCCGGACAGCCGGGAGCAACATAAAGATTTTCAATAAGTTTACTTTTTGAAAGCCACCATGCAAGAGCGGTGTCTTTTGCACCTGAATAAAGAACAAGTATTTTCATAGCCACAGATATTAATATGGAAAAAAGGGATTTGGGTCAATATTCAAGTAAGTTTAATGCCTCAGTATATTCACCAATTGTTACTGCCTGAGATGTGATTCTTTTCACTTTTACAGACCCTGCTACACCTTTCAGATACTGACTGACATGTTTTCTCATTTCCCGGCATGCTCTGTTTTCCCCGATAAGGCCACAGAGTCTGTGAAGATGGATAAGCAGGGCAGAGATTTTTTCTTCTGTAGAAGGCTCTTCGTAGCTGCCTTTTTCAAGAAGCGCTCTTGTTTCTTCAAAGATAAACGGATTTCCGATAGCTCCGCGTGCAAAGGAAACTGCATCTACTCCGGTCTGTTCAAACATGGCAAGGGCATCTTCTGCAGTAAACAGGTCCCCGGATCCGATAATAACCTTGTCAGGGAAGTGTTTTTTTAAATCAGTAAGATACTCCCAGTGGGCAGTAGGTGTGTAAAGCTGGGTCTTTGTTCTTGCGTGCATACATACTGCTGCCGCTCCGCTATCAAAGGCCTGTTCTGCACATTCAAGATAATTCATGCTTGAACAGTCCCAACCTGTACGGATTTTTACAGTTACAGGGACGCCTGTTTCTTTAACAAGAACACTGACCATCTTTCCTATGGTCTTTGGATTTTTCATCAGGGCACTGCCTGCGCCTGTTCTTGTTACTTTGGGTACAGGACAACCGCAGTTAATATCAAGAAGCTGCGGGTTGAACTTCATTACAACATCTATGCTGCGTGCAATTGTGTCTTCATCAGGCCCGAAGAGCTGGACTGCAAGGTTCTTTTCATTATCAGCCCTCACGGCCAGATCTTTTGTAGGCTCGTTGTTGCGGGCAAGACCTTCTGCACTGACCATCTCCGTGTAGGCAAGAGAGGCGCCTTTTTCAAGGCACAAAGACCTGTACGCCCTGTCGGTGTATCCGGCCATGGGCGCAAGGAAGAGATTTCCATCAAGGTTTACATTTCCGATTGAGATGCTGTGGAAGTGCCTCATTCTTCCTCAGGCGGCAGATGGAAGGCTCTGAGACTGTTTGCATAAAGAACTTCGCTCATCTGCTCAACATCTACTCCGCGGATTTTTGCAATTTCGTTTACTGTCTCAACAATGTACTCAGGTCTGTTTCTGACCTTTGACTTTGTGTTTCCGGATGCATACTTTCTGGGAGTCATGAACGGGGCTTCTGATTCAACCAGAATCCTGTCTTCAGGAAGGTTTCTGACTGTATCTGTAAGGCCTCTGACGCTGTTGAATGTAATGTTTCCGGCAAATGAGAAGTAGACGGGAAGATCCAGAGCATTCTTGGCAAACTCCCAATCTTCTGAATAGCAGTGAAGAATTGCACCTTTTTCAGGGATGTTGTGCTTCAGAATGTCCAGAATATCCTGGCCTGCCATTCTGTTGTGGATGATTACGGGAAGGTCTGCGCGCCTTGCAATTTCAAGGTGCTTCATAAACAGATCTACCTGAGTCTGTTTGGGGGAGAAGTTTTTCTTGTAGTCCAGACCTGTTTCTCCTACGGCAATAACTCTGTCCAGCTTGAGGAATTCCTGAAGTTTTGCTTCCCAGCCAGCAATGCGGTTTCCGCTCTCCGTTGGCGATACTCCTACGGCGTGATACACATTTGAGGCACTGCGCAGGTTTGCGTAGGTGTCTTCAAAGTCCGGCAGACTGTTACATATTGAGACAAGGTGCTTGATGCCGGCTCTTTTTGCATACTGAACGGCAAGAAGTTGCTGAATACGGTCGGAATTTATTAATCCGATATGACAATGTGTATCAAACAGGCGCATTTTGAGGTCCTCCTGTGAAAGCTGATTATTTGCAGAAGAATTACTGCTGATAAAAAGATAACACTCCTTTTGTGTGCCGTCAATTCCGAGCTCATTGACTTTGCCTGCATAGCAATGTTAATTTTCTATTGGTAATTACTATATGGAACAAGTTCAAAAAGCATATATCTATTTGGTTAAGGCTCCCGGAAACAACGACGTTTCTGTCTGTGCAAGCGATAGCGTCTTCTATCCCGGAACCTATGTAGTATTCCCCACAAGATACGGTCTTGATATGGGAATAATTGTCGGCTCGGCAGCTGACTTGGGGAAGGAAAACTATCAAAAGGGCTGTGCCTGCGTTCGCGGAGCCTGCCACTTCTGTCCTACAAAGCAGACTGAACAAACAGACCTGGTTGCAGAGGGTGATCCTCTGACAATGGGTGTTGTCCCGAGTTTTGAATTTGTCACTTCCCATGAGGTTCCTGTTGCAGAGGAACCCGAGGTTGATGAAAGCGGCATCTGGGACCACCAGTACAAAGAGCCCGAACTGGTAGAGGTTGACGGAGATATTGAATGGATCAAGGCCATGGCCACTCCGGACGAGATGCGCCGTTACCAGGAAAACCTTGAGGCAGAAAAGGACGCAATCAAAATCTGTAAAGAGAAGATTGAACAGCACAAACTTGAGATGAAGCTTGTTACTGCCCACTTCCTTATCAGCGAGCCCAAGGCTTTGTTCTTCTTCACGGCAGAGGATAGGGTAGACTTCAGAGAACTGGTCAAAGACCTGGTATCAATCTTCAGGATGCGCATTGAACTGCGCCAGATAGGTGTTCGTGATGAGGCTCGCGTTCTTGGCGGCCTTGCAGTCTGCGGCCGCGATTTCTGCTGCCACAGCATTTCAGACAAACTTGATCCTGTGACCATCAAGATGGCCAAGGAACAGAATATGTCCCTCAATTCAATGAAAATCTCAGGACCTTGCGGAAGACTTTTGTGTTGCCTCAGCTATGAGTACGACTTTTATGTTGAAGAAAAGCAGTCCTATCCGCCTGAGGGTTCAAAGATAAAGATAGGAGACGAGCTGTACAGAGTTCAGGAAGTCAACATTCTTTCAAGGTCAATGACCCTCTCCGGATCCGAAGGCAGATCCTTCAGTATTCCGCGTTCTCAGGTCAGATGGTCAGATAAAACAGGCCACTGGGAAGTATCCAAAGAATTTGAAGCAGAATTCCTTGGTTAATTCGTGTTGACCATATTTTATGTCTGTGATATGGTCTTAATCGCTTGATAAATATCTATTGGGCGTAATTGAAATTGATTTGCCGTTTTAAAACGGAATCGGAGGATAAGAAGTGAAGCGTTCAGCACAGAAAAGAGACCGCCAGGCAAAGGCAGCCAGATTGAGAAAC
>CADCOT010000030.1 GCA_902803145.1 uncultured Spirochaetales bacterium | reverse complement strand
CGTTTTTAGGGCACGTCTTGGGCCGAGACACCTTGAGCAATCTATCACAAATGCTCTTTTTGTGTCAACACATTAAAATAAGAATAACAATAAGCACAAATTGCACAAGATTCACAAGTTGCACAAAACGACACAAACTGGCTATAAAACAAAACAGGCGGGAGAAAACCCCCGCCTGAAGCCTTTTACAGACTTTTTAATTTGAACCTGAGTCCTCTACTTCTACTGTTACGGATACCGAATCAGTACCATTTTTCAAAGTAAAGATTTTAGCACTATCTTTAACCTCTTCTGCTCTGATATACAGAACGAAAGAACCTACAGAACATTCAGTTGCTTCAGCTTCTTCAATATCAGCGTCTGCAAATGGATAGTCATCATATGACATTCCGCTTAAAGTGGAATAACCAGTCTTGATTTCAAGTCCAATCCATTCGCTAGCACCTGGCTGACTAGGATCGGTGCTTGTATAAGAATCTAACTCGTCAAGTGGAACTCTTACAGTTATTACACCACCTGTTGTTTCAACACTTTCAACTTTTGCATTGTTGTCTATTTGATCCTGAATGGTAGGAGACGGAAGTGTTCTGCCAATAACATTGAAACCGGTGTTTTCTGTATTTACAACTTCGATAGTTACCTCGGCTTCCTTGTCACCTCTAGTCAAAGAGAATGAAATATCATTCTTAAGAACTTCATCCGCTCTGATGTAAAGGACAAATGAACCTGCTGAACAACCAGTTGCTGCAGCTTCTGCAATATCTGCATCTGTAAATGAGTAAGTTCCGTATTTCATTCCTTTAAGGCTGTCAAAACCGGTCTTTATCTCAAGGCCAATCCACTGTGCCGGACCTAATGATGCCTGATAAGAATCAGTACTAGCGTAGGCAGTAAGCTCACTCATAGGAGCAGAAACTGTAATTGTATAGTTGTCCCCACTCTTGCTTGCTACAACACTAGAAACCTTGCTATTGTTAGTTTCCTGCTTAGGAAGAGTTGCATGAAGAAGAGTTCTGGCAGTTACATTAAATTCTGTGCTGTCAATAACCTTGATTGTAACATCCTCAGACTTTCCGTCCTTTGACAGAGTGAATTGAGCCGGAGTATTAACAACATCTTCAGCTTTGATGTAAAGAACGAATGAGCCTTCTGTACATCCTGTTGCTGCAGCCTCTGCAATATCAGCATCTGTAAATGAATATGTTCCGTATTTCATTCCTTCAAGGCTGTCAAAACCGGTCTTTATCTCAAGGCCAATCCATTTATGACTGCCCTGACCAGGTTCTGTACTGGCATATGTCTTAAGAGAACTAAGCGGAACTGTTACAGTAATTACGCCCTCTTCTGTTTCAACACTTTCAACTTTTGCATTGTTGTCTCTCTGATCCTGAATTGTAGGCTGAGGAAGGAGTCCGCCTCTGACATTGAATTCTGACTTATCTGTGTTAATTACAACAACTTTGAATGTTGTATTAGGATAGCCATCTTTTGTCAGTGCAAATTCCTTGGGTACAGTTACAACCTGGTCTGCTCTGATGTAAAGAACAAATGAGCCTTCCGAGCAACCTGTTGCTTCAGCTTCTTCTTTATCATCATTGGTAAGCGGATAACCATTATAGTAAACATCATCAATGCTATTCAAACCAGTCTTGATTTCAAGGCCAATCCACTGAGCCGGACCTTGGGTTTTCTGACCGGGATTAGTGCTATCATATGTAATCAGTTTGCTAAGAGGTACAGAAACAACAACTGTGTTTCCAATTGTTTCAACCTTCTCAACCTGCGCATTGTTTTTATCCTGAGGAACATCTGTAGGAGGATTATTCAGAAGATTTGAAGTTAAATTCCATCCTTTGTAGCCTTCTGGAGCATCTGCGCCCCTCTCAACTACCATGCAAAGAGATGTATCGCTACTATAAAGGATATTGTGCGTTATATCATTTACACAGCCCCACAGATAGAAACTGGGAATATTATAGCAACCACCTTCAACTGTAAAATCTCCAATTTCGATGGATAACGTATTTACATAAACGGTACCGGGGACACTTGATGAATCAAAGACAAATAATGAGCCTTTGTTATCCATGATTACTTCGTGTCCATATGTTCCAACAGTCTTTCCGTTAAGATCAATTGTTATAGACTGACCTGAAGCAATATCAACCTCATCAACAGAAATATCCTTAACCAGTTTGATTGTTTTTCCATCACCATCTTTGATGGCGTCTGAAAGCAATGTATATGCCTTTGTTTCAATATAAGCACAGTAGTGGTTTTCTGTTTCACTCTTTCCACCGTCTTTATAATCAGCCTCTTTTCCAGGTACAAGTGCTTCTGTAGAAGTTCCGTCTGCATTTGGAATCTTAACGTCGGAGTTTTCTTTGCTAATGTTAACAACACAGTAACTAGGTTCACCCTCGTTCTTGTTGATTGAGAAGGCACCTGCTCCTTCAATACTAATAATGTTGTCATCTGATGCAGTAATTGATCCTATGGATGTAGAACCTGTTGTATTCATCAGTATTTCAGCATTGGAAACAGTCAGTTTTGTAACTGCAAGTTTTGCACTGTCATTAACAGTTAATTCTGCATTCTTTACTTCAACACCACCGGAGATGGAAGAGTCACCATTAATTGCAAGTTTACTGTTCTTAACAGATATTACTGCAATGTCATTTGAGCTGGAGTTCTCCAACTTCATGGCACCCTTTATTACCATATCCGTTCCATCTGCCAATGAAAGGCCTGCTGAACCGGAAGCAATATTTGTAAAGGTATATGTATAACTTCCAAAATCAATTGAATATCCAGTCAAACCTGAAGCAACAGCTCCGGGACCGGAGAGGTTCTTTGTAAGTCTAATGACATTGTCGTTTCCTGAAGAACCACCCTTTCCTGCTTTTGCAGCATCAAAGGCAGCCTGCAATGATGAATAGCCCTTACCGTTGAGGGTAAAGTTATCAGTTGCAAGATCAGCATATGCTGCACTGTCAACAGTAACATCCTGTGAACAACCTATAACCAGAAATATTGCGAGAATTGCTGCAATAATTATTGATATCTTCTTCATGTACATTTCCTCCTCACAGATTTATCCTGGCACCAAGATTGCTGACAATGTTCAAATCAAACGAATTGAATGTCTTGTCATTGTTTTTCTGCCAGGTAAAACGTAAATCTGCACCGGCTGTGATTCCTACTTTCTCCGATACATAGTAGATTCCACCAGCATAAAGACCGAATGTTGGGTAAGTCTTTGTTGTTGAGCCCCATGATCTTATATCCATACCGGATCCAAGATTGACATCTACTTTGAATGAATTACTGATATTGGCAATAATTCCGAACTTTGCAACAATGCTGCAAACATGGTAATGATTGCTTTGATCTGTATATTTGTAATCCAAATAGGAAACATCCGCGCCTGCGTAGTACAACTTGGTGAAGTTATATCTGTAACCTACCTTAAGTCCCCACCCGTATTTTGAATTAAAATCAGCAGGAACATTTGTTTTAATCTTCTGAAATGAGAAAGGTGAAAACTGTGCTTCGATGCTTGAATTTGAAGCAAATAGAGCACTAATCACCACGAGACTCACCATCAGAAACACAAAGATTCTTTTCATGGTTTTCCCTCCGTTTCATTAACATTAAAAGTTAGTGATATATCACTAATATCACACTTCCCAAATAATTACCATAAAAATCTAGTGAGAAATCACTGGTTGAACTTATGTGCACCAGAGAAGCGGTTGTAAAACGAATAAGAAATTTATGTAATGAACGGGGAATTACCCCTAACGGATTAAGCAATCTGGCAGGAATATCTCAAGCCACTGTAAAAAGTATTCTTAATGGAGAAAGCCGTAATCCAGGCATTGTGACAATAAAAAAGCTATGTGACGGATTTGGAATTACTATTACAGATTTTTTTGATGACGAATTATTCAAAAATTTAGAGCAAGAGATATTTTAATTTTTTTAAACTTCACATGCCAACTAAGAAAGACAATCCACATTAATGGTTTTAGTCATTGTTCGGCAGGAATGGCAGGAATGGCAGGAATGGCAGGAACGGCATAATACGGGAGAATGATTTAGTGACAAAAAAAAGAGATCGGAACCGCTAGAGTTCCAATCTCTTTCATCTGAAGTTTTGCAATAATCAGAAGCGGATGTGGGCAAATGCCTTGTTTGCTTCTGCCATGCGGTGCATGT
>CADCOT010000029.1 GCA_902803145.1 uncultured Spirochaetales bacterium | reverse complement strand
GGAACCTGTATCTGTAGAAGTTCCTGAATTTGAGAAACCTCGTAAGAGATTTGACCAGTTCATTGGCAGTCAGAACCAGCAGGGTCAGAGCCAGGCCGCTAAAACAGATGCTCCTGCAGAAGAAAAGGGTACAGAACAGGTTATCTCTGTTAACCGCTGGCAGGATCTTCAGCAGCAGATCGGAAAGAGACAGGGAAGTAACGGAACAGGTCTTCCCGATGATTACTCTTTCCCTGCAATCCTGAGATACAAGAGAGATGAAGACAAGTAACAGCCAGATTCTTGATTCTTTCATGGATTGTCTGTTGACAGAAAGGCATGCATCCCTTGCAACACGAGATGTGTATCGCAGGGAAATTGCATGCTTTTTTTCTTATTTGGACTCAAATAATCTTGAATATGACACAATTACTTCCGCTCAGTTGAAGCAGTATCTGATAGACAATGCTCAAGAAAGAAAACTCAGCGCCGTTACAAACAGCAGAGTAATTACTTCACTGCGGTTGTTTTTCAATTTTCTGAATCAGCAGCACGTAAGAGATGACAACCCCACGGAACTTATCAAGGACGTGCGTCACCCCAAGCACCTGCCGGAAACTGAGGACTATGACAGCATAGAGACCTTTCTGTCTGTCATTGATACCTCAGACCCCATTGGCCTTAGGGATATGGCAATTTTTGAGCTTATCTACTCCTGCGGCCTGCGAGTCAGCGAATGCTGCAATCTGCTTATGACGGAGTATTACCCTGAGGAGTCCAGAATCAAGGTTACAGGTAAAGGTGATAAACAGAGGATTCTGCCTGTCGGCGATATCGCCAAAGAGGCGCTGAATTCCTATATTCAGAATGCTAGAAGTCAGCTTTTGGGGAAGAAAAAGTCAAAATCTGTGTTTATATCGGCCAAAGGCACTCAGATAACAAGGCAGGAAGTGTGGAACAGGCTGAAAATCTACAGCAGCCTGAGCGGAGTAAAACTGCACGTCCACACCCTAAGACACAGCTTTGCAAGCCAGCTTCTGAGAAACGGAGCAGACCTCAGGTCGGTGCAGGAACTTCTAGGCCACAGCGATATCAGAACAACAGAAATCTATACCCACGTAAACACCGAAGATTTGCTTGAAGCCTTCCAAAAATACCATCCTGACGTGTGAAAGAAAAAGCCGTTTCCGCCGTATATATAAGGGCGGAGGCTTATATGCAAAAAAACATTGAATTACTGCTGGAAATCGGGTTTGCGGACTTTCTTTCACTTGAGAAGAGAAAGGCCCTCATGTACAGCGGAATGAACCTCTCTGAATTCAGAAATAAATTTAAATGCGATTATTCCAGAGAGGTAAAAGAGTCACTTGCTTGGCTTGAAAAAGGCGGCAACAGAAAAATCTGGGTGTACGGCAGTCCGGGCTATCCTGATTTCACTCCGTTAGATAAATACCTGCCGTATTTCCTGTTTGTAGAAGGCAAGATTCCCGACCCTGTAATCAAGGCTGCAGTAGTGGGAACCAGACGTACTGATATGGAAGGACTTCAGGAGTCTTTCAAGACAGGTATGACTCTTACAGTAAACGGAATAGGGGTAGTTACAGGAAACGCAGAAGGCTGCGACCAAGGTGCAGTTTACGGAGCTCTTACAGCACTTGAAAACGGATGGAATGCACCGCTTATATCAGTACTGGGTTGCGGCTTGAATATTAACTACCCGTACGGTGCAGAAAGACTTAGAAAACGAATAATGGATGCAGGAGGCTCTGTAATAAGCCGTTTTGCGCCTGATATGCCGCCATTAAAGCAGAATTTCCCTAACAGAAACCAGATTATTGCTGCAATGAGTTCCTTCTGCATTGTAGTTCAATCACCGGTCAGATCAGGCTCTGCAATTACTGCAGATTTGGCCTGTCAGATGGGAAAGGATATTTATGTTACAAAGGCCGGTTTGGGAAGCACCAGAAGCAGAACCGGAACCCAGGGACTGTATGATGACGGATGTCCTGTATTTGAAGAAGAAGTGAGCCTGCAGTTCAATCTGAAAAAGTCAGATAAAGGCTTTAGGTACGGAGAAACGTACTATGAGATAATCGGATAGTTTGATATATTTATCCTGATGGACGAATTCATTAGGCAGTACATATCCTACCTGAGAGATGTAGCAGGTTACTCTGAAAAAACAGCAATCTCATACGAGCATGATTTAAGACGCTTGGAATCATGGCTTAAATCCCATCATATGGATGTAACTGAGATGACAGAGGAAGATGCAAGAGCTTTTACTGTCAGCCTTTATGAAGAAAAACTAAATCCTGCAACAATTAACAGAATCCTCAGCGCAAATCGCAGCTTCTTTCACAGCCTCTGTGAAACAGGAGCTGTATCTGTCCAGCCGTTTAAAATGATAAAGAGGGCTAAGCAGGGAAGAAGAATCCCTGTTGTTCTTACCCCGGAGGAAATAGATAAGCTTCTCAACTGCCCGTGCAATGACTACACATCATTGATGGAAGTGACCATGTTCAACATGTTCTATTCAACAGGATGCAGACTTTCAGAGCTGATGGACATGAAAATCCAGGACTTGAACATTAAGGGAAGAAGGGCACTGGTAACCGGAAAGGGCAATAAACAGCGTTATGTTTTTCTTACGGAAAAGGCTGTAAAAATGCTTGAAGATTATCTTCCGGAGCGCAAAAGGATAGTCGAACAGACAAAAACAGCGGATGACGGTACTCTTTTTTTAAATAAAAAGGGAAAAAAGTTGCCGCTTTCCACAATTCACATTATTTTTGACAAGTATCGAGTAAATTTGGGACTGACAAAGAAGTTTACACCGCACGTGTTCAGGCATACATTTGCTACACACCTGCTGGATAACAATGCCGACATAAGGATTGTTCAGGAACTTCTTGGCCATGAAAGTATAGGAACAACCCAGATTTACACTCATGTCACTGGAAAGAGACTTGAGAATATTTACAGGGATGCCCATCCCCATGGAAGGAAGGACTGATGAGTTTCAAAGGAACAACAATAGTTGCCGTAAGAAAGAACGGACATGTAGCAATAGCCGGAGACGGACAGGTAACAGCCGGCGATACAATAATGAAGGGAAATGCCAGAAAGGTCAGAAGAATCTATGATGACAAGATTATCACAGGCTTTGCCGGCTCAACTGCAGATGCATTCACCCTTTTTGAGCTGTTTGAGAAAAAGCTCAGAGAATTCAACGGAGACCTTACTAGATCTGCTGTAGAACTTGCAAAAGAGTGGAGAATGGACAAGGGACTCAGGCGCCTTGAGGCAATGATCCTTGTTTCAGACGGACAGCAGATTTTCCTTATTTCCGGAACAGGAGATGTTCTTGAACCGGAGTATGACGCAATTGCAATCGGAAGCGGCGGAAACTACGCCTTAAGTGCTGCAAGAGCCTATCTTGATTGTGCACCTCAGCTCAGTGCATCCGAAATTGCAATCAAATCCATGCAGATTGCTTCTTCAATCTGTATTTATACCGATGACAAGTTCCTTGTGGAGGAAATTTAATGGATAACAATATTGTACCTGTTGAGAAGGCCTTCAACCTTGACGATATGGTTCCTTCTCAGATTGTGTCAGAACTGAACAAGTACGTAATTGGACAGGACAAGGCAAAGAGAACTATTGCCGTAGCAATAAGAAACAGAACAAGAAGAAAGAGACTTCCTGATAACATCAGAGATGAAGTCTATCCTAAGAACATAATCATGATCGGACCTACAGGAGTAGGTAAGACTGAAATTGCAAGAAGAATTGCAAGACTTTCAAATGCTCCCTTTATCAAAGTTGAAGCTACAAAGTTCACAGAGGTAGGTTATGTGGGTCGTGACGTTGAGTCCATGATTAAGGACCTGATGGGTTCTGCAGTATCAATGGTAAGACGTGAACTTGCAGCAAAGAACGAAGAGAAGGTGAAAGCGGTTGTAGAAGAACGCCTTATAGATCTGCTCATTCCTTCAATGAATAAGAACGGCTCAGCAGATGCTCAGTTTGATGAAGCCGGACGCCAAGCAAGAGAACTTGTCAGAGAAAAGCTGAGAAAGGGCGAGTTTGAGAATACTGAAGTTGAAGTCAGTATGTCTTTCAGACCTAAGAGTGTTGAAATTGGCATGGTCGGTTCAATGGATGATTTTCAGAATGCTATGAACAATATTGGAAATATCTTCCAGAGTGCTCAGAACCGCGGTAAGAAGCACAAGATTACTATCAAGCGGGCCAGAGAAATCTTCATGGAAGAGGAGATGGACCGCAATATTGATCAGGATAAGGTTGTAGATCTTGCCAAGGAAAGAACCGAGCAGATGGGTATTGTCTTCATTGACGAGATTGACAAGATTGCCGGAAAGAACGGTGCAACCTCAGGTCCGGATGTTTCCCGTGAAGGTGTTCAGAGAGATATTCTGCCAATTGTTGAAGGTACAAAGGTTTCAACAAAATGGGGAGTAATTGATACAGCTCATATTCTGTTTATTGCAGCAGGTGCTTTCCATGTTTCAAAACCGAGCGATTTAATTCCTGAACTTCAGGGAAGATTCCCCCTCAGAGTTGAGCTTGATGACCTTTCTGCAGATGACTTTTTCAGAATTCTCAGCGAACCTGAAAATGCTATTACCCTTCAGTACAGAGAGTTGCTCAAGACAGAAGGTGTTGATGTAGTCTTTACAGATCCTGCTTTAAGGCGTATATCTGAAATAGCTTACGAAGTGAATTCCAGACAGGAGAATATCGGCGCAAGACGCCTGTACACCATAATGGAAATCCTTTTGGAGGAGCTCAGTTTTAGCGCAGATCAGCTTAGTGGTCAGACAATAACCATTACACCTGACTATGTGAATGAAAGACTTACAGACGTTGTAAAGAACCAGGACCTTACCAGATATATTTTGTAATATGAACTACATAACTATTGAAGCAAGAACATACGAAGAAGCTGTTAAGAAGGCCCATCAGCAATATGGGGACAGACTCAGAATTCACAGCAGAAGAGATAAACAGGCCAGAGGCTTTTTGGGGCTTGGAGTGTCTCACAGCTGTGAAATTATCTGCTTCCTTGCAGATGATGGAACCGAACCTGTAAAACAGAAAGAAGAGAGCAGAGAAGTTACGGAAAAGAAAGAACTTCTCAGATTTGAGCAGGAGGCAAAAACTCCGGATCCTCGTAAGACTGCACCTGAAGTTTCAGTTTCAGTTGATGCTCTTGCCGAACCTGCTATTAGAATTCTTGAAAAGAACGATTTTTCACAGCAGTACATTCAGTGGATGAAGGGAGAAGTTGTAAAGCAGCTTGAGAAGGCTCTTCCTGCTGTCCCAAGTCAGAAAGATGTGGAAACAACTCTTGCAGACAGAATTATCGGTTCTGCAGACATTGATTATGCTGACCAGACAAATCTTCCTCATTACCTTGTTATGTTAGGTCTTGACGGAAGCGGTAAGACCACCACAATGGCCAAGATTGCTGCTCTGTTTGCAGACAAGCAAATTTCTCTTGTTTCTCTGAGCAACAATCCGGCAACTGCAGAGCAGCTTGCAAAGCTTGGTACTGCTCTTAACAGGCCTTATAAGGTCTGTTCAAGTGCTGAAGAGTATTCACAGGCTTTGGAAGAATTCTCTTCTTCAGATGTGGTTCTCATTGACACTGATATGCCGGATAATCTTATGTCCGGTGTTTTCAGCAGTGTAAACACTTCTGAATATGTATTTGTTCTGACAGTTCCGGCTACAATGAAGTACTCGGATCTGGTCATGCTTGTTAACCGCTACAAGGCCTATAACATCAAGGCCTTGGCCGTTACCATGCTTGATAAAACAGGCACAATAGGAAACATTATTTCAGTTTCGAGGGATAAATTGATTCCCTTGTTGTTCTTCACTGACGGCAAGCGTATACCCAGAGATCTGAAGAGGGCTTCGGCTTCTTTGATTGCAGGGAATCTGAAAGGTTTTTCAATAGACATTTCTACGCTTCTGCAGCAGTAAGTTTTATTGACCTAAAAGGTCATATTCTATATAGTATTAGAGGAATTTTTATTCGGAGGAATATCAATGAAAGTAGGTATCAACGGATTCGGAAGAATCGGTCGTTTTGTTTTCCGTGCAGCTATGGAGCGCACAGATGTTGAAATTGTAGGTATCAATGACCTTTGCCCTGTAGATTACCTTGGCTATATGCTCAAGTACGACACAATGCACGGTCAGTTCAACGGCACAATTGAGTGTGATGTTGAGAAGTCTCTTCTCATTGTCAACGGCAAGAAAATCAGAGTTACAGCTGAGAAAGATCCTGCACAGCTCAAGTGGGATGCTGTTGGAGCAGAGTATGTTGTTGAATCAACAGGTCTCTTCCTTACAAAAGAGAAGGCACAGGCTCACCTGGCAGCCGGCGCAAAGTATGTTGTTATGTCAGCTCCTTCTAAGGACGACACTCCCATGTTCGTTGTAGGTGTTAACGAAGATACATATGTAAAGGGCACACAGTTTGTTTCTAACGCTTCTTGTACAACAAACTGCCTTGCTCCTATTGCTAAGGTTCTCAATGACAACTGGGGAATCACAGACGGTCTTATGACAACTGTTCACTCAACAACAGCAACACAGAAGACAGTTGACGGACCTTCAATGAAGGACTGGAGAGGCGGAAGAGCT
>CADCOT010000028.1 GCA_902803145.1 uncultured Spirochaetales bacterium | reverse complement strand
GATATCGCCAAGCTGGTTTACAGAACCTGTGCAGGCAATGTCCTGACGTACCGGCAGTTCTCCAATTGCAGAAAGAAGTGCAAAAAGTTCTGAACTGGAAGCGCTGTCTCCGTCAACCTCGGCGTAGCTCTGTTCAAAACAGATTCCTGCGTAGATGGAAAGCGGAAAACTGTGGGCGTAATGCTTTCTCAGATAGCCCTCAAGAATCAGAAGGCCCTTGTCGTGGATTTCCCCCGAAAGACCGGCTTCATGCTCAATGTTGACAATCCCCTCAGAGCCCGGGGCAACGGAAACAGAAATTACTGCAGGCGTTCCAAAGGAGGACAGACCGCGGTCCATCACTGCAAGGCCGTTCACTACCCCAACCTTTGTTCCTTCAAGGGAGATAATCATCTCTCCGGTTTCAATTTCACGGCTGATTCTCTCTTCTGTAATTCCGTTTGCAAAGCTGCGTTCATTCAGGGCTTTCTTTACAGCATCTGCATCAATTTTGTCAGATGCAAAGAAGTTTGCCTCGTGCAAGAGGTCTCCTATGTAGGAAAGCTTTGTTGTAAGTTCGTCCTGCATCTCTGCATACCAGGATGAGCAACGCAGAAGTTCGCACAGGGCGCTGTCGGTTACCTCTTTAAGACGGTACTTACGTGCTGTATCAAGGATGTAGGCTATGGTTCCGCAAATGTTCTCATCATTGCTGGGCATTGAGAAGTCAAACTCTGCACAGACTTTGAAAAGTCTTAAAAACTGCTCATCTGTGTCACAGAGCTTGTCGTAGATCAGGTCAGAGCCTGTGAGGATCAGTTTGATGGGAAGGTGCGGAGCTACAGGTCTGACTGAACGCTTGTTGCTGTCAGATTCGGAGCGGACAGTAAACACAGAGGCATCTGCAAAGAGTTTTATGCTTTCCCAAAGACCTTTGCTTGAAAGAATCTGGTTAATGTCTGCAATAAAGAAGCCGTCCATGGCGCTGAAAACAGAGCCCGGAGTAAAGTCCAGATGGGCAAAGCCAGTCTTTCCTGAAAGGCTGCCAAAGATGCCGGCCTCTGTGGGATCAGGAGCACAGACAACAGGCGGAGTATCACTGACAGAACCGTCATGAATCAGCTTTGCTTCAAACATCTGAGCCTTGATGCCGTCTTTGGCAAGTTCCAGCTTGGCACGCTGGATATAGGACTTTGTTTCTGGATATGTGCAACTGTCTGCATAGGACAGTGCTTTTTCAATGTTTCCTTCCTGTACAGAGGCAAAAATTCTGTGCATTAAGTTGCAGAAATCTGCACCTTGCAGAGAAGGAAGCATGATAAGAAGTGGTGCATCCGGATTGAGAAAATTGTATAGGCTTACAAGGTCTGTCTGTTGAGTTTTTAATTCAGAGGCAATCTGACGGACGGCACTGTGACGCCCCGTTCCGTCCTCTCCGATTATGAAGATGTTGTAGCCTTTTGTGCTTACTCCCATTCCCATCTTGAGAGCAGAAAGTGCCCTTGGCTGACCGATTATCCCTTTTCTTGAGGATTGAGAGCGAAGAGCACTTATTCTTTTCTCATCATATGAGAAATGTACCTGGGAAGCATCCAGTTCTTTGATTTTCATTTTCTGTCTTACGGAGTAAGGCGCTTGGGGCTTCTGAACAGGAACTCTGCTTCGTTAATGTGGGCATCAAAGAAAAGCATTGTCATTCTGTCTATTCCAAGACCGAATCCTCCGTGCGGCGGGCAGCCGTATCTGAAGAAGTCCAGATAGAACTTTACATCTTCTGCAAGACCCTTCTCTTCTGCCTGCTTTTTAAGGATTTCATATCTGTGTTCACGCTGTGCGCCTGTTGTAATCTCAACTCCGCGCCAGATAAGGTCATAACCCATGGGAACTCCGCGTTCATCTCTCATGTGATAGAAGGCACGCTTGTCTGCGCTGTAATCAATGATGAACAGGAATTCATGGTTGTAATGCTCTTTGACCCATCTGTAGCTGAGTCTTTCTGCTTCTGTTGTAAGATCACCCTTCTCTGACTCAGGAACCGTGAAGCCGTAGCACTTTTCAAGCTGATCATAAAGGTCACGGAGCTTTACTACAGGGAAAGGCAGTGTGGGAACCACAACTTCCATCTCAGGTCCGTACAGACGGACAATCTCTTCTCCGTACTGCTCTTTTACCTGTTTGAGCATGTAGGTAAGGAGCTCTGCTTCCATGTTCATTACATCGTAGTGGTCCTTGATGTAACTGAACTCAAGGTCAAAGCCTGAGAATTCTGTTGAGTGCTTGCTTGTAAATGATTTTTCGGCTCTGAAGACAGGACCGGTTTCAAAGATTCTCTCAAAACCTGCAGCCATGGCCATCTGCTTGTAGAACTGAGGGCTCTGTGCAAGGTAGGCGCTGCGGTCAAAGTATTTGACTTCAAAGACGTCTGAGCCGCTTTCACTTGCAGCTGCAATGAGCTTGGGAGTATGGATTTCCATGAAGTTTCTTTCAAGAAGGAAATCTCTGAAAGCCTTTGTCATAGCTGTCTGAACCTTGAACATAAGCTGATTCTTGTCTGTTCTGAGGTCAATCCATCTGTAGTCTATTCTCTGATCAACAGATGAACGCTCTACTGCAGGGCGCTTCTTTGTTGCAGGAATGTACTCACGTGTGATGGGAAGTGCTTCTGCAATTGAATGGACTGTAATGCTGTCCGGGAAGACTTCTACGCCACCCATCTTTACATACTCACTTGCATGAGCTACGCCTGTAACTGTAATTACAGAATCCTGGGTAAGCACGTTCAGGACATCAAGCAGTTCAGGATGCTTTTCCTTTTCAATGGTCAGCTGAACCTTTCCTGTAATATCCTTCAGAACAATGAAGGCCATTGCGCTTGTGTTTCTGAATGTATCTACAAAACCTGAAAGCTGTACTTCCTTTTCAAGATTTTCTTTAATTTTTCCAATATAGGTTCTTTCCATAGAGTCCCCCGTCTTTGTTATAGGATAAATATTATTACTTAGAACTTTCTAAAACAAGGCTCATCAGCATGAAAACCACTTTTGAAGCAGTATTCCTGCTGCAACAGAGACGTTTAGCGAGCCCTTTGTTCCTGCCATGGGTATGGTTACTCTTGCAGTGCAGCACTTCAAAATTGCAGGACTTATTCCGAATTCCTCGCTTCCAAGTACTGCCGCCCCGCTTTGTGGGAATTTGAATGTGTTAATGTCTTGCCCGCCAAGTTCCAGTGCAAGAACCTTCCCCTCTTCATAAGTCTGAAGAAGTTTAACAACATCTTCCTCTGCCATAAAACACCAGTCCACAGTCTGGGTGCAGCCTCTGGAAGTTCTTCTTGCCCTGGGGTGCTCAGGATCTCCTGTTCCTTCAACAAGGATTATCTTTTTAATTCCGAAACTGTCTGCACTTCTGAAAATAGCACCAACATTGTAAGGACTTCTGATTCTGTCCAAAACCAGAATCTTGTCCTGGATAAGGCGCTTTGAAGCATCAAGGTTTCCCAAGTCATCTGTAAAGTCCCAATCGCTTGGTTCTGAGCCAAGCTGAACAAGAAGAGCCTGAGCACAGTCTTCAAGGACAAACATGGTTGTCTTGGGGTCCTGCTCTGCTGTTTCAAAGTTAAGCGGAGCAAAGCCTGCAAGGCGCAAAAGCATGTTTATGTAGGAATAATCCACAGACTGCCCTGTTTTCAGAAAATTGGCATTCTGTGACAGTATCATTGAGATTTTACGTTTTCTTGTTCTTTCTTTCAGAGACAGAAGCTTCTTTTCAGTCAGCATCTTCTTCATCCCTGTCTACGCCTTGAGGAAGAACGCAAACTGCAAATTCGCCCTTTTCTACTTTCAGAAGGGAAAGAACTTCTTTTGCCGTTCCGCAGAGAAACTGCTCAAAAGCCTTTGTCATCTCGCGTCCCAAAACAAGCTTTCTTTCAGGAGCCAAAGCATCCAGTTCTTCCAGTGTTTTTCTGATTCTGAACGGAGATTCGTAGATAATGAAGGCTTCGTTACGCTCCAAAAGCTGTTCAAGGCGCTTTTTTCTTCTTCCGGATTTTGGACTGAGAAAACCTTCAAATGTGAACGTTTTGCCGGCAAGACCGCTTACGCTTATTAAGGTTACGGAAGCACTGGCTCCTGGAATAGGTACTACTTCAAAACCGGCCTGGCGTACTGCATTTACAAGACGGCTTCCCGGGTCACTTACCCCGGGAGTGCCTGCATCTGAGCAGTAGGCAACGTTCAGTCCTTGCTCCAAAAGACCCACAATTCCCTTTGCTGAAGCCTCTTCATTTCTTGCGTGGCAGGCAATGAGGCGCTTTCCTGTTATCTCCAGATGGTTCAACAGGTTAAGTGTGTGTCTTGTGTCCTCACATGCAATGACATCCGCATCCCTAAGGGTGCGGATGCCACGGATTGTAATATCGTCAAGGTTGCCTATCGGAGTGGCAACCACGTATAAAACTGCCATCCTTATTTGACAAGAGCCTCTGCCTTGGCGGCAATATCTTCTGCAGAGAAATTAAAGGCCTTAATAAGGTAAGCAAGGTTTCCTACCTCTCCAAACCTCTCGCCTACGCTGACAAAGTCCATCTTTGTGGGGTGAACCTTTGCAAGGTGACCGGCAACTGCCTCTCCAAGACCACCTGCGTACCTTCCGTTTTCACAGACAAGAATGCGGCCTGTCTTCTTGGCAAGTTTCTCAATCAGCTCTGTATCAAGCGGTTTGATTGTGTGCATATCAACCAAAGTTGCCTTGATTCCCTTTTCCTTCAGAATCTCAACTGCCTTTGTAGCCTCGTTTACCAGAGTTTCGCCTTCGGCGATGATTGCAAGATCGTCACCTTCGGTGAGGACAATGCCCTTACCAAGCTGAATCTTTGTTCCGACCGGATAGCGGTGAGTAATGCCTCTTCTGCCTACTCTGATGTAAGAACTGTGGCCGCTTTCATAGGCCTGTCTGATAAGCTCATAGCAGCTCTGTCCGTCAGAAGGATCAATAATAATCAGATCGGGAATCTGGCGCATGAGAGCAATATCTTCAAACGGCATATGAGTTCCGCCGTTAACCTGAGCAACAACGCCGGGGTCTGTTCCGATCAGGTGTACACGCTGTTTTGCGTAGTTAACTGAAAGGAAGAACTGGTCATAAACTCTTCTTGAAGAGAAGACTCCGAATGAATCTGCAAAAGGAACAAAGCCCATTGAAGAAAGACCTGCTGCAACACCGACCATGTTGGCTTCTGCAATTCCGCAGTTATAGAATCTTTCCGGGAACTTTTTCTTAAAGCCTGTACTTCCAAGGCATGTCATGAGGTCGGCTTCAAGCATAACAACATCTTTGTGCTCTTCTGCAAGGTCAATGATAGCAGCCATGACTGCATCTTTCATGTTTCCAAGATCTGCTGTATCTCTCATACACAACCTCCTTCAAGTGCTGCAATAGCTGCCTTGGCATCTTCCTCGGAAACTGCCATGCTGTGGTTTGCTGTTACTCCGACACCGGGTTTGTAACCCCAGCTCTTAACTGTGTCACAGATAATCATGCTGGGTCTGTCTGTTGCAAGTTTTGCCTGCTGGATGGCGTAATCAAGCTGGTTAAAGTCATGTCCGTTGATTCTCTGAACATGCCAGTTGAAACCAAGCCATCTTGTATCAATGTTATCCATGTTGATAACGTCTTTTGTGTAGCCGTCAAGCTGCATACGGTTAAAGTCAGTAAAGGCAATAAGGTTGCCCAGTTTTTGAGTTGAAGCAAATTCTGCCATCTCCCAAATCTGACCTTCCTGGCTTTCTCCATCACCTACGATAAGGTATGTGAATGAAGACTCGCCCTTGATTTTCTGTCCGAGAGCGATACCTGCTGCTGCACTTGCACCCTGTCCAAGAGAACCTGTTGTGAAATCAATACCTGGTGTCTTTGTCATGTCACAGTGGCTGGGCAGGTTTGTGCCGCCTTTGTTCAATGTGAGCAGCCAATCTTTGGGGAAGAAGCCCTTGTCTGCAAGTGTTGCATAAACAGAGGGACCTGCATGGCCTTTTGAACAAACAAAGCGGTCTCTTCCTTCCTTTTTGGGGTTGGAAGGATCAACGTTCATTTCGTGATAATAGAGATATGTGAGAATCTCAACAATTGACATGGCGCCGCCAATGTGTCCCTTGCCAAGATGCGCAATCTCATTGATGGTGGAAATCCTGATTTCCTTTGCTTTTTTCTCAAGCATCTCAAGTGTCTGTAAATCAAGCATCTGAGTCTCCTTACGTAAGTGTATAAATTCTACCATCCAGGTATGTCATTCGCAATTATTTCCTTAGGGGGTTGTTGGATGAACAAGATCAGTATCTCCATCAGAACAATGAACAACTGTAGTCCCAACACCGCTAAAGGCATTTGCTCCTTGAGTAACAGTTCCCCACTCTTCCTTTGAGCCCCTGTAGTTGATTGTTGTAAGAGCTGTGTGACCAGCAAAAGCAGATTCCTTAATTGTGGTTAATGTTGAAGGCAATGTTATGGTTGCCAGATTTGCATTTGCAGAGAACACACCTGTGGCAATTGTGTATGTAAAATTGGGAAGTTCCAGTATTTTCAAAGCAGTACAAGTGGCAAAAGTAGTGTTATCAATAGCCATCATTGTCTGATACGGAATGATAATCTCCAACAAGTTGCTACAGTTTTTAAATACTCCGGATCCAATAGTTACCACGCTGTTGGGAATGGCCAAAGTCACCAATTCCGAACAATCCTTAAATGCATTTTGCTTAATTGATGTAAGAGTGTTTGCTCCATCATAGAATGTTACACTTGTCAAAGCTCCGAACCCTTCAAATGCACCGTCTTCTATGCTGACAATATTGTTAGAAAGCTTTATCGTCTCCAATTTGCCATTACAATCATCAAATATAGTAGAAGTAATTACCCTTTCACCAGCTGCTCCGCTTAAGGACTTGGGAAGCTGGATTTCTTCCAACAAAGCACAACCATAGAAGGTGTTGTCATCTAACTTCATAGTTGCTTGTTCAGGAATAACAATTGATTTCAATTTTTGGCAATTATAGAATGCTTTGTCTCCTACTGTATTCACAGATTTTGGAATAGTAAAAGTAGCCAATTTAGTACAACCGCTGAAAGCTTCAGAACTAATTTCCAAAAGAGAAATCACACCAGTGTCATAGAAAGTTACACTCGTCAGATTTTCAAAGCCCTTGAATGCACAATCACCAATCACTTCTGTATTATTGGAAAGCTTAACAGTTTCCAAATTTGTACAACCGTCAAAGGTATCTGCATAGATACTCATTACGACATTTTTGGGGAAAACAACATTAACCAGGCCAACGCAACCTTTAATTGCATCGTCTCCCATGGTAGTTACTCCTTCAGGAAGAGTAATAGATGTTAATGCAGCACAACCTGCAAATGCTGAATCTCCAATAGACCCCAATATACTCTTATCAATATTGCTGAAAGTCAGACTTTCAAGGTCAGAACACCCGTTGAATGCATTGCTTCCTATTGTTCTCAATGTCTTTGGAAGAACGATAGCTTTGAGCCCTGTACAACCGGAAAATGCTCTGGAGTCTATTGCACTAACGGAATAGAGAGTAATAGTATTTTCAGTCCCTGATCCCAATTTTGTGCATCCAGAGAAAGCATGGTTTCCAATAGTACTCAGTTGGCTATTTTCAGGGAATGCTATAGTTTCCAGCGTAGTATTGTCCATGAATGCTTCTTCGTCGATATACTTGACCGTAGCTGGGAATGTAATACTCTTCAAAGCCGAACAACCCAAAAATGTTTTAGTACCAACATGACCGTCGTCAAATTGTGCATTGGCAGGGAATACAAGTTCTGTCAGTTTTGAACATCCGGCAAAAACTGCTTTTCCTATGAAAGTTACTGAATCAGGAATAGAGACTGATATAAAAGCAGCATTTGAACAGTTTTTAAAAGCAGAAGCACCTATGCTTGTTACAGAATTCGGAATATTAATTGCTGCAGCAGTTTCGCAATCTTGATACGTTATAGATGTAAGACCGGTACATCCTTCAAATGCAGAAGCACCTATGGTCGTAAGTCCTGTCTTTGGCAGCGTTACTGTTTGAAGAGTTGTCAAACCTTTAAACGCAGAACTAAATAAAGTCGTTACTCCGACAGGAAGAGTTACAGTTTCCAAGCTTGTACAACCGTCAAACATATCTTTGTAAATTACGGTACCAGGCTCAGCATGAGGAAGAGTAATGCTTTCCAAAGCAGTACAGCCGGCAAATATTCCTCTTTGTATCATTACAGGCAATTCAGTTGTAAAGTGGATACTCTCAAGTCCTGATTCTGCAAATGCATTATTGCCAATACTCATCAAAAGACTTCCGGGATCATCACCTATTCTCTCATAGAATTCAATCGTTTTCAGAGCATCCATGCCTGCAAAGGCAGATGCTCCAATATTGGTCACAAGCTTTGAAAGTTTAATTGATTCCAGTTTACTACAACCGGCAAAGGTGGCAGAATTAACGGTCATTTCAGCATTCCTAGGGAATACAAGGGCAGTAAGATTTGAACACCCTGCAAAAGCTGCGTTTCCTATCTTTTCCACAGAATCAGGAATAGAGACTGATGTAAAATTTTCATTTGAACAGTTTTTAAAGGCAAAATCCCCTATTTCTTTTACAGTGCCTGGAAGAGTGATACCTAAAAGACCGGTACAACCTTCAAATGCAGAAGCACCTATGGTCGTAAATCCGGTACTTGGAAGAGTAATGCTTGCCAAAGCAGTGCAATTGCGGAAAGCAGAGTTTCCTATGCTTGTAACACCATCTGGAACTGTGAAAGATGTTAATCCGGCACCTTCAAACATTGAGTTCCCTATTGTTGTTATGGAACAGTCGATAGTAACAGAAGTCAGTGAAGAACAACCCGTAAACAGGCGTCCTCCAAGGCTTGTTACGGATTCTGGAATGGTAACACTTCCCAATGATGTACAGTTTGCAAAGGCAGAGTTGCCTATTGTTGTTACTGTTGGAGTTCCAGCAAATGTAATACCTGTCAATTCTGAGCAGCTTGAAAAAGCATAATCTCCAATCTCTGTAACAGTGTCCGGAATTGTTAAAGCTCCGGTTAATCCAATACATCCGGAGAAGGCTCCTTCTCCGATTTTTGTTACAGTGCTTGGAATTGGGAGACTTGCAACAGTAAGGGATGTACAGCCGCTGAACATGTCACGACCTATACTTGTCAATTGGTTGGAAAGATTAACAGTTCCTAATGCCGTACATCCGGAGAATAACCCATCTCCAATCTGGGTTACACTGTTAGGCATTGTAAAACTAGTCAGACCGGAACCTTCAAAAACACTGGGGCCGAACGTTGCCAACACAGTAGTGTTTGAAAGATCAAGACCTGTAAGGCTTGTACAGTTACGAAAAGCATCTCTTAAGATGCTTGTAAGGGAAGATCCGTTTGCTGTTGTTCCGATAATAACGCTTGAAAGCTTTGAACACCCCTCAAATGCGGATACTGAAATTGAAGCCACAGAATCAGGGATTATTATTTTTGTGAAATCTGTACTTGAACAACCCTTAAATGCATTGATTCCTATCTGGATTATGTTTGAAGGGAGATTTATGGGATTGTCATTTGTACTCTTCAAACTGACACATCCGTTGAACGTGCCACTGGGAAGGCTTGGAACAGCCATTTTTGAAAGAGAAGTTGGCAAAGTAACAGTTATCAGTCCTGTACAACCTGAGAAGATAGATTCTCCAAGATTTGCATCCGGAACAGCTATAGATACAAGTGCTTTACATCCTTCAAAAGCATGACTGCCAATCTTTGTTACAGTGTCAGGAATCTCAAAAGGACTTGTATTGTTTTTACTCGTAAGAGAACTGCAGCCACTGAAAGCGTATTGGCCAATGTCTACTACATTCTTCAGATCAAAAACGGCAAGACTTTCGCAGTCCCGGAAAGCACCGGCGCCAATGTTTGTAACAGTTTCAGGAATGGCAATCTTAATCAGTTCTTTACAGCCGTAGAAAGCCTCTTCTCCTATGGTTGTGATTGAATTTTCAATATAAACCTCTTTAAGGCTGCCACAGGTATAGAATGTATGTCTGCCTATTTCCATTTCAACGGCGGCAGGAATTGTCAGCTTTGTAATGCTGTCACAACCCCTGAAAGCATAATCGGCAACTTTGGTTACTGAAGAAGAGAAAGCATACTCCCCTAGTGCACCGGAAAGAACTTTTACCAAGACAGTGCCGTTATCGCCATAAACACTGTTTTCATCAAGAGTATAAGAACCACCGGCTTCAATTGTGATTGAGTTCACTTTGCCATCTAACAAAAGAGATGTGACAGACTTGGGAATATTTATGGTTTTGATCAAACCTAGTTCAACAAAGAGGTTCACAATTGTAGGCGGAACCATGACATTGTCTGCCATAGCAAGATCTGCAACAACGCTTACCTTGTCTACTTTCTTACTGTCAACTGTATCAGGGATAATCAGTGTCCCAAAAGCAGATTGTGTCTGATATTCTTCCTTGAGCTTCAGAGTATTGCCGTCCCAAACGAACATGTAGGCCTGAGAGTTGTCCCATCCTTTGGGAGGAACAGGCTCCGGTGTTGGCTGAGGCTCGTTACTACAACAAGTCAGAACCAATGTCAGGATCAGTAGAAATGAAATAAGAAAGTGCTTTTTCATTCAGCAGAACTCCGTTCAGACAGCAAGCGTGTTATATTATGTTATTATGCGCGCTAAAAAAAGTAAACGAATAAAAAAAACGGGGCCATTGCATTGCAACGGTCCCGAATATATGTAAACAAAGCTCAATTTATGCAACCGGGGATAATCCAGTATCCCAAGCCTCCCTCATTTTGCGAGCTTTGCTAAGAGGGCTTTGATTTCTCCTGTTATGTCAGAAAGGTCGTAAGCCATTACCTGATCGCTATCACGCAACTTAACTTCACACTTCCCTTCTGCAAAACTTCTGTTTCCAAGTGTAATTCTTACAGGAATTCCGATAAGGTCTGCATCTGCAAACTTAACTCCGGCAGTCTCCTTTCTGTCATCATACAGAACCTCAATTCCGGCATCTTCAAGTTCTTTGTAGATCTTCTCTGCAGCTTCTGTGTCCTTGATAAGGCTGATAAAGTGAACCTGATAAGGAGCAACCTGGACAGGAAGTTTAAGACCCTTTTCATCGTTGTATTCTTCACACAGACAAGCAAGAAGTCTTCCAATTCCTATGCCGTAACTGCCCATGATTACTGGTTTGCGCTGTCCGTTTTCATCCTGGAAGTAACAGCCCATGGACTCTGAATAGCGGGTTCCGAGCTGGAAGATGTTTCCAACCTCAACACCCTTTGAAGAACGAAGCTTTCCGCCGCATTCAGGGCAAACATAGCCATCCTGGGCACTGGCAATATCAGCAACAGTTCCGCTGTAGTCTGTACCATAGTTAGTATTCAGGTAGTGATAACCTTCCTTGTTTGCACCTGCAACAAGGTTGTTGGAATTTGCAACACTGTCATCAACAATGACAACTGTACCGGCCTTGCAACCTATGGGAGAACCGAAGCCCGGAACAATTCCTGCAGCTTCAATCTCTTCCGGATGTGCAGGTCTCATGCCGTTACAGCGGGCTGCATTCTGAAGTTTGTTTTCTTCAATTTCCATGTCTCCGCGTACAAGTCCGACAATGAGTTTGTCCTCTTCATCTCCGGTTTTGTCATTAATGTAGGTGCCGACCATGAACAGAGCCTTTGCTGTTTTGGATGCATCAATCTTCAAAAATGCACAGAGCTCTTCTATGGTTTTGCAGTTAGGAGTCTCTACAAGACTCTTCTCTTTAGGAGCTTCCGCATTGTAAGTTTTTTTGAAACGTGCAACCTGGCGGTTTGCTGTGTAACCGCAGTCAGGACATGTAATTATGGTGTCTTCTCCTATGGGAGACAAATACATGTATTCATGTGAAACTTTTCCGCCCATCATACCGCTGTCAGAACCTACTGCTACAACAGGAAGTCCGCAGCGTTTGTAGATGCGGAAGTATGCATCATAGTGAGCCTTGTACACCTTCTCCAGGCCTTCCTGGTCACGGTCAAAGCTGTAGCTGTCCTTCATTGTGAACTCACGAACCCTGATCAGACCTGCTCTGGGACGGGGATCATCACGCCACTTTGTCTGAATCTGGAAAACCAGCAGAGGAAGACGCTTGTAGGAATCAATTACGCTTCTTCCAAGGTCTGTACAGCACTCTTCATGAGTCATTGCAAGACACATGTCGCTGTCCTTGCGGTCCTTGAAGCGGGTCATTTCGCGGTCAATACTGTAGAAACGGCCTGTTTCCTTCCAGATATCGCCGGGGTTCACCACCGGCATAAGTATTTCCTGAGCTCCAATGCCCTCCATCTCCTGACGGACAATAGCTTCAATCTTCTTAACAGACCTGAAACCAAGGGGCAGAAGGGAGAAGATACCGGCAGCATTCTGCTGAATAAAACCGGCTCTAAGCAGGTATTCATAGCCTTTGCAGTCCGCACCGTTTGGTGCTTCCCTCAAAGTTTTGGAAAACAATTGGCTCATCCGCATGAGGATAATCTCCTTATATCAGTAAAAATCAGTTCCAGTCAGAATAGCCGTATTCGCGTCTGATATCTGCACACTGTTTCTTGATTACTTCGTAAATCAGGCGCAGTTTTTCCTCGTGGTGAATGAAGGCACTCTTCATGGCGTTTACGGAAATCTTCTCAAGATCCTTGAGCGACAGTCCGTAGTTGTCCGCTGCAAGCTGCATTTCTTTTGTCATGTTTGTCTTGCTCATGAGCGGATTATCTGTACAAAGGAAGACTCTGAAATGGTTGCGCAGCAGCATGAAGAACGGGTGCTTTGCAACACTTTCTGCAGCGCCTGTTCCAATGTTACTTGTAATACACATTTCAAGAGGAACTCTCTTGTCCAAAACAAAGTGGGCAAGGTCTCCCATCTTTTCTATTCTCAGTCCGTCAAGACTCATGTCGTCTACAATTCTTGTTCCGTGTCCTATTCTCTGGGCACCGCAAACCTGGATTGCCTGCCAGATTGATTCCAATCCGAAGGCCTCTCCTGCATGGATTGTAAGGTTGAAGTTCTTCCTTCTGATGAACTCAAATGCATCTATATGCTTCTCAGGCGGGTATCCTGCTTCGCCTCCGGCGAGGTCAAAACCTACAACACCTCTGTCTCTGAAAGCAACTGCAAGTTTTGCTACCTCAAGGCTCACGTTAGGGCTTTGGTTACGCATTGCGCACAGGATTAATCCGAAGCTTACTCCTGTTTCCCTACTTCCCTGATTCATTCCGGAAAGAACGGCAAGAACAACCTGCTCCATTGTCAGACCTTTTTCTGTATGAAGAATCGGAGCAAAACGAACTTCTCCGTAAACTACGTTTTCAGCCTTCCAGTCAAGAACTGTCTCATAGGCAATTCTTTCCAAGGCTTCTTCCGTCTGCATTACAGACGTTGTTACAGAGAAGGTTTCAAGATAAAGCGGAAGGCTCTTTAAGACACAGCCGCGCTCAAACCAATCCTGAAGTGCCTCCGGATCTGTTTCCGGAATTGCAACTGAATACTTCTTTGCAAGATCTATGATTGTCTTTGTTCTGACGCCACCGTCAAGGTGATGATGTAACTCTACTTTGGGAATTTCTTTAATAATCTCGTGCGGTATCATAGTCTGATTCTACCCCTAATTTATTTTTCCAACAAGGTTAAAAGGAACTGCGCCAAACCTTGAGAGGACTGATTCTGAATCTTACAAGGCAGTAAATCCATGCAATTGCAACGCTTGTAAGATGGACAAGATGGGCAACGCCGTCTCCGCTTGAAACAAACTGGCTGGCAATCTCTATGCCCATGAACAACAATACGGCCACAGGGAGCCTTAACGGAAGGAAGAAGAAAAGCAGTACTCTTCCCTGCGGATACATAACAGATGTAAGAAACAGCATGGCGTAAACCGCTCCGGATGCTCCCAATATGGCAAGGTTAACAATTCCTGTTGAGATGTAGATAATGTAACTTGCTACGCCGCCAAGAATTCCGGTTACAAAGTAGAACAGCAAGAATTCTTTTGTTCCTATGGCTCTTTCAAGCATTGTTCCGAACATGAACAAGGCATACATGTTGAAGAACAGGTGGAAGAATTCCACATGAACAAACATGTAGGTGAAAAACTGCCAGACATAACCCTGTTTGACAAGGACAGGTACCAGGCTGAGCCAGTAAACAAGCGGGATTCCGTTGAATACAGGTTTTATGTAGCTGACTGCAATGTAAACAAAGAAATTGATTGCAATCAGATATGCAACGGCATTTCTGTATACATAGCTGAACTTCTTATTTAGTATATTATTTTTCATTACCGACAATATACAGGGGCAAGGCATCATTGGCAAGGCTTGTTAGAAGATGTGCAATTATTTCACAACTTTTTTAGGTGTGAAGAAATTTCACACCACTTTGTTTTTCCTTCAACAGACCCCACCTTCAATCCAGGGCACTTAATGGCCGATTTTGGGTCTTTTTGGAAAGTTGGCACACTTTGTGCTACATAGTTAGTAGCAAAAAGATTTTTTTCATACCCTCCTTTAGTGTGATTTCCAAAGGTGCCCGG
>CADCOT010000027.1 GCA_902803145.1 uncultured Spirochaetales bacterium | reverse complement strand
TCTGTTGTTTCCGTCCTTGTCTTTGCCTGACAGGTCCTTCATGAAGGGACCGCCGGCAAGAGCTGCAGAGAGGATTTCAACTATCGTCGTGAAGCCGTAGCCCTTGTAGCCGCCGGTTTCTTCCCCTGCTCCGCCAATTGACAGGAGGGCGCAGTTTCCGGCTCTCATCTGCTTGAGGATGTTGCCGCTGTCTGTCATTGTGCCGCCGTCCTTTGTTACTACAAGGCCAGCCGGTGTGGGTTTGCCCATTCTCTCATAGAATTCAATCTTACCGTTCTGGACAATTGATGTTGCGCAGTCAAAGTTGAACGGGAAATCTTCATCTGTGGGCATTGTGAATGTAAGGGGGTTGGTACCCATCATGGGCTCTACACCAAAGGTGGGAGCAACTGACGGGCGGGCGTTTGTGCCACTTATTCCTATCATGCCGGCCTTCTCTGCCATTGTGGTCCAGTAGCCTGCAATTCCATAGTGGGTAGAGTTATAGATGGCACCGCCGGCCATGCCGTAGAGTTTGGCCTTTTCTATGAGCTTTTCCATCATCTTGTAGGAGGCAACCATGCCCATTCCGTTGTTTGCGTTCATTACAACTGTTGTGGGTGTTTCCTTTACAATGTCAATTTTTGTAATTGGAAGAAGAGTTCCGTTTTTGATTCTGTCCAGGTAGATGGGTTTGAAGCGGTTGCAGCCGTGGCTTTCAATTCCGCGTCTGTCTGACTCTAAAAGTACATCTGCACAGATTTTTGCATCTTCTTCAGGCACTCCGTATGCCTTGAAAACATCTATCATGAAATTGTTGATTAAATCCCAGGAAACATAAGGTCTGTCTTCCATTGGTATCCTCCGTTGAGTTTATTATATATCTGATGATACTATTTGCCTATGGACTTTAAAGCAGTAAGAAGAAAGCTACAGGGCTCAATTCCTCATATTGGACAGAGGATAATCAAGACCGCAATTGCGGTTTATGTGTGCTTTTTGATCAATCTGCTCAGAGGCTACGGAGTTTCTAACATGTCTGTAGATGCTGCTATTACTGCAGTAATCTGCATGCAGAACACAATGGTTGACGTAAGAAGAAGTTCTTTTAACCGTATTATCGGAACGATAATTGGTGCAGTCTGGGGCCTTGTGTTTTTGGAAATACTCTGGGCAATTGTTTTTGACGTTGCTTTTTTCATCTGCTATGCCATTATTGCCATAGGTGTGATTGTCAGTATCTACACCACAGTTGTGCTTAAAAAGTCAGATGCATCTTCCCTTGCCGCCATTGTCTTTTTGTGCGTGTGCGGTTCGTTTTTCTCTGTTGGAAACCCAGTAGTACACGCATTCGGAAGGCTGTTGGATGTGTTTATCGGAACCTCTGTTGCCCTTCTTGTGAACCTTCTTAGGCTTCCAAAGAAGAAAAACCAAGACTGTGTGTTCTTTGTCAGAACCCGTGATCTTGGACCGGATTCCTACGTAAAGGCTTCTCCTGCTGTTCTGTACCAGATCAGAACTCTTTATGAAAGAGGTGCAAAGCTCTGCCTTATTTCTCAGCATGCACCGGCCTTCATTGTACACCAAATGGTAGCTGTTAACCCTACCGTTCCAATGATTGTCATGGACGGTGCTGCAATTTATGACTCAGTTGAAAGTGCCTACCTGTACAAGGCCTGTCTGCCTGTTGACAGTGCCCGCATGGCAAGGGAGGCTTTGGACAAGCTTGGCTGTAACTACTTTACCTACACCATCCACCACAACAAGACCTGCATCTTCCACCATGGAGAACAATACAACGACCTTGAGAAGAAGGTCTATGACCGTCTGAAAAAGACACCTTATCGTTCATACTTTAATGAAGAAATCTTTGAAGAGAATGAAATTGTCTACTTCAAAATGATTGATACCGAAGATGAGATAATTCGTCTTGAGAATCTGATTACAGGAATGCTGCCGCCTGAGCGCTTTAGGATTGTAAGGCATAAGGATGACACAGGTCCTAAGGCAAGTGCTCTCTACATTTATGACGTAAATGCCACGGTTGAGAATGCCAAGAAGCAGATTCTTTCCCTCATTCCACGCGGAGCTTTAATGACTCCTGTAGATGTTTTTCTTCCGGACGGTTTCCGCTATCCAAACGATGCTCTGCACGTTCTTTCCATGGTTGACAGGCGCTTTGAACAGCCGTTCTATGTACGCAAGAAGTAATCTTTATTTATTTATATTTTTTTGATATGTTTAATATGAGTTAAAACGAGGTTTTTTCATGGAAAACGATACTATTGATTTGACAACAGTATTTGCACTATGTGTAAAGAAATTCCTTATTCTTTTGGCCTGTGCCTTTTTTGGTCTGGGCATTGCCTGCGGAGCTTACTACGCAAAAAGCAGCAAGGTTGACTATTCAGCTCAGGTTAAAGAGTACAACGAGAAAGTTACAGATCTGAAAAAAGAATGCGCTGATCTTGAGAAAGAGCTTTCAGAAAATAAAGATTTGAAGGCCATTGTTGACCGCAACATTTCTACTATCAATGCTTCAGATATTAATGAGCATACTGCAAACAGCCTTTCAAGTTATGTTGACATGAGCAACTCTCTGAAAAATGACATTTCAAAGCTTGAGACTTCTCTTAAGACTAAGCAGGATGAGCTTAAGGCTCTTGTTTATCCCACTCCTGCACGTGCTTTCAGTGCAAAGTATGCAGTTATCGGCTTCCTTGCAGGCGGTTTTATCTCTGTAGTTGTTCTTCTTGTTGTAATGATCGGAGCCAACTATGTAACAAGTTCTTCAGATGCTGAAGAGCGTCTGAAAGCCCCTCTTATCGGTGCTCTTTATGCTGACAAGGGTTTCTTGG
Source organism: uncultured Spirochaetales bacterium (assembly GCA_902803145.1). GTDB lineage: Bacteria > Spirochaetota > Spirochaetia > Sphaerochaetales > Sphaerochaetaceae > RUG14846. The sequence continues at coordinate 1,351 of CADCOT010000027.1, read as the reverse complement.
ATGTTGTTGCAAGATCAATGATGAGAGAGCGCACATGGAAAAACGATGAAGACGGCATTAAGTGGTTTAAGCAGAATCTGAATTCTTCTGTTCTTCCTGACAGAGCCAAGGTATGTCTGCTCTACTCTGGAAGTGACAAGAAGGCTGTTTCTGTTCTTAACCAGGCTTCTTCAATCCTCTCTGAGAAAGGCTACAAGGTCTCTTCTGTATCCGACGCTTTCAAGAATCCTGATTCCAATGCTGCAATTGAAAACTGCGATGCTGTCATCCTTCTTGAGAGACAGTTTAAGTCCAAGTGGTCATGCGTCAATGCTGTTGTTAACACAGCTGCAAGATATGGCAAGAAAGTCTGCGCTTTGATTCTTTGCTGAGTTTATGAAAAAGTTTATAGAAAAGGTTAAGTCCGTTCCCCTGTACGGTTGGATTGCAGGGGTTGTTTTTCTGCTTTCAGAGTATTCTCTGTATCTTTTCGGAACTTGGATTGCCAAGGTAACGGGTACTATCAACTGGGCAGTTACTCCAAAGATTCCGTTTATTGACAACAACATTCCCTATGTCGGTGCCTTTATTCTGGTCTACGTTTTTGCCTATGTCTTTTGGACTCTCCAGCCTGCTGCAATCTCTCTTACAGGCAAGAAGAACTTTACTGACTTTGCAATTGCTTCTCTGGCCTCTTTCTTTGTAGGCTTTCTCATTTTTATCTTCATGCCTACTGTCATTAACCGCGGAGCTGAGCATGCCTATGAGAATGCACAGAAGTCTATCTTCAGAGGCCTGATTTTGTTCATCTACAACAGTGACGGTAACGAGAGTACTGCGTACAATCTGTTTCCGTCTTTCCACTGTCTTGTAAGCATGTGCTGCTATCTTGGAGTGCGTAAGAGGCCTGAGCTTTCAAAGGGCTTTAGGGCCTACTCTCTTGTAATGACAATTCTTATCTGTATGTCCACTGTTCTTCTTAAGCAGCACTACTTTTTGGACATAGTGAGCGGGATTCTGATCCCTACTGTCTGCTTTGCTGTTGTAAGAAAAATAAGAAAAGTCGCACAATAATTTTTTGAAAAGTCGCACAATTTTTTCTTGAAAAGTCGCACAATAATTAATAGTATATTGTTATGAGCAAATACTATAAGAGACTTGCAGATAATGTACTGGCTGAAAAGCTGAAAATGAGAGGCGCTGTTCTTATTGAAGGCGTAAAATGGTGCGGAAAAACAACTACTGCAAAACAAAAAGCATTGTCAGTCATTGATCTATCCGTAAGGAAGGAAATTGACAGGGCTGAACTGCTTGTGTATGAAGATCCGGAAAAGCTATTCTCATCTCAAAAGCCTACTCTGATTGACGAGTG
>CADCOT010000026.1 GCA_902803145.1 uncultured Spirochaetales bacterium | reverse complement strand
TTCCGTACGGACTCTCAAATACTATCTGATTCTTACGGTAAGGCTGAACAAATGTCAGAGAACCCTGGTAGTTGTTCATATCAAACAGATAGATATTACCATCTCTGAGAATTGCATCAACGGTGTTTCCGTCAACATGAATAAGCTCATTCTTTCCTGTTGTTGGATCTTTTGTGGGCTCAACAGTATCAGGAGGAACAACAAATGTGTGGTTTGTTCTGCCGGTGGTAATAGTTCCGTTCAGTTCAAAAGAATCACCAATCAAGGTAATGCCCTTTCCTGCAATAATCTTTTCTGATTCATACAGTTTAAGAACAATTCTGCCTTCCGGATCATCCTCATCTGCCAAACCTTTCAGGTGGACAATACCCTGCGGAGCTTCAATAGTTGTCTTTCTCCCTGCTACAGCATTAAGGCCGTTTATTACAATGTTTCCGCTCTGTGCAAAGATTGTTACATCTTTTTCATTGGAAGTAATAGTACCCTTTATGAAGATATTTCCTGTAAAGTTTTTAGTGTGCCCGTTTTTTTTGTTTTCCGAATAGAACGGGTTTTCCTCATTGCGAAGGCTCTTTATTGTTATTCCTTCAATCTCAGGCTGAGAGGTAGTAATAAGATCTTCTCTGGCTTTTCCATTGATTACAAGAGAAGATGTAAGACTGTCAACCATCTTCAACTTTGACAGGTCTGTTTTCTTAAACTTATCAATAACCGAGTCAATATACTTCTTTCCGCCCTTGTCTATCAGGTCAATTGAGCCAAAGACCAGAGAATAGTCTGAGTAGTTTTCAACATACAATCCGCCGGGTCTTGCAACATTGAATTGAAGCGGTCTGTCACCTTCAATTCCAACACCGTCTGCTGCTGAAGATTTAGAAGGAATTCCTTCAATATTAACATGACCGACTGTATACAGACTCATATCTTTGAACACATATGCATAGGGGTTATACTCAAGGAGATAGCGCTCCTCGGATTTCAACTCTGCCTCTGTAATGGCATCAAGAATAATAGCTTTTAATTCTTCATTTGCAGACTTTGTTTCTCTGAGTGATTTCTCCTCTTCCGCAAGAGCGCTAATTCTCCAAGACAGTCTGTTGGAGTAATCCACGATTTGTTCTGTATGTTCCCATCCGGATTTTTCTGAGCGTGTGGTAGCAAGAAGATACTCTCCGCCCACCTTATATGTAAACCATGTTAAGTTGTAATCCTGATATCCTGTCTCAAGATTCCAGAACTTTACGTTTTCGGATATTTTTTTAAAACCGTCTATGAAAGGCTCTTTGTACTGTTCAGGAATATCCATTGACCTGATAATTGCAGCATAGTCTTTGAAATCTTCATAACCATCCATCTGATCAAGAATAGAATCAAATACTTCCTGGTTGAAATTTGAACCCATAGCCTTTTTAAGGTCCCCGACAACAAAGCCCTTAACATCGTCAGCTTCTCTTCCATAGATATGGTCGTGCCACTGTGCTTCTGAGAACTCGTACATAAAATCAAGCACTTTTTTTTCGGCTTCTTGTGCTTCTTTGTAATCTCTTACAACATCGTTAAGCCTTGTATTAAGGCTATCAAGACTCTCCTGAACAATAAGCAACCTGCCGTTTAGATAAATAAGCCTCTCATCCTTAAGCTGAGCACCTGATTTTTCTTTACCGTCAGTAACTATGTATTCGCCCTCAGTGAATCCCTTTGAGAAATCTACTGTTCCGTCACTCTTAATAACAAGCTTTTTTTCCTCACTTAATCCGGCTTCAATATCACCGTTCAAAACAAACTTAGGAGTTACTTTGACATGACCATTAGACTTGTCACTGCCCTTTGAAGTCTTTCCAAACCATGAATAGTAAACAATCTTGTAATGGTTCTCAGATTCTGTTGAGCCGGTGCCTGCAGAGAAAGTAATGTTTATATCTCTAGCTGACTTCAGAAGAGGTCTGCCTTCCAGATCCGGGGAAGTTCCAACATCATTTTGTACTGTAAGAGTGTTGTTAATATTTCTGTTAATCTCACCCTTTTCCTTGGTGAAAGGCATGAAAGCCTTATGTTCGGAGTAAGATTCCTGAGAAAGATCAATGTTGGATTTACTCATGAACTCAATATCAAGGAAGGCTTTGGAAATAAGATTTCCGCCAACATTGAAGTTGTTATTAACGTTAAGGTTGACTCTTGAGTAAGAAGACGGCTTTGATCCAAAGTCTTTTGACTTTACATGTGCATATGTTCTCAAAGTGCCGTTTGCATCAAAGAAGAACTGTACAACCTCTCCCTGAACTGTGGAGTTCTTACTGACACTTATTGTGTTGTTGTTATCAGATTGCAGTTTTGCACTTGCATTAGGCCAAGCAACAAAGCCGGAGCTTCCGGAGCCAGCCTCCTGTTTGAAGTCAAAGGTAGGAGCAACATTAAACTGAACTAGGCCGGTTCCTGAAATAACAGAGCCGTTTTCAGTATCAGATTCAATGATAATTGAGTTGTTCTGAATCAGTTTGTTCTCTATTCCTATACCGTTTACAGAAACAAGGCCGCCTGACTTTGAAGTGTACTTGATAAAGTCATCCGTATCAGTTCTGATATCAGTTGTTGCAGAAAGCTTCAAATCCGTTGCGTAAATCTTTGTATTTTTCATGTACAGAGATGCAGAAGACGTGTATGTGTTGCTTGCATCTTCGTTACTTACAAATACAAAGCCGCCACCCTTGTTTGACGCAGTGTCTTTAACCAGTTCTGTGTTTCTCACATCCATTGCGTATGTGCCAACAGGGTTTTCTTCAGTTCCGATGTTAGAATCGTAAATGTAAACTGCGGACATTGTATCAAATGTCAGATATTTTCCGTCATTCTGAACAGCAATGAAGCCGCCGGAACTTGAGTGTGAAACGCTGTCTATCACTGAATGAGACTTACTTGTTAAGACAAAATCTCCGTTCTTTCCGTCATTTGCATTGAGGTTTCTGATTGTGATTTCAGTCTCACCTGTAATTGTGTTTTCCGCTGTGGGTTTGCCAACATGAATTGCTCCGCCACCGCTTGCAGAAAGATCAAGCTTTCCGGTTCGTTGAGTATTGAAGTTTGCTGTGAACTTTCCAAACTTCATGCTGCCGGAAGAACCATTCAAATTGAATTCTGCAACTGTATCGGCATCCATACTAGACTTCAAGTCACTTACATCTACGTTTACAAGAATGCCGGCATCAAAGGATTTAAGGTCTGCCTGTATATCTGCAGTATGATTTGCATTAAGGACAGCCTCATTGGTAACATTCATGCCGCCGTTGGTAGTAAATGAAAGTTCTGAATTAGACTTTGCATTTACATCAATGCTCTTTATACCGACAAGGCTGAATGCTTCTGTATCACTTCCCTTGGCACTGGTCTTTGTTTCAAGATTTGCGTTTATTACAAGGTCCTTGGTTGTTAATGCATAGGTTCCGGGAGTAGCAGAAGGAGCAAAGAGAAGATGAGTTCTTGACTTGATGTTGTTTTCTGCCTCTGCAGTACTTCCAATGTCTATTCCCGAAACAATATCAACTTTTACAGCATGAATTTTGGCTTCTGATGTTATGACATCATTGCCAAGCTTTTTTGCAGTTTCCACAGTTGTTTTGCCGGAAACATTGATGTTTGCTATAACAGTTTCATCGGCATCAACATTACCAAAACCTGAGGCAAATTCTGCATTAAGTTTAGCCTTGGCATCGTCAGACATAATGTCCAAGCCGCTTATCTTGACTGCATTGTTCTTTGCAAAAATATTCAGCTTATCATAACCGGTAACAATGTTAAGGTTTTTTGCAGTAATGTTAATTCCTTGGTCTGAACTACCTACGTTTCTTAAACGAGCATAGAGCTTACTGTTGTTCTGAGCTGCCGTACTTACAAAACCAATGTTTACACCTGAAACTTTTACAAGCTGCAGTTTTCCGGAGTAGTCAGCTGATCCTGTGGATTTTACATTGATATCCTTGGCATTGATTGTTGTGTTATTACCGATTAAGGCTTCTGCCTGTATATTTCCCTTAACCTCATAACCGACAACATCTATATCTGCAACTGCAATTCTGACATCTGTTGCACTGCTTGAAGCCTTGGAGTCAACTCTTGTTTCAACATTCAGATTGCCTGAAAGGTCAATGTTTGCCCATTGGGCCCTGGCAGTTGTTTCTGCATCATTTTTATATGTACTGCTTCCGCCTGAAACCTTAAGGCCGTCTATGCTTACGTCTACAACATTTATATCAATATCGTCAGTGTAAGTTGCTTTGACATTGGCATTCTTTGCTTTGACGTTGAAAGTGTTGAAAAAAGAACCGTCACTTCCTAATGTGGCATAGTTTTTTGTTGTCTGTTTGAAACTCTTGACTCCAACTCCGACACCGACAGCTCCAAGGTCAACATTGACATTGTTAAGCTTAAGAGTATCGCCGTCATAACCCTTGTAGACTATATCTGATGTTATATTGATATCGCCTTTGGCATCTACATTTGCCTGAACATCTGCAGTATTGTATTTGGTGCTGGTATAAGAGCTTTCAGGACCGCCGGCAGCATCAATTACAGCATTGGCCTGATTGACAGCATTCTCAATTCCTGCCCTTTCTTCAAGATCCGTAAAGTCAGGTAAAAGCCCTAATCTGGTACCCAGCCTGAGAACAGTTACATCTCCGGCTATGGTACCTGCACCCAATGTTATTCCAACGCCTACCTGCTTGTATCCGAATGTAAGGTTCTGATTGACATTAATATTATTTGCTTTTACAAGACCGGATACTCCCGACCATATTTCAGCTGAGGATTGTCCGTTTGAATAGTGAAGAATTACGTTTGCCTGCGGAGTTCCGCCTAAAACTGTACCACCGGCAGTTCCTATCTGGTTTGCAACAAGATTCTTATCATTTGCTTTAACATTTATGTCTTTGGCAACAGATACAGTCCTGTCATTGCCAATGTTAAGTCTTGCATGCGTAGAGGAATCAACATTGGTTTTTACCAAATTCAGGTTTATGGCAGCTCCCATGTAGTTTCCGCCAACCATAACACTTGTTGTGTTTACATCCCTGATTGAATTGGCACGAATATTCAGGCTGGAAACATCAACTGTTCTTGTCGCATCAGCGCCTTCGTAGAGTATTTCTGCATTGGATACGTTATTGATTTTATTAAAGATAAGGTTTGCAGCAATCTGAGCACCTTGGAACTCAAAACCAAAGGCAAAGGTCTTATTGTCAATCTTGTCTGTAATAGCTTTGCCGTCTTCATCTTCATTGGTTGTTACGTTCAGGCTTCCTGAATTCTTTACATGAGAATTCTTTACGGTAGAGCTAGTCTCAGAAGTGTTGTCATTTATTACTATGTTTGCACCGATGGAAGCACCCTGATATCCGCCAACAATAGCCAATGATCTGTTGTCAGTCTGCATCCGGCTTATTGAATTAACATTGGTGTCTTTTGAATTGTTCAGAACAGAGTTGTCAATCTTGGCTGTGGTCTTGTTGGTATAGTCATTTCTAAAACCTATTACAGCTTCAGATGCGCCCTGGTAAGTAAAGCCAAGACCCAGCAGGTAATCTCCTGTCTTCAGTTTGTTCTGAGCTTTGACATTTACAGTGGAAACTCCGTCTGAAATTGTTGAATTCTCAACTATTGAATCAACTGCCTGTTCATATGTATTGAGGGCAACGTTCAGAGCAAGAGATTCGCCCTTCTGGGCTCCTGCACCTGCTACTATGATTCTAAGTCCGTTAACCTTCTCATCTGCGTTTAAATTGAGAGTACCCTTACTGAGAGTTGAATTGCTGAGTTTTGCACTGATATTGCTCTTGTTAAAATTGAACAGACCGTTGGCACCTGCACCCACGCTCTTTGCAACAGCTCCTGCTACAAGAATAGTCTTGTCAACCTTGTCTTCTGTTGCAACAATGCTGAGTTTGCTGTCATTACTGTTCAGGTTAACAGTTGAATTATCAACAACAGCCTTCACCGTTGAGGAGTCTGTAGGTCTGACCAAATGAGCAGCTACGGCAGCTCTTCCTGTAGTTCCGGAAAGAGACCCTGCAACAAGGTTCTTTGAAGATGTCTGAAGAGCATTTACCGTCAGGTTGTTTGCACTTTCAATGTTAACATTTTCAACTGTTGCCGCTACATCGTTGTTTACAATCTTAAGAACAAAGGCACCTGCAAGAGTGCCGAAAGAATCAATGGCTCCTGCCAGATTGTAGTACATATCCCACTCTGAGAAATCTCTGTCCAGACCGGTTCCTTCGGGTTTTTCCTTCTCTGCATCTGCAAGAATCTCATCAAGATTGTTAAGATCACTATCACCCGATGCACCCATGCCGTCAGTTGAGATTGCCTTTACGTTTACGTCAAACTGACCGTTGAGTGTTACGTTTCTAAGTGTGGCACTTACGTTTTTATAAATCTTGTCAATGTTGACTGCAACGGCAATACCTGCAGATTTCTTATTACCGCCGTAAACACCGGAAAGCGTTCCGCCGCGGCTTAGGATAAATGCATTGTCTTCTGCAACAACATCAATTCCTTTGAGGTTCAGGTCTTCATTTCCGCCGTCCACAAGGGCTGAAACAGAGTTGTTAATTACTCCTACTGAAACAACAGAAGACAGCATGCTTGATTTCTTTGCAATAGCAGCTGCACCGCTGATGATATTAAGTTTCTCATTTGAATCTGCAAGAACGGTAAGTTTTCCGCCGGCGGTAATATCTTTACCGGAAGCCTTTAACACTTCTGCTTTGACTGTGTTCTTGTGAACATTAATATTTACAGCGCCGTTTGCTCCCAAGCCCGATTCCGCAGATGTGAATTGAAGAGTTCCGTCTACATTGATTACGTCTGTCTTATTCAGTGCAGAAACAGTCAGATCCTTAGCGGTTGTGATTGCACTGTTGTGTACAAGTGCGTTTACATTACTTGCGGCATAGACAATGCTCAGAGAACCGTCAAATGCAACTGCAGTCTGGGACGAAACTGTTGAAATTCCTGCTGCAACACCGGAGTCAATCAGTGTTGCATCCTCTTGGGCACGAACGGTTACAGTTTCTGCATCTCCGATAGTAGATTCATCAACTTTTGCAAGGATATCGGAACCCAAATAGTCCATGGTACCTGCAAGTGAAGAGCTGAGCTGGAACTTGCTCTGTCCTGATTTACCCGTGGTTGTTATCTCTATTCCGCCTGCAACATCGATATTGTAGATTTTGTCTGTTGCCTGTACGTCAAGTGAACCGGAAAGCATTGAATTTCCTGTTACGTGCGCCTTTACGACAGGTTTGTAGGTGTTATATGCAAACGAACCGCCAAGGTCAAAGTTCAGTCCTGACCCTCCGGTTTCAGCCTTTGCTATGCCTGCGGCGATGTTTACAGTCAGGATATCATCCTTTGCTTTGATAACATTATTTGCAGCTTTCAGCGTGCTGTTATTTATGACAGAGCTGATTTCACCTTCACGGAAATTGAGGTTTACAGCAGCTCCGATTCCTATTGAGAAAGAATCTGTAATACCGCCGCTGAGCATGACAGTTGCCGTGTCATAATCTGAAACAGCATTAATATCTTTTTTTGCTTCAAGATTTGAATTCTTTACAGAGACCTTCACATTGGTCTTATCAAGAAATACATCTACAGAACCGGCCGCAGCAAGGCTCCAATTCTTCCTGTTTGCAGGATTTGCAGCACCGTTGGCTGCGTTTGCAGCATTATTGCCGCCTGCCGGGTCGGCTGGGTTGGCATTGCCACCGCCGGCATTCTGGTCATTTTCATTATTTACAGCATCATTTACAGCCTGCTGAACGGGGTTGTTGTTTGGATCCGCTGCAGGGTTGTTTGCAGCATTGGCACCATCCTGCCAGTTACCTACGTTGTTGTTTGCCTGAGAACCAGACTTGTTTCCGGTTGCCGGTTCTGAACTTGTAAAAGCTCCGGCCATAGTCAGATTGATAAGATACGTCTTGGAAAGAGCATCGATATCTATATTGCCGCTTGCGGCATTGATTTTTGCATTTTCAATCGTTGCACCGACTGTTCTGTCAATATTCTTGTAGTTGACAGAAGCTCCTATTGCAACCTCTACGTCAATATCTGCCTGACCCGGAGCTGCATCCGAATAGGAACCGGTAATATCAATTGCAGTTACATGGTCTTCAACCTTGCGTGCATTATCAAATTGAAGGCCCGCTTTAGTGGGATCTCCCTTTGCAAAGGCTGCATTTGCTTTTCCTGCACTTATCTGAACGTCCTGTGCACTGATTTCAGAATTCTGGTTAACTATTACCTCAACATTGCCGGTCAGGTTCTGGACATGAGTTACACCGATAATGTCAACATCCTTTGCCTTTGAGGCAAGTTTTGCAAAGTCTACATAGAGCTGTTCGCT
>CADCOT010000025.1 GCA_902803145.1 uncultured Spirochaetales bacterium | reverse complement strand
TGGACTTTTCTACAAACTCAGGGTCTGTCCAGTCATAAGAAGCATATGTTCCAAGGCTCTTGGAATGGGGATCCGGTGAAAAACCGTATACTGCTTTATGGTCTTCAATAATATCTTTCATTGCCTCAGGGTTTTCCCTGGGGTCATGCTCGTACTGAAAATCAGTATTTGTCGCACACGAACAGAGGATTAAAGAAACCATCAATGTAAGAAAAATACAAAACAGTTTGTTCTTCATAATTCCTATACTACATTAAATCAAAGAATTTTGAAACAGCACCATCAAACCTGTCTTTCAGAGCCTTGTCTGTATACAGGTCGTCAGCATTACAATCCATGTCTTCAAATTCAACATGGTACACTGCAGGTCCGTTTTTCAGACTTAAAACTGTGTTTTCTCTTAACTGCTGAATTGTCTGATAAACAAGGTCTACAGACCAGTAAAGATTGCCGTCTTCACCTCTCCACCGGCTGAAAACAAGTTTACAGCCTATGGGTGTTTTCTTTTCAATTGAGTCTTCAAGTTCGTATTCTTTTGCACCAAGTGCAGCAAGAACACTTCCAACGTTTGAATCGTGGCCGCAAAGGAAACTGAACACCCTTCCCTCTGCTTCCATCTCTTTTTCAATCTCCATAAGAAGCGGATGTGCAACAACTACTGAAACAAGAGGGGTTGTAAAGAGAACATCGCCATAGACATCTTTGATTTCTGACAAATCTTTCCACTGGGAGACAGTCAGTTTTTTTCCAAATGCAGCTTTAATTTCGTCAGGTTCTTCGTAGTACTGAAGCACAAGAGCGTCGCTTAACGAACAGCCAAGCTTGAGAGTTCCGGTAAGGCCGGGTTCTGCAAATTGCTTTATGACAAAAGCAGTGTCATCCGTTCTGAATGAACGCGGGTCCGGTGAATCAATTACATAGGTCAAAAGCGCATAGTTGTCTGCAAGATCTTCTATGTCATCTGAGAACTGCTCTTTAATCTGTGCAATTGCTGCCTGTTGGTAGGCCTCTGAATCTATCAGAATCTGCGGAGTGAACACCGGGTCCATTGCGTCGGTGTCCATGTGGTACTCTACCATCACATTTGCATTAGGAAACAATCCGGCTGAAAAATAGCGAGCTGTGGCAATTGTTCTCTGTTTTGAATTTGCGTAAAAACGAACATTGTCCGCCACCCTGGTGTTTTCTTTTATCAGGCCTTCGCTGTCCAGCCACTTTCTGAAGTACTGGCCCATGATTGTTTCAAGAACACCGCCTTTGACTGACAGTTCACTTGCGCCTGAAGACCATTCAAACCACTCATGGGGTGTGGCGCTGTCCAAAACCGAGCCATTTCCGCTCATCGGAGCACGTATGTTGTGACGACTCAGAATTACAACTTTTTCCAACTTGTATCCCTCATGGGAAAGGGAAACATTTTCTACCTCTGACGTCTGAACTGAAGCACAGCCGACAAGAACAATACAAAGTATTACAAGGAGAATATTTATTATTTTTTTCATATTATTTTGCGATTTCCTTAGCGATTTTTGCTATGGGTTATTCTGCAAAGCCCAGCATTACATAGAGCGGATAGTACTGGTCATAAAGTCCGCACACCGCATCCATGCCCAAGTTAGGGCTGAAGGCTTTCTGAATTACGGTCATCCAAGATCCATACTTTTCATACAAAGAATCTGCTGTGGGGCCGTCCTCATTTCCGTAAGTCTTGAGGTTGCTCTCTCTTGTCTCGGCCAGTGCCCTGGCATCGTCCTTGTACACTGCCAGCCTTATGCGATTTCGTTCAGCAGACACCGCTCTTGCTATTTCTTCTTCAGAAGCTCCGGCGGCGTCCATTGAGGTCAGTAATTCAAGCATTGATTCCATTGATTCATGGTACTCAATTCTTGTTTGTTTTGAACTTTCAACAAACACAGGATCTGACCAATCGTACGAGGCATAAGGGCCAAGTCTTGATGATTCGGGATTCGGACTGAAGCCGTAAACTGCTTTAGGATCTACAATTATGTCCTTCATTGCATTGGGATTCTGACGCGGGTCATGGACATACTTGAATCCGCTTGAAGCACACGAACAAAGAACCAAAGCTAAAACCAAGATGGTTGCAAATCTGAAAAACTTATTTCTCATATTTATCAGAATATGAATCTTTACACGAATTATCAATATCTTTATTCTATTCTAAGTTACTTAATCGAAGGAGATTAAAAATGGGACGTTTTGTTATTAAATCCACATCCAACGACGAGTTCATGTTCAATCTTATTGCAGAGAACAATGAAGTTATAGCAACATCACAGACATACAAATCAGTTGACAATGCAAAGATCGGTATTGATTCCGTTAAGGCCAATGCCAATGCTTCAGTTGAGGACAAGACAGCTAATGCTGCTGCTCTCCCCTGCCCGAAGTTTGAGATCTTCAATGATGCTGAAGGTAAGTTCCGCTTCCACCTTATGGCTTCTAACGGCCAGATTGTTGCCGCAAGCCAGGGTTACACAACAAAAGAAAACTGCCAGAAAGGTATTGCAAGTGTTAAGAGCAATGCTCCCAAGGCAGAAGTTGTCAAAGAGTGCTGATTAACAGCAATTTCTGATTAGCTGTTTACAAGGGCTGTAACTATTACCGGAAATCCGGTACTGTTACGGCCCTTTTTTTTTAGGTGACATATAGTTATTGACATATGTCAAAAACAGATTCATATTAACAGTATGCCCAGACCTACAAGATGTCGCAGAATTGGAAGCATACCTGCTTACCGCAGTTTTTCTCCTGACGATGTTAATCCTACAGATTCCGTTGCGCTGACCATTGATGAATATGAAGCAATAAGACTGTTGGACAAAGAAGGATTGACCCAGGAGGAATGTGCCCAAAGGATGAACATCTCCAGGACTACAGTCACTGCAATTTATGACAGTGCGCGTAAAAAAACGGCAGATGTAATAGTCAACGGTAAACGACTTTTGATTTCAGGCGGTTGCTGTGAATACGAACCGATTGAGATAAACCAAAATATTATAGAGAAAAGGAGTACATATATGAGAGTAGCAGTTACATACGAAAACGGAGAAATCTTCCAGCATTTCGGTCATACAGAACAGTTTAAGATTTACGATATTGAAGATGGCAAGATTGTTAGCCAGCAGGTCATAGACACAAACGGATACGGTCACGGTGCTCTTGCTGGTTTTCTCAACACAGTCAAAGCAGATGTAATTATCTGCGGTGGAATTGGAATGGGCGCCCAAATTGCCCTCTCCGATGCAGGAATTACACTTTGTGCCGGTGTCAGCGGATCTGCAGATGCAGCTGCTAAGGCTTTTGCAGAAGGAAAACTTGTATCAAGTTCAGAATCTAACTGCAACTGTCATGAAGAACATTCAGAATCTGAAGGCTGCAACTGTCACTGCCATTGAGCATAGCGATATTCAAGTTGGTACTTTTTGAAAAAAAATCTTTAAAACCTCTATTTTTTCTCAGAGAAGTTGGTACTTTTTGTATTTTTTTTCTGAAAAGTACCAAGATGTTGTGGTCACGAGGGAAAAAGAGGGTTCGACCACAACATTTTATTATTCAATGTTGTGGTAATAGGCCTTTTTTCTATTAAAACCACAACATAACACTATGTAAATGAAAAAACCGGTCCACTTTGAACCGGTTGTTCATTTAGCAGGGGTAGGACTCGAACCTACGGCCTCCAGGTTATGAGCCTGGCGAGCTGCCAACTGCTCCACCCTGCGGCGAATGCTTTGCTAGCCTATGATATTATTCAAAAAGTGTCAACCCGACCTTGGATTTTGACCCAGATGTGTCATTTTGACGCATTTTTGAGGAGTTTTGGGGATAATGGTCGTTTTGACTCAATTTGGGAGGATTTAGGGTTGGAGGGATGCTTCGACGTTTTCTGGCAATTTGTTGCATAATAAAAAATTAGTTAAAGTTGGCACGGTTTGTGCAATGATGATGGTGTCCGGAAAAAGAGCCGGACAAAAGGAGATTTGAATATGAATTACCTTATGACTAGAAATGGCGAAAACACTTTTGATGCTTTGTTTAACGATATGTTCCGTGACTGGGGAATCAGAAACAGCATGGTTCCTTCAGTAGATGTTTATGAAGACGAGAAAGCCTTCCATGTAGAAGCAGAGCTTGCAGGTTATGAAGAAAAGGATGTAAACGTCCATGTTGAGAAACATGTACTGCACATTTCTTCAGAGAAGAAGACAGAGAGAAACGAGAACAAAAAGTACATTGTTTCTGAAAGAAGCTATGCTAAGTTTGACAGAGCCTTCTCTCTTCCCGAAAGTGTTGATGAAGAAGGAATTAAGGCCGAGTTCAAGAACGGTATTCTTGATGTAACATTGCCCAAGAAGCCGGTTGAACAGCCCAAGAGAATTCAGGTCAAGATCAACTGATTTTGATGCCTACTGTTCAGGGGTGGTGTCCGAGAAGACATCACCCTTTTCTTTTGTTTCTATAAAGACTATAATTGCACGCATGAAAGTTGTAATACTTGGTGCAGGGCGCAGGGGCATCAGACTTGCTCGCCACCTTGTTGATGAACAAAAAGACGTAATCATTATTGACAACAGAGCATCGGAAATTGAGAAAGCCATGACAAGTGTTGACTGTCTTGGAATTGTTGTCAGCGGAACAGATGCTACAGAGTTAAGAAACGCAGACGTAGGTGATGCAGATGCATTCATTGCCCTTACCGGTAGTGATGAGATCAACCTTGTTTCCTGCGGTATTATGGCAGCACAGTTCAAGGTTCCTGTAACAATTGCTGCAGTAAGAAGCCTCTCTTACACAGAGAAAGGAAAAGGAATCAACCTGCTGGGTATTTCACACATAGTTAACCCTTCTCAGGAAGTTGCAAAGCATATTTATGACGACATAAGCCGCGGTCTTTATTCCGATATTCTGAGTTTTGAAAATTCGTCTTTGGTTCTGTACAACGTTTCAATTGACAAAGATTCAAAGTTCAAAGACAAGAAACTTATCAGTCTGAGAAACCTTATTCCCGGCCAGTACATTGTTGCTGCACTAAGACGCGGAGATGAGGTTATCGTTCCAAGCGGAGAAACAGTCATTAAAGAGGGAGACACCCTCAGTATTACTCTCAGCGAAGACACTGCAGAAGAAATGCTTGGGATGATTGGAAAAAGAAGAGAAAAACCAAAGAAGATTGCCATTATCGGCGCAACAATGGTTACAGACTTCCTACTCCACCAGTTCACAAAGAGGCAGAAGAAACACATTACTGTCATTGCTAAGGACAAGTCAGAGTGCGAAGAACTTGCACTTAAGTATCCTGATGTTCTGGTTATTAATGAGAACATCACCAACGCAGGAATATTCAGACAGGAAAACCTTGAAAGCTACGACCTGCTGCTCAGTGCAACAGACAATGATGAGCTGAACGTAATTATTGCAAGCTACGCCAAGCACTATGGAGTTAAGGGTGCATTTGCACTGATCAGCAAGAATCAGGATTACATCCAGATGGCTGACCATATGGGTATTGATAACCTGCTTTCTGCTCAGGATATTACAGTTGATTCAATTGTTAAGTTCCTTCAGGGAAAGAACATAACCAACACCCAGACCTTGTTTGACGGAAAGCTTGAAGCTCTTGTTTATACTGTTCCTCCCAAGTGTCCGGTTAAGGGCAAGAAACTTAAGGACATTAATATGAGGGGTAACGGACTTATTGTCGGAGCCCAGAAAAAAGACGGAACAAACATCCTTCCCGGCGGAAACTACACCGTAGAAGAAGGCGACAGACTGATTTTGGTTATTGAGAGAAGCAACCTGAGTTTCGTACAGAAGCTTCTTGGTATAGAAGGAATTCCAGGCTAATGCATTTAAGAAGTGTTTTCAGGCTGGTTGCCCAGATTCTTATCTTCATTGCTATTCTCATGATAATTCCTGCCGTTATCGCCTTAGTCCATGGTGAAGAAAAAGCATTTATGGGCTTTTTCCTCTCAATCGGAATTATCGTGGCAATCGGATTGTATGTGACCAGATGGACAGATGGTGAAGACTACAGGTCCTTTACCGCCCGTGACGGTTTTCTTTTTACAACCATGACATGGATACTTGCAACAGCTTTTGGCGCCCTGCCCCTTCTGATTGCAGGAACATTTCCCGACTTTTCATCTTGTTTCTTTGAAATAATGAGTGGTTTCACTACAACAGGTGCAACTGCAATGACAGATATTGAAAGCAACTTCAAGAGCATTCTCTTTTGGAGAAGTATGACAAACTGGCTGGGCGGAATGGGAATTGTTGTTCTCTTTGTTGCCTTCCTTCCTGCTCTTGGAGCAAGCGCCGGAACCTTCCACCTGATGGGTGCTGAATCTGTCGGACCTGTAAAGGGAAAACTGACTCCTAAGACACAGACAACTGCTATTCTGCTTTGGGGAATCTATCTTGGATTCACAATTCTGGAAACAATCTTTCTTATGCTTGGCGGCTTGGACATCTACGACGCAGTAACAGTTTCCTTCTCTACCCTGAGTGCTGCAGGTTTCTGCGTAAAGAATTCTTCAATCGGAACCTTTAATTCAAGTTACGTTGAAATTGTTGTAATTGTGTTCATGCTCATTTCCGGAGCAAACTTTGCTCTTTACTACAAAGCATTCACCGGAAAGATCAGAGAATGTTTGAAGAACACAGAGCTCAGATGGTATCTGGCAATTGTTGCTTCAGCCTCTGTTTTGGGCGCAGTTTGGCTTCTGGCTGAAGGAACCTTCCCCACGTTCGGAGAGGCTCTGAGAAAAATGTCTTTCCACGTAATTTCAATTGTTACTACTACAGGTTTTGCCACTGCTGACTACACTCTTTGGCCAACCTTCCCCATGATGCTGCTCTTCCTTGTCACCTTCATTGGCGGCTGTGCAGGTTCTGCAGGCGGTGGAGTTAAGGTTGTAAGAGTTTCTGTTGCAGCTAAAAGCGGTGTAAACCTGATTAAGAAGAAAATTCACCCCATGTCTGTTGTACAGCTTAAAGACAGTGACGGGGTTGTTACATCTGATGTAGTGCATTCTATTTTCTGCTTCCTTGGCACATATATAATTACATGGCTGATTGGTTGCGTTATTATCTCCATGTCAGGAATTGACCTGCTTACATGCGCTTCAGCAACCATTCTTACTTTGGGAAACATTGGAATTGGGTTTGGCAACATTGGACCCACAGGCAGTTTTGCAATGTTCCCGCTGTGGACAAAATGGGTGTTCAGTTTCCTAATGCTAGTAGGAAGACTTGAGCTGTTCACCGTTTACGTGCTTTTCTCTAGGACATTCTGGAAGCGTTGATTATCCTCCCGCAATTATCAAATCTGAGTTCGTCACATTTTGTTGTTTACCGGCTTTGCCGGGAAAACAGAATTGGAGAGTGAACCGCTGGCAATCGCATCCTTCAATAGCCTTAGAGGCTGGATTAGAGAATGAGGTAAAAAGTCCACGATTTGATAAAAAAACCAACTGGGAGGAAAGATGTCAAAAATCTATGCAGGCATAGACCTGCACAAGACTCAGTTCACAGTCTGTATTCTGAGAGACGGGCTTTACGAAAAGGAAGGGCAGTACCCTACCTCAAACGAAGGATACAAAGCTTTTATCTCAGATTTACAGGCCATGTGTATGATTCCTGAAGATGTTGAACTGGCAATTGAAAGTACAGGCAATGCCAGACATTTCAAAACCATCATGGAAGATGCAGGTTTCACTGTCACCGTTGTCAATACGCTTAGGTTCAAGGTTGTAAACCTAAGCACAAGAAAGACGGATAAAAACGATGCCAGGACACTTGCAGATTTTCTTTCAAAGGAGATGCTTCCCAAAAGCCACTTGTGCTCCCCTATGAATGAAGGCATAAGGAGGATTCTCAAGTGCAGATCTCTGATGGTGCAGGATTGTGTTGCTCTGAAAAATCAGGCACATTCAATCATGCTTGCATACGGAAAAGTCACAAAACCCACCCAGTTTCAGAGCAAGAAGAACCGCTCTGCCCTTCTTGCAAGTCTTCTTAAAAGAGATTCAACTCTGAAGTACTCCCTTGAGACTCTGTTTGATACTTTGGATGTAATTGAAAGCCAGGTTAAGAACATGGAAAAACGGCTTAACGAGATTACCAGAGCAGACAGATATGTCAGGCTTCTTATGACCATTCCCGGAATAGGAATTGTCAACGCATGTACTATCAGTGCATATATTGATGATATCAGCCGCTTTGAGAGTGCAGGCCATTTTTCCAGTTTCTGCGGAATTGTGCCCTGGGTTCAAACTTCCAATGAATCTGTCCATTACGGCAGAATTACAAAGCGCGGACCTCAGGAATTAAGAACTGCCCTTGTTCAATGCGTTGTAGCCATGATCAGAATGAGCGATAAAACTCAGAATACAAGGCTTATGAAGCAGTATGCTGCTTTAAAGGAAAATAAATCTTCAGGAAAGGCAATAATAGCAACGGCACGCAAACTCTCAACAGTAATTTATGTAATGCTGAGAGACAGCGTGCCGTTCGATATTACAAAACTGAATGTCAGCTGAGTTTTGATGCAAGTTCAGCCATAATCTGAGGAACTTTTATGCCCTGAGGACAGTGGCTTTCACATGCACCGCATCCTATGCAGTCTGCAGGTGTGCCGCCGGTGGTGGGCTTACTGTCAAAAGCCCAGCCTCCGCGGACCTTGTAGTCATTGTAAACACTCATCCACGCAGGAATGTCTATGCCGGATGGGCAGGTAGATGTGCAATAGCGGCATGC
>CADCOT010000024.1 GCA_902803145.1 uncultured Spirochaetales bacterium | reverse complement strand
GCTCTACCAACTGAGCTACGCCGCCGTGCCTTTTCACTTATATTGTATTTTGCAAAAAACAGCAATAGGTAAAACTCAAAGTTCTGACAATCAGAACCCTATTGCCTCTATCAGCCCATCCTTCAGTGCGAAATGAACTACGGTGTCCGTTGCCAGAAGTCTTACACTGATTGAGATGCTTGAATCTGCATTAGCCTTGCCAAGTGACATTACAAACTCTTTTGCAGGAAGAATAGATGAAAGTCTTTCCGACCAAATACTTGCTGCAGTTTCTCTGAAAGAGACTGCAAGGTAGGTTTCAAGCCACTCAAATGAGTACTCCTGACCAAGGGCCTGAGCCAATGCTTTGTGGGCTTCTGAATTATCCTCATCTGCTGTCTGACCAATGGTTTTGTCCACAGGAAGAACTGAGTTTGAGTGCCGTGAAGAAAGAAAAGACTGTAAGTCAGTCTCACAGAAGCCTTCAAACAGCACAAGAGAGAACAGAATGAGAAAAAATATCAGCTTTTTCACGCCTTCATTATCCCAAGAGATTTTGCCCTAATCAATGCTGTTGTGCTATAATCTTTCGGAAAATGAAAGAAAGCAGGATAAGCCAGTACGACAGTTCAAAACTCTCCTACCTTAACGTCATTGAGGGCAACATGAGCCCTTGGGTGATGCGCTTTATCAAGCTTACCGGCAAGGGAATAAATGACTTTGACATGATTCGCGGCGGAGAAACTGTTTTACTTGCCGCATCAGGCGGTAAGGACAGTCTTGCTTTGGCTCTGGCCCTTTCTGTCAGAAGGAAGTGGCTTCCGGTCAACTACAACCTTAAGGCAATAATGATTGACTGGATTGAGCATCCAATAGATCCGGCTTACGTTCCGCGCCTTGAGCAGTACTTCAAGGACCTGGACATAGATTTTGAAATTAGACGTGAAAGCCAGTTTCCTACAAGCTTCAAGGACGATTTCAACTGCTACCTCTGCTCCAGAAACAGACGCCGCATCCTTTTTGAGATTGCCCAAAACGAAGGCTACAAACTCATTGCCATGGGTCATCACCTTGATGACCTTGTGGAAACAACAATGATGAATCTTTTCTTTAGGGCCGACTTTGCAACAATGAACCCTGTTCAGGAGTTCTTTGACGGCAAGCTCTACGTAATCAGACCTATGATCCATGTCCATGAAAGCGTTACACGCCGTCTTGCAGACACTTATGACATTCCTGTCATCAAGCCTGTCTGTCCCTACGACCAAACCAACATCCGCGCAAAGCTCAAGCCCATAGTCAAAGAACTGTCCCACATGGACAGCCAAACCCGTGAACATGTTTACAATGCCCACAACTTTACAGAATGCACCATCAGGAGGCCGTTTGATGTCAATTGAAATTCTTGATCCGATTGTAGCATCCCGCATTGCCGCAGGTGAGGTAGTAGAACGCCCGGCATCTGCTTTAAGGGAACTTCTGGACAACTCAATTGACAGCGGTGCAAACAAGATTACCGTGTGGCTTGAGGAAGGCGGAATTAAGAGCATGATTGTCTCTGACAACGGAAGCGGCATCCCCTCTTCTGAAATTGCACTTGCTTTCAAGAGCCATGCAACAAGCAAAATCAAAACCCTTGATGACCTTTACAAGCTCTCCTCTCTTGGTTTCAGAGGAGAAGCTCTGTGCTCAATTGCCGCTGTCAGCCGCCTAACCATTCAGTCAGACTCAATGCAGATGACATGTGACAACGGTGTTAACGGGCCTCTTGTCCCGGGCACAACAAACAAGGGCACCACAGTTACAATGGAAGATCTTTTTGAAAATCTTCCTGCACGCAAGCAGTTCTTAAGACGTGCTTCTTCAGAGGCCAACGACTGCAAAAAAGTCTTTGTTGAAAAGGCCCTTGGTTTTGAAAACATTGAATTCATGCTGTTCAACGACGGAAAACAGGAATTACGCTTTCCTGTTGAAAGCCGCCTTGAACGCTGCAAACGAGCCATGGGAATAACTGAAGTTACTCAGATGTCTTTGGAAGAAGATCCTGTCAAACTCTACGCAGTTGCAGGCCTTCCTTCTGAGTACCGCCGTGACAGAACCCACGTCCGAGTTTTTGTGAACAACCGTGTTGTAGACAGCTACCAGCTTGTTCAGGCAATTACCTCTTCCTACTCTGTTGCCCTTCCCGGAGGTGTTTTCCCCTATTTCTATCTTTTCATAGAAAACAGCCCTTCTCTGACAGACTTTAACATCCACCCATCAAAGCGCGAGTGTAAGCTCAGAAACGGCAGTGCCATCTACGGCATGGTTACCCGCATGATCCGTGATGCCCTTCTAAAGCGCAGCCGCATAGAAACTCAGACAATCATCCAGCCGCTGTTCACTGAGCCAAAAGAAGAACAAAATCAAGAAATACATGAAGAAAAAGAAAGAGTAATAGAACAATTAAAGAACACAAACAATTTCATCAACTACCAGACTGCAAAACCTAAGACTGAATCCTCTTTCCACGCAGCCAGTAAGGATGAAAAATTCCAAGCTTCCTGGCTTGAAAATGCAAAGCGCATCTTCGGAGAAGAGAATGCAAAACCTCTTAAGGTTGCTCCTCAAAAAACACGCTCTTGGACCTATCTGGGCCAGGTTTTTAAGACTTTCCTTTTAGTTGAAACTCCTGAGAATCTTCTGATAATTGACCAGCACGCAGCCCACGAGCGCATCCTCTTTGAGGAGTTTAAGAACAACCCTGACATTCAGAAATTGATTGTCCCCTTCCGCTTTGAAACAGATCCGGATGTTGATGTTTTCCTAACTGAAAAGGCCTTCATCTACCAAGACATGGGAATTACCCTTGCCCGTGTTGAACCCATGGTTTGGGAGATTGTAAGCATACCTGCAGCCTGCCGTAAAACTGAGGACAAGATTGCCTCCTACATCAAATCTGCCTGCGGAGATGTTGAAACAGTAAAAAAGGACCTTTTTGCAGTCATTGCCTGCCATGCAGCAATCAAATCCGGAGACATTGTAGACCCTGCCACAGCCACTGCCCTCATAGAGAAAGTCTTTGAACTTGATGCCATGCTCTGCCCCCATGGTCGCAGCTTCACATGGGTCATCTCCCACAAGGAACTAAACCACCAGGTTGGCAGGGACATTTGATCATTTTTCCTATTTTGGCATATTTTTTTCATTTTATGCCAATTTTTTTACTATTTAGCCTATTTAGCCATAAAAATAGTAAATTTATTTATTATTCCCACCATTTCAAGCTTGTTTTAATAAACAAAAAACCTCTTGGAGAAAAACCCCAAGAGGCATGAATCAAACTGCTTATTTTTTACTCTCCCGGAGTGCTGGGAAGAACCTTTCCTATGTTCCACAGATGGGTAGCCCTGACGGGCTGTCTAAAGTCTCTGAGCAGGAGATGTCATGTAAATTATGAAAAATGCCTCCCAAAACCCTCTCAAACAGGTGAAAGATTTTGCCGTTGAGAAACCATAATATAGCAAATGATAAGTGCCCTTTGGCGGCACTCTGCAAAAAAGAGGAAAAAGTGAAATACGCAATAAATCCTTATAAGTCCGAAACATTCGATGACCAAATTAAGAAGTCTTTTAATCACAGAGGATTTGAAGCTTCAAGATACATAGTGGTTTCTAAAGTACCGCCTGTTTTTGTTGAATATGGACTTGATGGTGATTCTGTTGTGGTAAACAGATCTACTATTAGCAAACGGCACATTAATAAAAGTGGACACCTTAAGAGCTATGATGATTGGATAAAGCTTGCAAATGTGTTGGATATTCCAGTTGCAGTAGCAGGACCAATTAATGGTGCGTATCGTTTTTTCTACAATATTGGAAAAGATGTTCCTGTTGTTGCAGTTATAGAAAAGAAACAGGCGGGTCGTTATTCGTATCTTGACCTTATTAAAACAGCCTTTTACAGAAGACATAATCTAGAGAAAGACATTGAATCTGGATACGCAAAAAGAATAAACCAACCTTCTGTGCGGAGGCCACAATTGCCGTCCGTCTTACCTTCCTCGGTTGGTTCTATTGAAAGGATAAACCAACCTTAAATTGAAGTCAATCTCACAACAGTGTCAGTAATAGACGTTTCAATCATTCTCCCGGCGTGCTGGGAAGAACCTTTCCTATGTTCCACAGATGAGCTGCCTGACGTGCTGTCTGAAGTCTCTCTTGGGGAGTTTTGTAAGGAATCTCTGCTGTACGGCAACCGCAATCCATGCACATGACATAGAAGCACCAGCCGTTCTCCTCTTCAAGCAGGGACGGCCCGTTACAAAGCGGGCAGTCCTGCAAATCTATCTGTTCAAGTATTTCCTTCATTTTCAGTTCTCCGGTGCATCAAACAGGCCTTCTTCAAGACCGCTCAG